>NZ_JAGKJL010000068.1:0-42656 GCF_020329495.1 Bradyrhizobium australafricanum | reverse complement strand
AAGGCGTCGCGATCGGCATGGTCGATGAAGGTCCGCCGGGCGCTGCCGCGCTTTTGTTCGCGGCCAATGGCTTCGGCGATACGCCGGTTGAAGCGTTCGACGAGGCCGTTGGTCTGCGGGTGGTAAGGCTTGGTCAGGCGATGCTGGATGCCGCGCTGCTTGCAGAGCCGATCAAAGGGGTGGTCGCCGGAAGGTTTCCCGGGCGGCTTGTTCTTCTTGTCGACAGCGAAGCGGTCGGTGAACTCCGCGCCATTGTCGGTCAGGATGGTGTGAACCTGGTGCGGGAAGTCGGCCAGGAAGCGCTCGAGGAAGCCGGTCGCGGTGGCCCCGTCCCGCCTGGAATGGATCTCGACAAAGACGTAGCGGGCGGCGCGGTCGATGGCGACGAAGGCATAGCTGGTGCGGCGCTGCAGGGACGGCAGATACTTCACGTCGATATGGATGAAGCCGATGCTGGCGGTCTCGAAGATGCCGGCCTTGGGTTTGTCAGGCTTGGCGAGCGCTGCAGGCAGCGGTGAATGGCGCTGCGGGACAGCTTGGCGTTGATGCATCGCCGCATCACCTCGACGATGTCATCCAGCGGCAACTGCAGCGACGTCCGCAGCTCGCAAACCGCCCTTTCTTCGACAGCCGACAGGCTGGTCACCAGGTTCTTCGGCCGGTGCGAGCGATCTTCGACCGTCGTGCGGTCGCGCCAACGATAGATCGTGGTCTCGCTGACCCCCAGTTCCGTCGCCAATTCGGCAACCGACTTCCGGCTGCGCTGGATATAGGCGCGCGTCTTCAGCGTCGTCGTGGCGTTCGCGTGCAGGCTCAGTTCCATGACCCGAGGTGCTCCCTGACAAAGGCCACGCCTCGTTCTACACCGATTCCATCAAACCAATCAGCAGGGACCAAACACGAAGGCGGGGGATCCAGTACGCCTCAGCCCCTGGATTGAAGACAAAACGCCTCTGGAATACTGCATCGCCCGCTTTCGCGGGCGATGACAGCAACGTTCGGGGCGAACAGCGCGCCCTACTCCTGAATTCCGTAGCGGTGCAGGTCGTTGCCGTATGTATCGAGCCAGTTCTTGGCGCGGGTCACCGACGCGCAGACCTTGTCGACCACCCGCCAGAACCGTGCCGAGTGGTTCATCTCGACGAGATGGGCGACCTCATGCGCGGCGAGGTAATCGAGCACGTAGGGCGGCGCCAGGATCAGCCGCCATGAGAACGACAGCGAACCCGCCGAAGTACACGAGCCCCAGCGGCTGGACTGATCGCGGATCGAGATCCGGCGTACCCGCACGCCGAGTTCCGCGGCGTGAAGCTGCGCCGCCTTCTGCAGGTCCTTGCGCGCCTCGCGCTTGAGGAAGTCGTGCACGCGGCGATCCATGTACTCGACGCCGCCGGCGACGCAAATGATCCTCTCGCCGCTGTCGCGCGTCTCGGTCCACACCGTGCCGCGCTCGCCCGAGCGGTGCACCAGGCGATGCGGCACGCCGCGCAACGGCACCACGGTGCCGGGCTGGAACGGCGCGGCCTTCGGCAAGCGGCCAAGACGGGCGGCGATCCAGCCGCCATGGAGATTGGCGAACTCCTTGGCTTCCGGAATCGTGCCGCGCGGCGGCATCGTCAGGATCGCTTCACGATCGGTTGGATGTATCCTGAGTGTGTAGCGGCGCGCGCGCCTATGCCGGCGCAACCTGACGGTGAAGAACTGGGAGCCGTGTCTGACCAATACGGTCGCGGGTTCGGCAGGCCGCCGATAGAGGAGCGCGCGAGTAGCCATTTCTGAGAGTCCGGGGAGCAGGAGTTCGCCCGAACTTTGCCATATCCGCCGCCAGGGAAAGCGCTCGGCGCAAAAACAAATCATTTGCCCAATATACAGGGGTCGGACGTTAATTGACCTCTACAGGCAGGGGCTGGAACCGGAATTTTTCCGATGAATCAAGGTTACGAAAAAGGCCCAAAGAATGAAATTATACTCATCCCTTGAACCCTGCCCGATTTGAGATTCTTTTAGTTAAATCAGTGGCTTGCGCGACCGCGAAAATCGCGGCCGGGGCGATACCTATTCGGCGGCGGCGACCAGCGAAAGCCGCGTATTGGCCGCCGAAACCATGAAATCGGAGATCCGCGGCACGATTTCGGAGCGAAAACGCGAGCCGTTGAACACGCCATAGTGCCCGACGCCCTTCTGCACGTAATGCACGCGGCGATGGTTCGGGATCGCGGTGCAGAGCGCGTGCGTCGCCTCGGTTTGGCCAAGACCTGAGATGTCGTCCTTCTCGCCTTCGACCGTCATCAGCGCGACGCGGCGGATCTTCGACGGATCGACCGGCTTGCCGCGATGGGTCATCTCGCCCCTCGGCAACGCGTGCTTGACGAAGACGAGGTCGACGGTCTGCAGGTAATATTCGGCCGTGAGGTCCATCACCGCGAGGTACTCGTCATAGAATTCGCGGTGCTTGTCGACGAGATCGCCGTCACCCTTGACCAGATTGGCGAACAGCGCCTTGTGCGCGTCCATGTGCCGGTCGAGGTTCATGCTGATGAAGCCATTGAGCTGCAGGAAGCCCGGATAGACGTCACGCATCACGCCCGGATGCGGGAACGGCACCTTGGTGATGACATTGTTACGGAACCACTCGATGCCGCGCTCTTCCGCGAGGTTGTTGACCGCGGTCGGATTGCGCCTGGTGTCGATCGGCCCGCCCATCAGCGTCATCGACAGCGGCACGAACGGGTCGTTGTTGGCTTCCATCACCGAAACAGCTGCCACGACAGGCACCGAAGGCTGGCACACCGCGATGACGTGCATGTTGCCGCCGAGCGCGTGCAGCATCTCGATCAGGTAGTCGACATAGTCCTCGAGATCGAACCGGCCGGCCGCGAGCGGCACCATGCGCGCATCGGCCCAGTCGGTGATGTAGACCTCATGTGTCGGCAGGAACGCCTCGACCGTGCCGCGCAGCAGCGTCGCATAGTGGCCCGACATCGGCGCCACGATCAGCACGCGCGGCTGCGGCGAACGCAGCGGGCGCGTCAGCTTGCGATCGAAATGCAGCAGGCGGCAGAACGGCTTTTCCCAGATCGAACGGACCTCGACCGGGGTGCGGATGCCGTTGACTTCGGTCGTCGGCAGGTTCCATTCCGGCTTGCCGTAGCGGCGCGTGGTGCGCTCGAACAGCTCGCAGCCGGCGGCGATCGATTTGCCGAACTCGGTGTGCGTCCACGGATTGAGCGGATTCTGAAACAGGATCTTGGTGGCGTCGGTCACCGCGCGCACCGGATTGAGCGACGCATGCGCCATCTCGTACATCCAGTACAACGGCGTCGTGAGTGCCGGGCTGCCTTCCGCCGCTAGTGGCGGGGCACCGCCAAATTCACCGATGGGCATAGTATTTTCAGACCCCTGTTTTGCGCCGCAGCATACTGACCAATGCGTAACAATGCGTCAATGCGCCGCGAGCCGAATCTGGGGGCGATATCGGGCTAAAAGGCCGAGAATCCACGAGAAAGTGACATTTATTCACCACCGCCGAGCAGCGAGCCGTTGCGCTTGGCGCTCTGCAAAAGGGCAAGGAAGATCGCAAAAGAGGCAGCGAACAGGAACGCGTTGATGACGAGCGCCCACGCCATCAGGTCGGCGCGGAAGACGTGATCGATCAGAAGCGAGCGCATGCCTTCGAACACATAGGTCGGCGGCAGCGTCCAGGCGACAGCTTGCAGCCAGGCCGGCAGCACCTCGACCGGATAGTAGATGCAGGCGAGCGGCATCACCGCGAACATCAATGTCCAGACGATGCTTTCCGCCCCTAAGCCGTTGCGCAGCACGAGGCCCGAGGCGAACACGCCGACCGACCAGCTCGTGAAGATCAGATTGCAGAAGAACGCGATCAGCGGCAGCCCGATGGCGTAGAAGTTGAAGCCGAAAAAGAACAGCGCCAGCAGCGTCATCGGGATCACGCCGATGGCGAGCCGGATCAGGCTCATGATCATCAGCGAGAGCAGGAATTCGATCGGCTTCAGCGGGCTCATCATCAGGTTGCCGAGGTTGCGTGCCCACATCTCCTCCAGGAACGAGATCGAGAAGCCGAGCTGCCCCCGGAATAGGATGTCCCACAGGATCACGGCACCGATCAGCGTGCCGCCCGCCTTGGCGAAGAAGCCGGATGCCTGCGAGATGTAATTCTGCAGGAAGCCCCAGGTGATGATCTGCAATGCCGGCCAGTAGACCAGCTCCAAAAGCCGCGGCCACGACGACATCAGGAGATACCAATAGCGCAGCACCATCGCGTTGATGCGTTGCAGTGAAATGGTGTGCTGGTGCTGGCTGACGAGTTCGCTCATGATGTGCCCTCTGGCGCGCCCTCCCGCAGGCGGCCGCGCGCCACGTCGAGAAACACCTCTTCCAGCGTGTCGCGGTTGTAGCGCGCCATGATCCGCTCGGGGCTGTCGTCGTCCTCGATCTTGCCGCGCTTCATGATGATGACGCGGTCGCAGAGGCGCTCGACCTCCAGCATGTTGTGTGACGCCAGCAGGACGGTCGCGTTATGGGTCTTGCGATAGGTCTCGAGATGCTGCCGCACCCAGTCGGCGGTATCCGGGTCGAGCGAGGCGGTCGGCTCGTCGAGCAGCAAGAGATCGGGCTCGTTGATCAGCGCCTTCGCCAGCGCGACGCGGGTCTTCTGCCCGGCGGAGAGCTTGCCGTTGGAGCGGTCGAGGAATTCCTTGAGATCGAGATCGCCGGCAAGCTGGTCGATCCGCTCACGCAAATGCTGCACGGCATAGAGGCGGCCGAAAATGGTCAGGTTCTGCCGCACCGTGAGCCGCATCGGCATGTCGACATAGGGGCTTTCGAAATTCATCCGGCCGAGCACGTCGTAGCGCTGCTCGGGGATTCTTGCACCGAGCACCTCGACGCTGCCCGAGGTCGGCAGCACCAGGCCCATGATCATCGCGATCGTCGTGGTCTTGCCGGCACCGTTGCCGCCGAGCAGGCCGGTGATGCTGCCGCGCGCGATGCGGAACGAGATGTCGTCGACCGCGCGGGCGGTCTTGTAGACCTTGACCAGATGCGCGACGTCGATCGCGGCCGACTCGCCTTGTTCAGCCGCCGGAGCTTGCCTCTGACCTGTCCCGACCTGTTGCATATGGCCGTCATTGAGCCATTGCGACAATAAGCGCAAGGCTCGCCCTGCATCGTTGCGCTAAGTCGCGAATTTGTGCGCCGCCCACGGCACAGCTAAGGTCCCGGCATGACCGACGTCGCCTCCGATTTCCGCCAACCCCGCCGCTACGTCCGCCTGGATACGATCCTGCGGCTGCGCTGGCTCGCCGCGCTCGGCCAGCTCGTCGCCATCTTCATCGTGGCGCAGGGACTGGAATTCGACTTTCCGATCGTCCCATGCGTCACCATCGTGACGTTCTCGGCGCTGCTCAATCTGGCACTGCAGATCGCCTTCAACCCGATGCAGCGGCTGGAGCCGGCCTATGCCGCGGCCCTGCTCGCCTTCAACATCGTCGAGCTCGGCGGCCTCCTGTACTTCACCGGCGGATTGCAGAACCCGTTCTCGTTCCTGTTCCTGGCGCCGGTCCTGATCTCGGCCACTGTGCTGCCGATCCGGCTGACGATCGCGCTCGGCTGCCTTGCGGTCGCCTGCGCTTCGGCACTGTTCTTCTACCATCTGCCGCTGCCCTGGGACTCCGACGATCCCTTGGTGCTACCGCCGATCTATCTGATCGGCGTCTGGCTTTCGATCCTGCTCGCGATCGGCGTCACCAGCCTTTACGCATTCCAGGTGACCGAGGAAGCGCGCCAACTCTCCGATGCGCTGGCCGCGACCGAACTGGTACTGACACGCGAACAGCACCTGACTCAGCTCGACGGCCTCGCCGCCGCCGCCGCGCATGAGCTCGGAACGCCGCTGTCGACGATCTTCCTGATCTCGCGCGAGCTCGAGAAGACGGTGCATGACGCGGCGATCGCCGGCGACCTCAAGACCCTGCGTGAGCAGGCGCAGCGCTGCCGCGACATCCTGAGCAAGATCGCGCAATTGTCATCGAGCGGTGCGCCGTTCGACACCATGAAGCTGTCGACCTTGATCGAGGAGGCGGTGGCGCCGCATCGCGATTTCGGCATCAACATCAAGGTGCGGCTTGCTGTCGCAGCAACGCCTGAACCGGTCGCCGCGCGCAATCCGGCGATCCTCTATGGCGTCGGAAACATTCTCGAAAATGCGGTCGATTTCGCGCACCAGACCGTCGAGGTGAACGCGTGGTGGAACGCCGAGACCGTTGAAGTCGTCGTCTCCGACGACGGTCCGGGCATCGCGCCCGACATGCTGAAGCGGATCGGCGAGCCGTATCTGTCGCGTCGCCGAGGTGCGGATGAGGCCCAAAACCCACGTGGGGGCCTCGGTCTGGGCGTTTTCATCGCAAGGACGCTGCTGGAACGCACCGGCGCCAAGGTGTCGTTTACCAATCGCACCTTTCCCGATCACGGCGCCGTGGTGCAGATCGTCTGGCCGCGCGAGCGCTTTGAGGAATCCGCGCCGGGCGACGAAACCGAATCCTAAGAACGATTCTTAATCGCAACCCTGGCATTACGGATGCATTGCTCTTTCCAGACGAGCACGCGACTTTCGGCTGCCTTGGCAGCGCCGCAGTAGGACCCCATATATTAGGGGTCTGCCACAGGGAAAAATGGATCGTGAACGCCATCACTGAACTGAATGACCATGCCGACCGCTCGCTCCTCATCGTCGAGGACGACAAGCCGTTCCTGGAACGGCTGTCGCGCGCGATGGAGACGCGGGGTTTCGCGGTGAAGTCATGCGACACGGTATCTGATGGTCTCGCCGAGATCGGCCGCGCCGCGCCCGCTTTCGCAGTCGTCGATCTTCGCCTCGGCGACGGCAACGGCCTCGACGTCGTTTCGGCGTTGAAGCGCAAGCGCCCCGAGGCGCGCGCGATCGTGCTGACCGGCTACGGCAACATCGCCACCGCCGTCACCGCGGTGAAGATGGGCGCCGTCGATTATCTCTCGAAGCCCGCCGACGCCGATGACGTCGTCGCCGCGCTGCTCGCGACCGGCACCGAGAAGTCCGAGCTGCCGGCCAATCCGATGTCGGCGGACCGCGTGCGCTGGGAGCACATCCAGCGCATCTACGAGATGTGCAACCGCAACGTCTCAGAGACCGCGCGCCGCCTCAACATGCACCGCCGCACCTTGCAGCGCATCCTCGCCAAGCGCGCCCCGCGGTAAGCGATCGCTTCATTTGTTTTCGCGATGGCCGGGCTCGTCCCGGCCATTTGCTTTTGTAGGGTGGGCAGCTTCGTAGGATGGCTGGAGCGAAGCGATACCCATCCTCTCTCCCGGTGTCCCGAAGCTGATGGGTTTCGCTTCGCTCTACCCATCCTACGGAATCCAACAAGCTGTCCGTCACCCTGAGGAGCGCGCCCTTGCGCGCGTCTCGAAGGGTCGACGGCCACCAGCCGGGCCGAACCATCCTTCGAGGCTCGCTCCGCTCGCGCCTCCGGCGACAAAGGCGAGGCCTTTGCGCGGGGATGACGGGGCAACAGCAATGTTCTTCGCTAAAACTCGTGCCCCTGCGGATCGACCAGGCGGTTGATGCGCTGCGCCGCGGCCATGGCAAAGCGCACCGTCATCGCCTTGCGGGTTGCCGCCGGCAGGCGATGCTCCGGCGCCTCGCAATGCAGATGCGCGCCATAGGCGTCCGCGATGATCAAACCGGTGTCGACGGGAAAGATCTCGCACGGCAGATCCTGCGTGAAGGCGAAGAACAGCCGGTCGCAATGCATCCGGTAGTCCTGCCATTTCTGGTCGGCGCGGAGATCCTCGACCGATGACTTGATCTCGACGATCCAGATCTCGCCGCGCTCGTTCAGCGCCACCAGATCCGCTCTTCGGCCGGACGGCAGCGGCAGTTCGCTGATGCAGGAAAATCCCAGCGATCTCAGAAGCCTCGCCGTGCCGCGCGCGATCGCAAGCGCGGTCTCCGACTGGCGTCGGTCGGGCGCGGGCACAAGCGCGATCTGGCGGGCGGATGAGTCCATTGCGCGAAGATTAGCCGATTCCACGAGAGCATGATCCGGAAAAGTGGAAGCCGGTTTTCCTTGGAGATCATGCTCCCACCGATAGAGCGCGGCAGCGTCGGCCGGCACGGAGCGTCGTCCGGCTCTGTTGCGGGACGGCTGCTCCGCAGGAACCCGTCGCCGCTTCACCGCTTATCCTCCCGGCCGCCGCCACGGGTGGACTGGTGAGGATTGCCTGGTGATCGACGACCTCTGGTACAAGAACGGAGTGATCTACTGCCTGTCGGTTGGCACCTACATGGATGCCAACGGCGATGGCATCGGTGATTTCAGCGGTCTGCTCCGGCGCCTGGACTATTTGCACGGGCTCGGCATCACCGCGATCTGGCTGATGCCGTTTCAGCCTTCGCCCAACAGGGACGACGGCTACGACATCTCGGATTATTACGACGTCGATCCGCGCTACGGCACGCTGGGCGATTTCGTTGAATTTACCCATGGCTGCCAGCAGCGCGGCATCCGCGTCATCATCGACCTCGTCGTCAATCACACCTCGGATCAGCACGACTGGTTTCGATCGGCGCGCAGCTCGAAGGACTCGCCGTACCGCGATTGGTATGTCTGGTCGGACAGGAAGCCCGCCAATGCCAACACCGGCATGGTGTTTCCCGGCGTTCAGAAATCGACCTGGACGCGCGACAAGCAAGCCGGCGCCTGGTACTTTCATCGCTTCTACGATTTCCAGCCGGACCTCAACACATCGAACCCGCATGTGCAGGCCGAGATCCTCAAGATCATGGGGTTCTGGATTCAGCTCGGCGTCTCGGGCTTCCGCATGGACGCCGTGCCCTTCGTGATCGCGACCAAGGGCGCCTCCAGGCGCAAGCCGGTCGAGCAGTACGACATGCTGCGATCGTTTCGGGAATTCCTGCAATGGCGCCAAGGCAACGCGATCATCCTCGCTGAAGCCAATGTATTGCCCGAGACGGACATGGAATATTTCGGGCGTGACGGCGACCGGATGCACATGATGTTCAACTTCCATGTCAATCAGCATCTGTTCTACGCGCTGGCGTCGGCGGATACGAAGCCGTTGGCGAAGGCACTGACGGCGACCAAGCCACGGCCCGCGACCGCACAATGGGGCTTGTTCCTGCGCAATCATGATGAACTCGACCTCGGCCGCCTGTCGAAGCCGCAGCGCGAGACGGTGTTCGAGGCATTCGGTGCCGACAAGAGCATGCAGCTCTACGACCGGGGCATCCGGCGACGGCTTGCGCCCATGCTGGGCGGCGACCGCCGACGCATCGAGCTCGCTTACAGCGTGATGTGCACGCTTCCCGGCACGCCCGTGATCCGCTACGGCGATGAGCTCGGCATGGGCGACAATCTCGACCTGCCCGAACGCGGTTGCGCGCGCACACCGATGCAATGGTCGACCGAGCCACACGCCGGCTTCACCGAGAGCGATCGGCCATGTGTGCCCGTCATCGACAATGGACCGTATGGCTATGAGCACGTCAACGCGGCCAAGCAACGGCGCGACCCCAATTCGATGCTGAACTGGACCGAGCGCATCGTCCGCATGCGCAAGGAAGTCCCCGAGGTCGGCTGGGGAGATTTCAAGGTTATCGCAAGCCGAAACCCCGCCATCCTGATCATCCGGTACGACTGGCGTAACAACTCGGTGCTGTTCGTGCACAACTTCGCGGAAAAGCCGCTCGAGATATCGTTCAACGTCGGGCTGCCCGACGACGCCGGCAAACTCCTCGTCAATCTCCTGACCGAGGACCACAGCCGCGCCGACGAGGCCGGTCGCCACAAGCTTCTGATCGAGGCCTACGGCTATCGCTGGTATCGGGTCGGTGGGCTCGACTATCTGCTCAAGCGCAGCGACATCGATACCATGGAGCCCCGCACCCGGCGTCAATCGTCCTGATGTGGTCCGAGGATTACGCCCTCATTGGGGCGCAGATCGAGCACGCCTTCGACCTTCTCGCCCTGCCGGTCCATCAAGGTCGACAGCAGGACTTCATTGCTGAAGCCGATCGCGCTCGAGGAGACCGACGCGGCGGCCGCGCCGAAGTTCAGCGCGATCACGGCCACGCCCTCAGTGCTGCGCCGCCGGTAGAGCAGCACATTACCGTGCGCCGCCACCGGCTCATAGCTGCCATGGACGAGCTGCGGCAACCTTCGCCGCAGCGCGATCAGCGCCTTGTAGAGATTGAGGATCGACGTCCTCTCGGCTTCGAGACTTGCGACATTGTCGCTGGCAAAATCCTGCGCCAGCGGCAGCCACGGCGGAGCCGTCGAGAAGCCGGCATGGCGCTCGGCGCTCCATTGCATCGGAGTGCGGCAGCCGTCACGGCCGACGCCCATATCCGGCACGTTCTTCTCGAAGGGGTCGCGCACCTGATCCGGCGCAATCGCAACCTGGCGCATGCCGATCTCGTCGCCGTAATAGAGCGTCGGCGTGCCGCGCAGCGTCAGCAGCAGCATCGCGGCGACCGGCGCCTGCGCCGGCCCCACCCGGCTCGCCACCCGCGGCCGGTCATGATTGCCAAGCACCCAGTTCGGCCACGCCCCCGGCGGCAGCGCCTTTTCGTAGTCGGCGATGATCATCTCGACCGCTCGCGCGCTCCACAAGGTCGACAGCAGCGCGAAATTGAAGGGCATCTGCGCACCGCGCAGATCGTTGCCGTAATAGGCGACCAGCCGATGCAGCGGCAGATAAATCTCGCCGATCAGCACGCGATTGTCGAATTCCTCGGTGACGCCGCGCATCTCGGTGATGACGGTGTGCACCTCGAGCTGATCGGTCGAATATTGCGTCAGCAGCTTCTCGTGCGGCGGTCGGCCCTCGCGATAGTGCGGGTTTGTCGGGTTATCGCGGAAGTCGGCATCCTTGATCAGATGCCAGATCACGTCGACGCGAAAGCCGTCGACACCCTTGCGCAGCCAGAAGCGCATCACGTCGTAGATCGCGTTCCTGACCTCGCGATTGCGCCAGTTGAGATCAGGCTGCCGCGCGAGGAAGGCGTGATAATAGTACTGGCCTGAGGTCTCGTCATACGCCCAGGCGCTGCCGCCGAACTCGGACAGCCAGTTGTTGGGCGGGCCGCCATCCGGCGCCGGGTCGCGCCAGATGTACCAGTCTCGCTTGGGATTATCGCGCGAGCTCTTCGCCTCGATGAACCATTGGTGCTGGTCGGAGGTGTGGTTCGGCACCAGATCGAGAATCAGCTTGAGGCCGGAATCGTGCGCGGCCGCGACCAGCGCGTCGAAATCCTCCATCGTCCCGAACAGCGGGTCGATGCCGGTGTAATCGGAGATATCGTAGCCGAAATCGGCCATCGGCGACGGGAAGATCGGCGACAGCCAGACCGCGTCGACGCCAAGCCGCGTCAGATAGGGCAGCCGCGTGATGATCCCCTTGAGATCGCCGACGCCGTCACCGTCGCTATCCGCGAACGAGCGGGGATAGACCTGATAGAAAATGCCGCGTCGCCACCAGTCCCTGTTGTCCTGATCCATCCCGTCCCCCCAAGCTCGCAGCCCGGCCTAGGCCGCTCCGCGCCCGGAGTGGCCGATCGGTTCAGGGATGACGCACAATTCGGGACGGAAAGATGGCCGGATTCGGCCGCTGTAGCCCGTTCAATGCCGGGCCATCGCCAGCTGATAGATGGTGATCAGCACCTCGAACAGGATCAGGAAGACGATGATCAGCTCCAGCCGCAGCGAGCGGCTGGTGTCGATGATGTCGGTCAGCACCTGCGCGGTTTCGGCGACGACTGCGAGCTTGCGGTTCAGCGACTCCGCACGCTCCTTCAATTCATACTCGTCCTCGAGCCTGGCGTAGAGGCGCTCGAGCTGCGGCTTGTCCCAGAGGATGTCCGGCTTCTCCGACACCTCGACCGGTCCGGCCACGCGATGCCGCACCAGCAGCGCGTTTCCGATGTGCTTGAGGATCGCAACGCGGCCGCGATGGACGCGGCCGCCCTTGGCGAGCTCACGCGCAAGCGGCTCGGTCGTGTCGAAGACTGCCCGGACCTCGCGCTCGTGCCGCGCCAGCACCACGCTTTTCGCCAACGCCTCGCCGACCAGGATCAGCCGCTCCGGCGAGAGGCCCTGCAGATAGATCGGGCCGCCCGGCGGAATCTGATCCTCCTTCTCGGCGGCGAGCTCGATGATTGCGATCTCCTCCTCGCGCCGCGTGAACAGGCCGGTCATGCGCGACTGCAGGCTGCGCAGGAATTCATCCTCCTCCAGCGCATTGAGGCCGATCAGAACGACGACGCCGTAGCGGAACAGGATCGCCACGCCGTTTTCATTGACGCGAAACGCCAGCGGCGTCGTGGCCAGCACGTCGCCGCGCTCGAGGCCCGACGTGTTGATGCGGTCCGCGACGAAGAAGGCGCGCGCGGTGGTCCGGGGTCCGCCGAGCGGTGATTTGGAAGCCTGGGTCATGAAGTTCCGGACTGCGAGGACTTGAATCATGATCGAGAGCAGCCGCGTACCGGCCTGCTCACGAACTTGTTCTGCTGGAGGTGACCTTATCACGGTCCGTTTTGGGATCACACGCCGGGGCAGCTGCATTTCCGGTGCGTGTTGACGACGTTTCCCGGAAGCCTATGGTGCCCCCATGAACGAGACAACCGACACCAAACCGAAGGCCGGCGCGATCATCGTGCCGGTGACGCTGTTCGAGCAGAACTGCACCATCATCTGGCACGAGCCCACCAAGAAGGCCGTGGTGATCGACCCGGGCGGCGACGTGCCGAAGATCCAGGCCGCGATCAAGCAGACCGGCGTGACGGTCGAGAAGATCTGGCTGACCCACGGTCATATCGACCATGTCGGCGGCGCTGCTGAACTGCGCGACGCGCTGCAGGTCAAGATCGAGGGCCCGCACATCGCCGACAAATATCTGCTCGACAATGTCGTCTCGAGCGGCGCGCGCTTTGGCATGACCGGGGTACGCAATTTCGGGCCAGACCGCTGGCTCGATGAGGGCGATCAGGTCTCGATCGGCGACCTCACCTTCGACATCCTGCACTGCCCCGGCCACTCACCGGGCAGCGTGGTGTTCTTCAACAAGGAGCTGCGCTTCGCCCACGTCGGCGACGTATTGTTCGCCGGTTCGGTCGGACGCACCGATTTGCCCGGGGGCAGCCACCCGACGCTGATCCAGTCGATCAAGGACAAGCTGCTGCCGCTCGGCGACGATGTCGGCTTCATCTGCGGCCATGGCGCCGGATCGAGCATCGGCCAGGAGCGGATGACGAATCCGTTCCTGACCGGCGAGATGTAGCTACTTCATCAGCCCCGCGGCGGTGAGCGCCCGCGTGATGACGCCGCCGACATCGACACCCTTGCTCCGCCGCTTGCGCGGCCGATCGCTCTTGCGGCCGGACGCCACCTCCGGCTCGGCCGCGGGCACCGGTACCGTCATCGAGACCGTGTCGGCGCGCTCGCGCGGAATTCCGGTCGGCGCGATATGCGGCTGACGGACCTTGTCGGTCAGGCCGAAGAAGCTCGCGATGTGATAGGACGAGGAGATCCCGGCCTCGATCAGGAACGCGCCCTCCACGCCATAGCGCTCGTCATTGTCGGCAAGCCCGAGCGGCGTGCCATGCGCCATGTCGGCGATGGTGTAGGACTCGACCAAGGTTTCCCCGTCGGCGTTCCACCACACCTCGCGCGGATGGCCGTCGACATCCGCCTTCGACATCGCGGCAAGCGGCAGGCCGTGCACGTCGAGCCACTGGCGGACGATCGCATCGGCGTTGCCGGGGTGCACGGTGCGGTCGGCACTGCCGTGCCACACCGAAATCTTCGGCCATGCGCCGCCATGCGTGGACGCGTTGCGCACCAGACCGCCGAGCTCGGGCGCGGACAGCGCGCTGCCATGCATCATCGCGTGCAGCGCTTCGCGCAGATCGGTGGCGACGCCGAACGGCAGGCCGGCGATGATGGCGCCGGCAGCGAACACATCCGGATAGGTCGCGAGCATGACCGAGGCCATCGCGCCGCCGGCGGACAGACCCGTCACATAGATGCGGCGCGGGTCGATCTCATGCGTGCCGACCAGATGCGCGATCATCTGCCTGATCGACGCGGCCTCGCCCTGCCCGCGCGCGATGTCTTGCGGGTTGAACCAGTTGAAGCAGGTGTTGCCGTTGTTGGAAGACTGCTGCTCCGGCATCAGCAGCGCGAAGCCGTAATGCGCCGCAAGCGCCGACCAGCCGGCACCGTGATCGTAGGACGCGGCAGTCTGGCCGCAGCCATGCAGCACCACGACGAGCGCGGGCGACCGCGCCAGCTGCGCGGGCACGAACGAGAACATTTTCAGATCGCCGGGGTTGACGCCGAATTCGGTCGTCTCGACGAGCGGCGTCGGCACGGCCGGCGCGAGTGCGCCAAGGCCGCTGAACGCGTTCATCTTCGGCAGATGACGCAGAAATTCGACGTTGTTGATCAGGGACAACAGCAACTCCTGAGGTGATTTGGTCTTCTGTGTCACCCGATCAGATAATTGCTGCACTGCAAAATGAAAAGGCCGTGTGCTGTCTTTCCCTGCGGAATTGTGAGAATCGGCGTTAATGCGTGATCGCGCCGCGGGCCGGCCGAAATAGTTGCCGTAGCACCTTGTTTGAGCACCAACTTTTCAGGAATGCGCGCCGCGTGGCGCCGGATTCACGCCGTGGCGCGGCGCATCCATGACAGAAATGCGGCTGAAATTGCGATCGACAGCACAAACAATGCGCATGCCGCAAACAGCGCCAGACGTGCTGACATCGTACTCTCGATTGCGAAGAAGACTGCGCCGATCGCGGCGACGCCGGCCGCGTTGCCGATCTGCGTCGTCGTGCCGTACATGCCGGAGCCGGCACCGGCGCTCGCGGGCTGCACGCTCGCGAGCACCGCGCTCGACAATGGCGCCATGACAAGCCCCTGGCCGTAGCCGAAGATCATCAGCGCCAGCGCGAGCAGCAGTGCCGACGGTGCCGCGACCACCTCAATTGTCGCGACGAGCACGGCGAGACCGACGATCTGCAGCGCACAGCCCTCGATCAGCACCAGCGTGCCGCGATGCCTTGCGCGCACGCCGCTGTGACGCGAGGCAACCACGAAGGTCAGCGCCAGCGGCACGAACACCAGCCCGGCCTGAAGCGGCGGAATCTGCAGGCCCTTCTGCATGAACATGGTCATGATGAGATAAAAGGACAGGTTGGCGAAGAAGAAGAAAAACACCGCGACCAGCCCGCGCATGAAGGCGCGATCCGACAGCAGCGACAGATCGATCAGCGGCATGCCGCCGCGGCGCGCGACGGACCGCTCGAGCCGCACGAAGGCCGCGATCACAGCGATGCCCACTGCCATCACCAGCCAGACCCACGCCGTCCAGCCGAGATCATGGCCAAACAGCAGCGGTCCGATCAGGCACAGCAGGCCCGCGAACAGCACGATTGCGCCCGGGATATCGAGCCGCGTGCCGGCGCGGCGCGGCACCGTCGGCATGATCTTCAGCGCCGCCGCAATGATGACGACGCCGCACGGCACGTTGACGAAGAACACCGCGCGCCAGCCGAGCCCGGCGAGGTCGAGCGTCACCAGCACGCCGCCGAGCATGAAGCCGGCGGCGCCCGCAAGCCCCAGCACGATGCCGTAGATGCCGAACGCCCGCGCGCGGGCGGCGTCTGAGAACAGCAGATGCAGCGTCGCCAGCACCTGCGGCACCATCAGCGCCGCGGTTGCCCCCTGCGCGAGCCGCGCGACGATGAGCTCGGGCCCGGACTGCGCGAGACCGCACCACAGCGAGGTCACCGAGAATCCGGCGACGCCGGCGATGAACACGTTCCTGGTGCCATGGATGTCGCCAAGCCGGCCGCCGGTGACCACCAGCGTGGCATAGGCGATCAGGTAGATCGCGATCACGGCCTCGATCTCTGCCGGCGTCGCGTGCAGCTCCGCCGCGATCGTCGGGATCGCGACGTTAACGATGAAGGCATCGACACCGAACATGAATTGCGCCGACACCACGATCGCCAGCACCCACCAGCGGCGGGACGTGTCCGCTCGCGTCGAAACGATCTGGTGCATGTCCTGTCCTGCCCGAAATGACGTTACGGCGGACATCAGCAGATTCCGGTCATCGCTTCGATTACCTGCGAGGTAAGCCCGGGATCACAGACGCTCGAGCCCCGGCTGCCAATTTGCGTTGACGCGCTGGGAAACATTCCGGACGGCGGCAATCGCCGCCGATTTGCGCAACAACCATGCGGGCGCCGCAGCCTCGGAGCATTGCCTTGCCCCGGGGCACCCCGTAGGTTGGCGGAAAGCCCCGATAACAATAGTCCGGAGAGAACGACCCATGGCGCGCCTCAAGTTCGGAGCCTTCCTCGCCCCGCATCACCCGATCGGCGAGCATCCGATGCTGCAATTCCGCCGCGACCTCGACTTCGTCGAGCAGCTCGACGCGCTCGGTTACGACGAATTCTGGTGCGGCGAGCATCACTCCTCGGGCTGGGAGACCATCGCCTCGCCGGAGATGTTCCTGGCCGCCGCCGGCGAGCGCACCAAGCGCATCAAGCTCGGCACCGGCGTGATTTCGCTGCCCTATCACCACCCCTTCAACGTCGCGCAGCGCATGGTGCAGCTCGACCACATGACCGGCGGCCGCGCCATCTTCGGCTCTGGTCCCGGTGCGCTCGCCTCCGACGCCCATACGCTCGGCATCGACCCGATGACCCAGCGCGACCGCCAGGACGAGGCGATCGCGGTGATCCGCCGCCTGTTCAACGGCGAGCGCGTCACCGCCAAGACCGACTGGTTCGAGATGCACGACGCCGCGTTGCAGATCCTGCCGCTGCAGGAGGACATGCCGTTCGTGGTGGCCTCGCAGATCTCGCCGTCGGGCATGACGCTCGCCGGCAAATACGGCATCGGCATCATCTCGCTAGGCTCGATGTCGACCCAGGGCCTGATGGCGCTGCCGCAGCAATGGCAGTTCGCCGAGGACGCCGCCAAGAAGGCTGGCACCACAGTGAGCCGCGCCAACTGGCGCGTGCTGCTGTCCTGGCACATCGCCGAGACCCGCGAACAGGCGCGGCGCGAGGCCGGCGCCGGGCTGATGCGCTGGCACAACGAATATAACGTCGGCACCCTGATGCGGCCGGGCCTGACCGCATTCTCCTCGCCCGATGAGGCCGTCGACAAGACCGCGTTCGTCGAAGGCGCCGCGTCCACCATCGGCACGCCGGATGATCTGATTAAGATGATCAAGAATCTGGTCGATGTGTCGGGCGGCGTCGGCTCGATCATCGGCTTCGCGCACGACTGGGCCAATCCGGAAAACACCCGCCGCAGCTGGGACATGGTCGCGCGCTATGTCGTGCCCGAGATCAACGGCTATATCGACGGCCTGCGCAAGTCGCGCCAGTTCCTGATCGACAACCGCGCCGTGTTCGAACGCGCCGGCCAGGCTGTGATGGCCAAGATCATGCAGAACGACAAGGCCGCCGCCGCGCTTCAACAAACCGGCCCCGGCCGCGTCGCGATCCCCGCGGTGAATGCGCCGGATCTTGCGAAGGCCGCGGCGAAACAGAAGGCGTGATTTGCGACCCTTCCTGGAGGAAGAAAGAACGCCAGCCCGCGCCACATCCACCGCCGTCGTCCCGGCGAAGGCCGGGACCCATACTCCGCGGCGGGTGTTGTGAACGGGACTCGTCGTTCCAGCATCGCTCAACAATGACCAATCGGGGTAATGGGTCCCGGCCTTCGCCGGGACGACGGCGGGGATGGTTTGCGCTTCAAGACGCCAAACAATGCGGCGTCATCACCCGCACATGCCGCGTGCGAGTGAGACCATTCGGGTGTGTCAAGGTCGTAAGCCTGATGACCTCGCGCAACCAACTCTTCGATCGCGGACGATTTCCCCGTTCCAGACATGCCCGTGATCAAGACGCGCTTCATACTTTTTCCTCGCCCTGAAGGAATCGGCAGTGCACGCGATGGATTACTCCCGCCTTCGCCAAGGATTCAGCGGACAAGTCGCTCCGCGCGCAATGACGGATGCTGCTACCCCGCCCCCTGATCGAACGCCTTGCGCAGCGCGACGTAGCCGGCCTGCTGTTGGCTCCAGTTGCGGCCGCCGGTGATGGCGCCGTCGATGACGAGGTCATGGCCGTTGATGAAACTCGATTCGTCGCTCGCCAGGAACACCGCGGCATGCGCGATGTCGTCGGGCAGTCCGGCGCGCGGGATCGGCTGCGCCGCCTTGTAGACCTCGCGCATCACGGCTGCGGTCTTCTCGGCTGCTTCCGTCGACAATCCGAGCGCCTTGCCGAAAATGCCGGTGGCGATCGCGCCGGGCGAGATCGAGTTGACGCGGATGCCGGACTCGCCGAGCTCCATCGCCACGCATTTGGTGAAATGGATGACCGCGGCCTTCGCGGCGCCATAGACCATCGATGAGGAGAAGCCGGCGAGCCGTCCGGCGATGCTGCCATTGTTGATGATGCTGCCGGAGCCCTGTTTGCGCATGTAGGGCGCAGCATGCTTCATGCCGAGCATGACGCTGCGCACCAGCGTCGCCATCGCGGCGTCGAACCGCTCGACGTCGAGGCCTTCGATGCCCCCGGTCTGCGCCGGGCCGCCGGCATTGTTGAACAGGCAGTCGATCCGGCCGAACTTCTCGACCGCAAGCGCGATCAGCGCCTGCATCTGTTCCTCGACCGTGACATCGGTCTGACGGAACACGCAGGTCTCGCCGAGCTGTTGCGCCAGTGCCTCGCCCTCCGGCGCGCGGCGCCCGGCAATCACGACCTTCGCGCCCTCCGCGACAAAGATCTCCGCCGTGCGCAGCCCGATGCCGCTGGTCGCCCCTGTGATCACCGCGACCTTGCCGTCCAGCCGTCCCATGTCGGTCCCCTCAACTTACGTATGATGTTGCGGATATTCCCCAGCTCCTGCTGCCAATACAAGCACTTGCAAGCCGCCACGGTCGCGAGGTCCGCCTGTGGCCAGAAGGCCACAACTGCGGTTTTTCGGTCGCAGCGGCCTTATTTTGGGTCGCCTGTTCACGTGAACTGGAACGACCGATGGCGAAGTGGATCGACGATTTCAGGGCGTGTTGGCGGGGCGATGCCCAGCCGTCGGTGCGGCTTGCGGTGGCCTTCGCGGTGCTTTGTCTCGTTTTGGCCACGGCCGCGCGCTTCGGGCTCGCCCAAATCCGGCCGGATGTGTTCTTCACGCCCTATTTCCCGGCGGTGTTCTTTGCCACCGCCCTTGGCGGTTTCCGGATCGGGATCGCGACCGCCCTGGCGAGCGGCCTGCTCGGCGTGGTGCTCAATTTCAGCGGCGCGCACGCCGATCCTGCGCGCTTTGCGCTGCTGATGATCTTCTGGGTTGTGTGCGGCATCGCGATCTGGGGCGTCGAGCATTACCGTTCCCTGGTCGCACAGCAGCGCGAAGTTTCCAAACGGCTGATCGAGGAAGAGCAGTACCGCAAGGTGGTGGTCGACGAATTGCAGCATCGGCTGAAGAACAAGTCCTCGACCATTCATGCCGTGCTGCATCAGGCGCTGCAGGACCGGCCCGATGTCTGGCAGCGCATCGACCATCGCATCCGCGCGCTCTCGGCAACCGACGATCTGATCGCGCGGGTGGATGGCTATGGCTGCGATATCAAGGATTTGCTGCGCTCGGAACTCGGGCCCTACGGCCACGTGCGGTTCAACCTCAATGGCGAGCAGCTGTTCCTGCCCGCCAAGCTCGCCGTCTCGCTGGCGCTGATCTTCCATGAGCTCGCAACCAACGCCGGAAAATACGGCGCCTTCTCCTCGCCGCGCGGATTTTTACAAGTGTCATGGACCGTCGACGACGGACGTCTCAACGTGATCTGGGACGAGACCGAGGGACCAGTGGTCGAGACGATCGGCGAAGCCGGCTTCGGCACCAAGCTGCTCAAGTCGGCGCTGCGGCCGTTCGACGGCAAGACCGAGATCAGTTACCTGAAGACCGGTGTTCACTGCACCATGCAGTGCAAGCTTCCGAGCTGTTGATAAGTCGGCTTTCCGGCACACGCGCATGTGTTGATGCAACCGCGCGCAGCGCAATCGCTTTCACCAGCGGTCGCAGCCGACATTGATACTCTGTTAATGACAATTGCCGCGACGGCTTGCGAAAGCTGCCGCGGTCTCATTCTGTCACGGCATTTCGCAGGTCCGCTTAACCAAAACTACAACGGACTTTGCCAAGGTCGGCGCATGCATAGTCTCACCAGACACGATTTTCAGGCGGGCGCGGCAGTGCCCGGCCAAGACGATATTTCCGGCAATGAATTGCGTATCCTGCGCGACCTTCTCCAACTCCTTCCGGCGGGAGTGACCGTCCAGGACGAGCAGGGCCAGATCATCCTGGTGAATGAAGCAGCCGCGAGCCAGCTGCAGCTGGCCGCCAGCGCGAGCCAGCCGTCCCCGGTCGACGAGCGCCACGCCGCCAACCTCGACCTGCTGCGCAGCGGCCGTCCGGTGGTGCTCGAGGAAACGCTCTCCTGCGGCGCATCCAAATACGTGTTCCTGACCTCGCACCGGCCCGTCCGGATCGCCGGTCGCAATCTCCTGATCTCGACCTCGACCGACATCAGCGAGCAGAAGGCGTTCGAGGACCAGCTGTTCCGCTCGGCCTATTACGACGAGCTGACCGGCCTGCCGACCCGCCGGGTGATCGAGCACCGCGTCAACGGCTTGATCCGCGACGATTCGCAAGGCCATTTCGCGCTCGCCTTCCTCGACGTCGACAACTTCAAGCACATCAACGACTATTACGGTCACGCGATCGGCGATGCGCTGCTCGTTGAGCTGTCGAAGCGACTCGGCCACGCGCTGCGCGACACCGATATCCTGTCGCGCATCTCCGGCGATGAATTCCTGCTGCTGCTCAACCCGATCAGCGGCAATGACGAAGTCGCCGAATTCATCCATGTCATGCAGGAGCGGCTGAAGGCGCCGTTCTTCATCGAGGACTCCGAGATCTTCGCCTCGACCTCGATCGGCGTCAGCCTCTATCCGATGCATGGCCGGAGCTACGAGGCGCTGCGCCAGAACGCCGACATCGCGATGTACCGCGTCAAGAACAACGGCAAGGGCTCGACCGCGTTCTTCGACAACAGCATGGAGCGCGAGGCGCTGGCGCGGATGAAGATTGAGCAGTCGCTGCGGCTGGCGATCCTGGAAAAGCGCTTCTGCTGCGCGTTTCAGGCCAAGGTCGATATCCGCACCCAGGAGGTGAAGGGCATCGAGGCGCTGGTGCGGCTGCGCGACGACGAGGGTGTGATCCAGGCGCCGGGCACCTTCATCGATCTCGCGGTCGAGCTCGGCCTGATCGACGAGCTGACGTTCCTGGTGCTGGCGGAGATCGTCAAGTCGATCGACCTGATCAACGACACGTTCGGTCCGACGGCGACGATCAGCATCAATGTCGCCGCCAAGCAGGCCTCCAACCTCGAATTCATGCGCCGGTTCGCGCGCGCGCTCGAGGAGACCGGCTTCCCGAAACGCTTCATGATCGAGGTGACCGAGGACGCGTTCGTGACGCGGTCGCATTTCCAGGACCAGATCCTGCCGATCCTGCGCGGCATCGGCGTCGGCATCTCGATCGACGATTTCGGCATCGGCTATTCGTCGCTGTCGGCGCTCGCCGATATCACCGCCGACGAGATCAAGATCGATCGCTCCTTCATCACCGACATCCATCAGCGGCCGCGCAGCCAGGGCATCTTGCGCGCGATCGAATCGCTGAGCGAGGCGCTCGGTATGACCGTGATCGCCGAGGGTATCGAGTCCTACGAGGAGCTCACCTATCTGCAGGCGGCGACCAAGATCCGCTATGCCCAGGGCTATTACTTCGCCAAGCCGATCTTCCTCGAGGATTTGAAGCCGGCGACGCCGGTCGCCAGCGAAACGCGCGCCAGCATGGCCGCGCGCCCTGCCCAGGAAGGCCGCCAGGGCTATTCGCGCGCCAGCGGTTTCCGGCGGTAAGGGCGCGACGTGACTGCGCTCCCTCTCCCGCTTACGGGCAGGGGAATCGCATATGGAATGAACCGATTCTTCCGCGCCGTCATGGCCGGGCCTTGTCCCGGCCATCCACGTCTTTTCTTCGCGTGGAAACGAAGACGTGGATGCCCGGGACAAGCCCGGGCATGACGAGTTTGTGGGAACTCCGATCGCCTCAAACGGCCATATGCGATTGCCCTGCGCTTGCGGCGGAGGGTTGGGGTAGGGGTTTCACCACGAGTCATAATTGGGGAGAGAGCCCCCACCCGCCGCGCTGCGCGCACGTCGACCTTCCCCGCAAACGGGAGAGGTAAGAACCTGAGACCGCTGCAGATGCGGCTACTTGTCCAGCACCGCCAACGGCTGCACGCCGTTATTTGCGGGGCCGGCCTGCATCGTGATCAGCATCATCGAGACCATGTCGTAATAGCCCATGATGGCGATGATATCCGTGATGCCGCGCTCGCCGAATTTCTCCAGCGCCGCCTTGTAGACAGCGTCGCTGACTTTCTTGTCGCGATAGAGCGCGATGCCGAGATCGTACAGCGCGGCCTCGTCGTCCTTCATGCTCTCGGGCCGCGTGCCCTTGGCGATCGCGTCCGCGATTTTCGGATCGAGCCCGCCCTTGATCGCCAGCGGATAGTGCGCGGACCATTCATATTGCGCAGTCCAGTGCCGCGCCGTGATCAGGATCGCCATTTCGCTGAGCCGTGCCGGCAGCGAGGTATTCCAGCGCAGGTACTCCGACAGGTTCGACAGCTTCGGCGCCAGATCGGGATTGCGGATATAGGCACGGTAGGGCGGCGCGGTGAATTTGGCATTGCGCGGCGGCGCGCTGATCATGTCGGCCCAGGCCTTTTGCGCCAACGACAGCTCCTCCGCCTTCAGCGGCGCAAAGCGTACGGCGTCCTCGGCCCGCACGGCCGACACCGACAATGCCAGCGCCGCCAAGATCGCTGCTCCGAATATTGTTCTCATTGTTGTTCTCCCTTTTCGGTGCAGGCGTCTTTGCGCCCTGCCCGGTCGCGCGAGATTAGTTGCCGTCGCGATGGATGCAATGAGGTGCCAGCTGTCGTTCGGCGCCGGCAGCCGGTGAAGCGCCTCGTCACGGCAGGCGCGCGGTTAGGCCACACCTACCGCAGCGCCGGGCAGCGGCGTATATAAAGTGCAGTCCCAAGCGGCGCGAAGGTGTTAGCCATGCAGCCTGTGTCTATCCTCCTGAACATCCTCTGGATCCTGATCGGCGGCGCGTGGATGGCGTTCGGCTGGCTGATCGCCGCCGTGATCATGGCTGTGACCATTATCGGGCTGCCCTGGGCGCGCGCCGCCTTCAACATCGCCGTCTACACGCTGCTGCCGTTCGGCTCGCGTGCGGTGCGCCGCGATGAGGTGACCGGCACGTCCGACATCGGCACCGGACCGCTCGGGGTGATCGGCAATCTGATCTGGTTCATCCTGGCCGGCTGGTGGCTCGCGATCGGCCATGTGATCACCGCGATCCTGCTGGCGGTGACCATCATCGGCATCCCGTTCGCCTGGGCGCATCTCAAGCTTGCCGGCATCGCGCTGTGGCCGATCGGCAAGGTGATCGTGCCGGCGTGACGCTGGCCAGGCCGTCGACGGCTAGTGTCCCGAATCCGAAGTTCGCATCATTTGCCGCACCTTCGGAGCGAACTTCGGATTCGATAAGGACACTAGCAAACTTATGATTCTAGTGTGCTTTATGAATGCGAAGTTCGTGAAAGTGGCTGCCGCGAAATCGCACGAACTTCGCATTCAGCACACTAGAGCCAATCCTTCGTGGTCTGGCTGCAAGCCTGGTAGTCGCGCCGCCAGACGAAGCCAGCGCCACCACACGGCGGGCGCGGGCGCGAGGTGGCGGGACACTCATTCCTGACCCGCGCGGCGGTGCCCCAGCCGTCGATCACGCAGGCACCTCGTGAGGTCCTGTGGCAACCGTCACCGCATCCCTCTGCGGCGTTGGCCGGGGTCAAGCCGAGGAAGGCACCGGCTGTCAGAAGCGTGATCAAACCTGCTCTCATGATGTTCTCCATCGAGCTGTCGGTCGTGCTGCTCCATTCGCGGCACAAGCGTAGGCGATCTCAGTGCCGCTTGCCACCGATTCCGCGCACAAATTCTGGTGTCGGGGGCTCAGCGCGCCGCTTCGCAGCCGGGGATGTCGAACACGGCGGTCAGGCCGCAGGGCGAATTGAGCATCTTGCCGCCGGCATGACCGACGCCGGGCACATCCCACACGCTGTGGTTCGGCGCGCCGTTGTCGCGGGCCTGCATCGCGGCGGCATAGGAATGCCCGCGCGCGTAACGGTACGGCCCTTCGGCCTCCGCCATGCAAGATTTGTCGAGCGCGGGATGATTGGGGTTGGTGTCGAGCGTTCCGAGCAGATAGATCACGCGGCGTGCGACATAGGCCTGCTCCAGCGCAGCCGGCGAAGGCTCGGCAAGATAGGGCGGGCGGTTGTCCATGCCGAATTTCCAGCTGTTATAGCCATGGCAGTTCGCCGCGATCGCGGGCTCCGGCCGCTCCTTGGTGAAATAGGCGTAGGAGGACGGATTGGCGACCACATAGCGCACGCCGATGCCCTCGCGCAGCAGGACCTGGTCGCCCTTCACCGCGATCGCATAGCGCTGCACCACTTGGCCGCCGCCGGAATGACCGAACACGACGACCTGCTGCAGGTTCGGAAACAGTTTGCGGTCGCCGAGCTTCGCCAGGATGGCATCGAGCGCCTCGAACGAGCTCGCCGCGCTCGGTGCGAGCGCGGGCTCGCCGCCCTGCCAGCCATACAGGCTCCAGCGCAAGGTCTCCGTCGGCAGCTTGAATGCCTCGACGTCGGACTCGATCAGGAATTGCGGCGCGATCATCAGCGTGCTCTTGCCAACGTCGCCCGCTGAGGCCTGCGCGCTCAGCGCCGCGCGAAAATAGTCGTCGGCATTGCGCAGCACGCCGTGCAGCACGAGGACCGCGCGCGTAACATCCGGCAGCGGATTGGACCAGTCGGCCGAGAGGTAGAGCGGAAAGCTCGCATCGCCGACGGCAATCCGCGCATTGGCGATCTCCTTGACCGGCTTCAGGTCGCGCTCGGTCTGTGCCTGCGTCGCGGACGCTGTGGGTCCGTGCGCCGCCGCCACGACGAGCAATGTCGCGGCCGCAAGCCAGGCCCGGTGATGCATGGTTCGACTCCGTTGCTGCCGCGAGTTCGGCTGGATCATGGCGCGTCAGGCGTAGATTCACCCGTGAATTTTCGGAAAGCTTCAGCACCGCGCCTCAGGCGACGAGCCGCCCGCGATTGTTGGCGGCGAGGATCGGGCGGATCAGGCGACCGAACCGCTCGGCCTCCTCGTCATGCAGATAGCCGGACAGGCAGAAGGAGTGGCAACCGGCATCGATGAACTGCTGCAAGGTCGCGGCGCATTGCGCGGGATTGCCGACCACCGCGATGCCGGCGCCGGGCCGCACCTTGGTGATGCCGGTCCACAGATGCGGCATCAGGAGATCGCCGTAGTCGCGCGCGAGCTGCTGCACGCGTTGGTTGGCCTCCGAGCGATTGTAAAGCGTCTTCATCTCCTGCTTCTGCCGCTCGGTGGCGTGGCGCACCAGCTGGTCGGCCGCCTCCCAGGCATCCGTCTCGTTCTCGCGGCAGATCACCTGCAACCGCATGCCGAAGCCGATCGCATCCTCGCGGTCATACGCCCGCGCCATCCGCCGGATCTCGGCGATATTCTCCGCGATGCGTTCCGGCAGGTCGCCCCAGAACAGATGAACATCGGAATGCTTCGCCGACACCTCCCAGGCCTGCCGCGAGCCACCGCCGAGATAGAATTTCGGGAACGGCTGCTGCAGCGGCCGCGGCCTGATATGCGCGCCGGAGATCGTGTGAAACCTGCCCTGGAAATGCACCGGGCCGCGCGTCGTCCACAGCGCCTTGAGGATCGAGACCTCCTCCTCCATCAGCGCGTAGCGTTCCTCTTTGGCATAGCGCACGCCCTCGGCCTCGACCTCGCTCTCGTTCTGGCCGGCGATCAGATTGATGCAGATCCGCCCGCCCGACATCTGGTCGAAGGTCGAGATCATCTTTGCCATCAGCACCGGGTTGATATAGCCGGGCCGCGCCGCAATCAGCGGCTTGATCCGGCTGGAGCGCGCCGCCATGAAGGCGCCCGTGATCCAGGCCTCCCAGCACACCGAGCCTACCGGGATCAGCAGATACTCGAAGCCGGCGTCCTCAGCGGCCGCGACCACGCGCTCGCAGAGTTCCGGCGAACCGGCGATCTGGGCCTCCATCAGCCCATAGGCCGTGGTGTCGCCATGCGTGGGCAGATACCAGCCGAATTCCAGCGGACGCATGGGCAAACTCCCTCGAAAGACGGCCTTTTTTCGCGGCCTGTCATATTGTCGGGAGGCAGTTTACAGCCCTTAACCAGTTGGACAACGCCGTTGCCGACGCGGAGCCAATCAGCTAAATGAACCCCTGCACGCACCCGTAGCTCAGCTGGATAGAGCGTTGCCCTCCGAAGGCACGTGTCA
The DNA here is from genome assembly GCF_020329495.1 of Bradyrhizobium australafricanum. NCBI lineage: Bacteria > Pseudomonadati > Pseudomonadota > Alphaproteobacteria > Hyphomicrobiales > Nitrobacteraceae > Bradyrhizobium > Bradyrhizobium australafricanum. Next base: position 16,008 of record NZ_JAGKJL010000068.1, on the reverse strand, counting down.
AGCCGGCAGATGTGACAGGCGCGTCAGAAAGAGGATTGAAATACAAAGGTTTGCGAGGGCAGCGCGCAGGCGCTCAACACCTGCCAAAGCTCGCGTAAGCACCGCGTAAGCAGTCAGCACCCGTAGCTCAGCTGGATAGAGCGTCGCCCTCCGAAGGCGAAGGCCACACGTTCGAATCGTGTCGGGTGCGCCACTTGCGAACAAAACTGGGCACTCCGGCCGATGCAGCACCTGCGGCGCAGCTTTGTCCTGCTTTTATGCAATTCTTGAATGAGATCACGGCGGTGTCGACACGACGCTATTCAGATCCGCTTTCGCAAGCCAGGCCGGAAAACAGTCTTCCTCGTCGATCAGCTCTGAAGGCACCTGAGAGGGGCTGGAGTCCGTCAGACACAGATCCAGCCTTCGACGTAGATCGTCAGCATCAAAATCCGTTCCGATAAAGACGAGCTCCTGCTTGCGATCGCAATATCTGGGGTCCCATGAGGCCGCAAGCTCGCGGCGCCATTGGTGATCGCTGGGCCAGAGTGCTTTGCCGATCGCTGACCACCACCAACTTCTTCCAGTCGTCCGCACCAGGGCGCCACTTTGACTGAGCTCGCCGACCCATCGGGGGCGGCTTGCAAGCCAGAAGAAGCCTTTGGCTCGCAGGATTCCGTTCCAGGGACTGGCAAGGAATTCGGAAAACCGTGTCGGATCAAACGGGCGCCGGGCGCGATACACGAAGCTCGAGATGCCGTACTCCTCGGTTTCAGGCACATGATCCTTGAACCCATCGAGTTCTCTCTTCCAGAGTGGATGCATCTGCGCCCGTTCGCTGTCAAAGCGATTAACATCGAGCAAATGCCGAAGATCCAAGCGCCCGAAGTCCGCCTCAAGGATCGTCGCGTCGGCATTCAAGCCACGCACGATCGAATATGCTGCGCGGCGCTGCTCGATGCTGGCCGACGAAATCTTGTTCAGGATGATGGTGTCGGCGAATTCGATCTGATCGACCAGCAGCTCGACAATGGTGCGCTTATCGTCGGGTGAAACGGCCTCTTTCGAACTCAGAAATTCGCGCGACCAGAACTGGTGCGCAATTTGCGCCGTATCGACAACCGTGATCATGTTCTCGATCGAGGCAACATCGTCCAGGCTGAAACCGAATTCATCTCGATATGCGAACGCGGCGGCGATCGGCAGCGGTTCGGAGATGCCGGTTGCCTCGATGATCAGGTTGTCAAACCGGCGCTGCCCAGCAAGCTTCCTGACCTCGTCGATGAGGTCGCCGCGAAGCGTGCAACAAATGCAACCATTGCTCAGCTCGACCAGCGTCTCCTCGGTACGGGACAGCTGCGCCGTTCCCGACTTGATCAACGCAGCATCGATGTTCACCGCCGACATGTCGTTGACGATGACCGCAATACGCCGTCCGGCCCGGTTCACCAGCAATTCGTTCAGCAATGTGGTTTTGCCGGCGCCAAGAAATCCGGACAGGACGGTCACCGGAAGCTTTCGCCGCGTTGGTCTCGCCATCGAAAATGTCTTCCGTCAGGGGTAACAGAGTGCGCCGCAGAGTCTTGCCGCCTCGCTTGATGCGGCAAGATATCGCTTGAGCGATAAGCGCTGCGAACGCGTAGGATGGAGCGATTACTCCGCAGCGATAGCTGCCGGCGCCGGAGCAACGTCCTTAAAGACTGCCGTGCTGTTCGCAGTTTCGGCCATCACCGGGAAAATGAATCCGCATTTGACGCAGGGTTGGGCGAGGGCAGCCTGCTCCTGCGCGACATCGAACGCCGTATCCGAGATATGGGCGCAAGCCGGGCACACGCGAATGAGCCGCGCATTCTTGTATTCGAAGTTGACGATGATGTCTTCCATGATCGCGCCCGTGCGGACCGCCCACTCCTTCGCGTGCTTGTGGTAAGTGTCCATGTGCCAGTCTTTCAGGGCCTCGAAGCTGGTCCAGAAACTGACCTCGTTGTACCAGTGGGGATCGTCGGGATGCACCCACCACGTCAGATGCAGAAACCCGGGAAGCTTCTTCAGATGGTGGCGAACGTTGGAGAAAACCATCTGGAATTTCTTGTAGCCGTCCTCGCTCGAAAACCGCACGCGCTGCATGCTTTGATAAACTGCCATGGATAACCTCCCTTGCAACGGCTTAGGCGGGAGGAAGCATAGAGTTGTTTTTGCGGAACGCTTGGACCAGTGGCACGATTTAGAATTGGTCCAGGCAGGGACGACGTCGGTTCAGCGCGTGCGTCGGCCCGCTGACTGGCCTCATTTGTTTTTGCCCACGTGGCCCTTCCGGTATTGCCGGTGCGCATGGCATTCCTCGCCACCGTCCAGACGAGGACATACCGAGAGCCGCGCTCTCGAACTCCCAGACTGCCCGACCCGCAGGGTCGGGCACCCTTTTGGCTGACGAAGCAGTACCTGTCTTGTTATTTAGCCCGCGTGGTCCTTGATTGCCGCAGCGACACGCGCAATCGCGTCCCCGATCTCATCCTCCGACAAGGCAGTATAGCCAAGAACAAGCGACCGGTCGCGCAACTGCGCCTTGCCGTACTCGTGGGCGGCCGCCTTGGAAAGTGGATAGAGCCCCACGCCTCGGCTGAGTGCGAGACGCTGTATGTCGTCCGCCGCTGGCAGGTTAGGCGGTACCGTCCACATCATGTGCATCCCGCATTCGCGGCCTGAAAGCACGCCGCCTGGGAAATGATGGTCGATCGCCTCGATCAGGGCATCTCGCGCGGCCATGTACGATCGCCGGATACGTCGAAGGTGCCGGATGAACGCTCCTTCCTTCAGAAAATCCGCGACAACCACCTGTTCGAGCCAGGGCGCACCATTGTCCAGCAAGGACTTCACAATCCGTGCCTGCTCAAGCAGATGGCGCGGAAGCACCGCGTAGCCAAGCCGGATTCCGGCGCCGATCGATTTCGAAAACGTGCCCAGGTAGATGACGTGTCCCCGGCGATCAGCCCGGCAAGTGCGGTCAGCGGCGGTCCGTCGTAGCGGAAGTCGCTGTCGTAATCGTCTTCGATGACATAGCTTCCGGTTTGATACGCCCAGCTCAGCAGATGCAGCCTGCGGTCGAGGCTCATCGTGCAGCCGGTTGGAAACTGATGCGACGGTGTCACATAGACCAGGCTGCCGCGAAACCCTTCGAGCTGCGAGACGATCATCCCATAATCATCCACCCCAACCGGGTGGATGCGGGCACCATAACTGCTGAACAAAAAGGCTGCGCCCTGATAGCAAGGATTCTCGATCGCGACGCTGGTGTCCCCGGTCCCGTCGAAGAACACACGAGCCAGCAGATTAAGTGCCCCCTGAATGCCTGAAGTGATCAGGACCTGATCGGCTTCTGCGTCGATGCCGCGCGTCGCTTTCAAATGGTCGGCGATCGCCTCGCGCAGTACCGCAAGCCCGCGCGGATCCCCATATTGGGTTTGCACGCCGTGCGCAAAGGCCAGATGGCGCGCGGTGGCGCTACGCCAGAAGCTCGTTGGAAAGCTATCCGCATGGGGACGTCCGACAAAGAAGTCGAACCGTGGCCGCGCGCGCTGTTCCGTCCAAAGCTCAGGTGCTCGTCCTGAAAAAGTTGGATTCTTTCCGAGACGAATGCGTTGCGTCTTCGATGTATCGGTCGCGTAGCCGCTCCGAATCAACACGGCCGCGTCCGGAAGCCTGTCGTTGACGAAGATACCGGCCTTGGTACGCGAGTTGATATAGTCTTCGGATGCAAGACGCTCGTAAGCCAGCACCACCGTGTTGCGAGCGATGCCCAGTTGCTCCGAGAGAGTTCGCGAGGACGGCAACTGTTTTCCGGCTCTGAGCGTACCGCTCAGGATCTGAGACCGGATCGATTCATAGATCTGGATCTGCAAAGGTCGTCCAGCCGCACGGTCAATGCTGATCAGGAGTTGCATTGAGGGCCTCTCGGTCTGGACCCATGGAAAGCTCAGCTGGGAGCGTTATCGGTGTACCACATCGTTTCCCATCCCGCCCCCATAGTCAATCTGACCTCACCCACGATTTGATCCGGGTCGAGGGGCGCGTGTCGAATCTCCGGCGCAGATCAGATGTCTGATCGCGCCGCAATAATTCAGGAAGGTCCGTATGATCAGACATATTTAGCTGAGGAGCCCAGAGGAAGTAGGAGACTGGACTACTCAAAAAATTCTCAACTGGCCCATTTCTCAAACTCCATTTCGTGCCTCCATAAGCTGCGATTTGAACTCTGAATGCAGAATTCGAATTCAGGTCGGCCATAATTAAGAGGAGGAAATGACGATGAACGTTGTGCAGAAAGTATCCGCCGCAAAATCTCTGGAGCTCTTCGTCGGGAATCGAAATGATAATCCAGCGAAGGATAAGTGGACTGCGTTTGAGTGGGATGATCCCCTTCATGGGAAGCAGGTCAAGGGTGACCTCATCGTGATCCGGCCTGAGGGCTCAAGTGGCTCTCTGCTTTCCGGTCTATGGCGAACCAGCCCGGTCTCGTCAGGTTGTCGTCCCGACGGTTCATGCAACGTCGTCTATTCCGCTCCGGTGGGGGATGAGACGATCTTGATACTGGAGGGGGAGGCCCACATCACGGTCACCAAGACCGGAAAGAAGCATCACATCAAGGCCGGAGACATCATCAGCCATCCAAAGAATCTTGATGTGACCTGGGAAATTCCGGCTCCGTTTCTGAAGAAGATGTGGGTCATTTGGGATAGCCCGAACGTCGCGACCCCGGCGGACGCGATTTACACGGGTAACATCACCGGTGACGCCGACAAATGGGTTCCTTTCGAGTGGAACGAGCCCGTTCACGGTCCCTCAAAAGTCGGCGAAGTACAGGTCATCCGCAAAGTCGGCTCAACCGGGACCCTGATGTGTGGTTTGTGGCGCACCGGAATGACCTCACCCACCCGTAAAGCCGATGGGTCGTCCGAGATGAGGTACTCGTCACCCATGGGGGATGAGACCTTCTTCCTGCTGGAAGGCGAAGCTGTCCTCACGGTGACGCAAACCGGGAAACAGTACCATATCAAGGCGGGTGATATCGTCGGCCAGCCGAAGAATCTGGATCTGCATTGGTCGATCAAGACGCCCTTCCTCAAGAAGTTCTGGGTCATCACCGATGCAGAACTTCCGAAGAGCTGACAGACCTCGGTAATCACAGCATAGGCCAGGCAGGCGGATTGCGGATTTTGCGCGCCGCCTGTCTGCCCCTCGAAATGGAGCCAACTTCACTCGATTTGCTTGGGTGAAGTGCGCGGATGCCCGCTTGAGCGAGCAGATTGAAGCGCTGCTCATGGACCAAAAATATAGGCCTTCGGAAAGCTATTGGACGCTAGCTCGGGGCACGCGCGCTGCTCGCGCGGCCGTTAGCAACAGGTCCGATGTCGCCGCAATCAACCTGGGAGGAGAATCGAATGGCAAAAAAATATGAGAACTACATTGATGGGCGCTTTGTCAAAGCATCTCGAGGCGACACCGTCGATGTGATCAATCCAGCAAATGGCCAGCTCGTTGGCGTCGTGACCGATACGCCGGTAAGCGAGGTGGATGAAGCGGTCGCGGCTGCCAAGCGCGCGCAGCCGGCGTGGGAAAAGCTTCCAGCGATCGCGCGGGCAAACTACCTCCGTCAGCTCTCCGCCAAGATTCGCGCGAACGTGGACCGCCTGGCGCTGACGATTACAAGGGAGCAGGGGAAGGTTCTTGGCCTCGCGAAGCTCGAGGTGGCGTTTACTGCGGACTACATCGACTACATGGCTGAATGGGCGCGCCGGATCGAAGGCGAGATCGTTTCGAGCGATCGGCCCAACGAGTCGGTGTTTCTCTTCAGAAAGCCAATCGGCGTGACCGCCGGGATCCTGCCGTGGAATTTCCCCTTCTTTCTGATCGCGCGAAAGATGGCGCCCGCGTTAGTGACGGGAAATACCATCGTCATCAAATCCAGCGAAGAAACCCCGATCAATGCGTACGAGTTCGCTGAACTCGTTGCGGAGACGGAGCTCCCGAAGGGTGTCTTCAATATCATCAGTGGCCGCGGGGCCAGCACGGGCAATGCACTGGCGTCACATCGCGATGTGGGGTTGGTGAGCTTTACCGGCAGTGTCCCCACCGGGGTTCGGATCATGGAGGCTGCGGCCCGCAATCTGACCCGCGTCAATCTGGAGTTGGGCGGCAAGGCTCCTGCCATCGTGCTGCGTGACGCAGACATCGAGTTGGCCGCGAAGGCGGTCTATGATTCGCGCGTGCTTAACACGGGGCAATTGTGTAATTGCGCCGAGCGCATCTACGTGGAGCGCAGCGTGGTAGATCAATTTGCGGAGAAAGTGACGTCACTTATGAAGGCCACGACCTACGGCGATCCCCTGGCTGACGAAGGTGTGTCCATGGGGCCGCTTACCAATCAAGCTGTTCTGAAGAAGGTCTCAACGCTTGTGGAGAGCGCCAAATCTGCGGGAGCGCAGGTACTGACCGGCGGGAAGGTTTCCGATCAGGACAAAGGTTTTCACTACGAGCCCACGGTATTGGTGAACTGCAAGAGTGACATGGGCATCATGAAGCAGGAGATCTTCGGACCAGTGCTCCCGATTCAAGTCATCGATGGGCTCGATGAGGGGATCGCTCTGGCAAACGACTCAGAGTACGGCCTGACGTCCTCGATATTTACCAGGAACATAAATTCCGCGCTTCAAGCGAGCAGAGAATTGAAGTTCGGCGAGACCTATGTGAATCGTGAGCATTTTGAAGCAATGCAAGGCTTCCATGCTGGCAGACGTAAGTCTGGCATTGGAGGTGCAGACGGAAAGCACGGACTTTATGCGTACATGGAGACGCACATCGTTTATATGCAGGGCTGATGGTCGTAACCAATGAGGGGAAAGCGATGACGCCCCCGCGGACGTCATGGCGCCAGATCCGGGGAGATCGTTACCAACCTGCAATTTGGCATTCAGGAGGCCCACAAACGTAAGCCCCGGATCAGATTGCTTGACATTTGATCTCGCAGGTCGGTCCAGTAAATCACCTTTCGCTAGGGTTGCGGCGTTCACCGGATTCTTGGGATTCGAAAAACGCCGCGACCGATAGTTCGTCAATCAGTACCTTGATGCTTCTAGCGCACCGCGCCTCATTTACTTTCTGATCTTCGTCTATTCCTGCGGTCTGGGGTTGTCGCGCATCAGCGGTTCACAAGTCGCGGCGGGTTTGCAAATACGAGAAGCGCTCCGAGCACCAAGCCTCCGGCAAGTAGCATGATCCCAACATCTGTGCTCCCCGTGAGTTCTTTGAACCAGCCCAGAAGATACGGGCTGACGAAGCCCGCAATACTCCCCACAGAGTTCGCAACGGCGAGTCCCATCGCCGCGGCACCACCGCTAAGGATGGCTGGGGGTAAAGTGTAAAATTGCGGTATGCAGGTGAGAGCGCCCATGGCAGCGATCGTGAGTGCAACCAATGCCAATACAGGATTGTGGGCGTAGCTCACGCTTAGCATGAGGCCGGCGGCACCAACCAGCGCTGGAAGAGCCAAGTGCCAACGGCGTTCTTGATGCCGGTCAGAGCTACGAGCAACAAGAAACATTACAACCAAGGCGCCAAAATAAGGGATGGCTGTTAACATTCCAACCGAGAGCGGATCCTTTACGCCACTCTCCTTGATGATGCTCGGTAGCCAGAAGCTCAGCCCATAAAGTCCCAGTGTGAAGAAGAAATAGGTGAAACTCAGGAGCCAGACACGGCCGTTAAGCAGGCCATCATGGAAGGAGTGTAGTTTCTTTTCCCGCGTCTCGCGGGAAATGTCCGCCTTGATCTTCTCCTTCTCGACGCCGGTGAGCCAGTCCGCGGAGTCGATGTGATCATCAAGGTAAAGATAGCACACGATTCCGAGTATGATGGCCGGAATACTTTCGAGGAGGAACATCCATTGCCAACCCGCCAGTCCCGTGGAGCCGTGCAACTCGCTCATAATCCATCCCGATAAAGGCCCTCCGATAATGCCCGAAAGCGGAATACCCGCCAAAAACAGGGACGACGTCTTGCCGCGCTGAGACGATGGGAACCAAATCGTAAGGTAGTAGAGAATTGCCGGGATGAAGCCCGCCTCTGCCGCTCCCAGTAAAAATCGGAAAACGTAGAAGCTCATTGGCGTCTTGACGAGCATCGTCAAAGCAGAGATCACGCCCCAAGTGATCATGATGCGGCTGATCCAGAGGCGAGGGCCGACTCTGATCAGAATGAAGTTGCCAGGAATCTCGAAGATCACGTAGCCAATGAAAAAGATCCCAGCGCCCAGGCCGTAAACCAGTTCACTGAATCCCAGCTCGCTCAACATCTGGAGCTTGGCGAAACCAACGTTCACTCGGTCGAGATAGGCGACGACGTAACAAGTGAGCAGAAATGGTATCAATCGCCACATGACTTTCGTGTAGATCGCGCGATCGTCAACTGTCGTCGCGCTCGCATCTTGCGCTGTTATATCCGTCATTGCTTCCTCCTTTTGCAAATCGCTACAGTTTCTCTTTGTTTGTGCTGCACTACTCGCGGCTGCCCGATGCCCACGCGGTCTCGCCCGAGCCTCATGAGCGCCAATCCCGCGCCGGATATTCCCTGCGCGGAAGCCTGAGCCGGTTTGCGGCCTCGCCAGCCCGTCGTATGTCGTGAGCGGCACCGAGCCGCATGGCTCTGATTAATTTTTGGTCTTGTCGACCAGCGCGCCCTTCTTGATCCAGGGCATCATGTCGCGGAGCCTTTCGCCGATCTGCTCGATCGGGTGCGCGGCGAGCTTGGCGCGGGTGGCCTTGAACGAGGTCTGGTTGACCTTGTTCTCCAGCATCCAGTCGCGGGCGAACTTGCCGGATTGGATGTCGGCCAGTACCTTGCGCATCTCCTTCTTGGTCTCGTCGGTGACGATGCGGGGGCCGGTGACATACTCGCCATACTCGGCGGTGTTGGAGATCGAGTAGTTCATGTTGGCGATGCCGCCTTCATAGATCAGGTCGACCATCAGTTTCACCTCGTGCAGGCACTCGAAATAGGCCATCTCGGGAGCGTAGCCGGCCTCGACCAGGGTCTCGTAGCCGCCCTTGATGAGCTCAACCAGGCCGCCGCAGAGCACCACCTGCTCGCCGAACAGGTCGGTCTCGCATTCCTCCTTGAAGGTGGTCTCGATGATGCCGGCCCGACCGCCACCGATGGCGGAGGCGTAGCTGAGGCCTAGATCATGGGCATTGCCGGAGGCGTCCTTGGCGATCGCGATCAGGCACGGTACGCCGCCGCCGCGCTGATATTCGGAGCGCACGGTGTGACCGGGGCCCTTCGGCGCGATCATCAGCACGTCGAGATCGGCGCGCGGATCGAGCAGGTTGAAGTGCACGTTGAGGCCGTGCGCGAACACGAGCGCCGTGCCCTTCTTCATGTTATCGTGCAGGTGCTCGTGATAGATGTCGCCCTGTACCTCGTCCGGAGTCAGGAGCATGACGATATCGGCGGATCTGGCGACCGTTGCTGCATCCGAGACCTCAAAACCAGCTGCTTTGGCCTTGGCGACGCTCGTCGAGCCCGGCCGAAGGCCGATCACCACGTTCTTCACACCGCTGTCCCTCAGGTTGAGGGCATGAGCATGTCCTTGACTGCCGAAGCCGATGATCGCGATAGTCTTTGCCTTCACTAGGTTGGTGTCAGCGTCGGCATCATAGAAAACACGCACGTTTCGCTCCTTCTATTGATTGGTTCGTTTGTTGGAAATGGCCTGACGGGAAGGCTGAATCTGTCGGATGTGCGCCAGACTCACATCCAGCTATTTCGTAGGTCGAGTGAACTGTCGGAAAGGCCGTCCTCGACCGCTCGGTAGACACAGAGCTGGCGCCTTGATCTGGTGTGCCGATGGGCGCTTGTGATGAGCACAGGCTGCCGGTGTTTGGATCGATCGGGGCTCGGCGACGCGTGAGCCCCGAATAATCCACTGCAAGTTCGGCTATGCGAACATATCGGGTTGGTGTTTCGCGATGTGGTCGCACAGTGGCTGGAAGTGGAGCCAGCCAATGAATGAGCTTCCAACGTGTTCTCGGCTGTAGCGCGCCCGATCGGGGGTTACAAACGTTGGCTTGCTGCCCGCTGCTTCGGCCGCGAGTTGCGCCTTGCAGCATTGCTCGAGGGCGATGAACCACCAGGCGGCATCGTCGATGCTATGCGGACTCGAAGTCAGCAGGCCATGGTTTTGGTGGAGCACAGCGCGGTGGTTTCCTATCGCCTCGGCGATGCCAACGCCCGACTTCTCTTCGACCGCGACAGCGCCTGCATTTTTCCCGATGACTACCTGGTCCTCGAAGAAGGCGCAGGCGTCCTGCGAGATCGGATCGATCGGCCGTCCGGTGGAGCAGAAGGCGGCGCCATAAAGCGTATGAGCATGACACATCGCCATGACTTTTGGGTTGTGTTCATGGACCGCTGCGTGGAGCACGAAGCCAGCACGGTTGATGGCGTATTTGCCTTCCTGGACCGTGCCGGAATGGTCGGCCAGAATGAGACTGGAGACGGTCACGTCCGCGAAATGGACACACATCGGATTGGTCCAATAGAGGTTGGGATATTCCGGATCGCGTACGGTTAAGTGACCTGCGAAGCCGTAGTCATAGCCGTACTTGGCGAAGACCCGGCAAGCGGCGGTCAGATGAGCCTTACGGTAGGCGCGCTCTTCGCCGACATTCTTGAATTGTGGAAGTTCGGGAAAGATCAATCCCTCCTGTTCCGGCTGGTAGATCGAAATCCGGCCTTTGGAGAGAGTGATCTTTTCACTGCGGCCATCTTCGGTGGCAGTAGATGGTTTTTCCGAGATCTTGGTGTCCAGCATGGGGAGCTCCTTCATCAATACCGAAGATGCTAACCCTCGCCCGCAGTGCGTTCAGGATACGCTATGCCATAACACTCATGCCGTGGCGTAATTAATCGGCCTGGCTCCAAGGCGGGCTGCGCAAGGCGTCAGCGAGGTAATCTATGAAAACACGGACGCGAGCACTGAGGCGTCGTTCCGGAAGATAGACTGCATGAATAGCGGTGCCATCGTGCTCTTCAAATTCAGGAAGGAGGCGAAGCAGCCTACCATCGCGGATCGCCGGTAGGGCAAGGTGCTCGGCCATCCGCATAACGCCCACGCCCTGAAAACACATCTCGGCCAGTGAGAGGCCGTTGCTGCTGCGGAAATTGCCTGCCGCGATGTGGTCTCGTCGTTCGCCTTCGATACTGAATGGCCAACGATTCAGATGCTCTTGTGCGCCATGCCACTCCAGGCAGTTATGGTCTTTGAGTGCAGCGGGCGTCGGCGGGGCGCCGCGACGTCGAACATAGTCCGGCGCAGCGACGACGATTCGCCGAAGGTCGCAGAGCTTGCGTGCCCTCAGTTGAGAGTCACGCAGTCTCCCCATGCGTACGGCGACGTCGAAATTGTCGTCGATCAGACTGACAATCGTATCACTTAGGGAAAGATGTACCCTCACTCGGTCATGGGTGGCTAGGAAGCCGGGCAGCAACGGAAGGACCTGGTCAGTACCGAAGGCAAGGGGGGCGCTAACTCTCAGGTCGCCTGCCGGGGTCGACTGTCCCGCAAAGGCGTTTTCGGCATCATCGAGCGCTGCGAGGATCTCTCGGCAGGTGGCCAGATAGCGCTCTCCTTCGGCGGTGAGGCGATGCTGCCGAGTAGTTCTGTGGATCAGTTTGGCACCTAGCCTTCTCTCGAGCTGCGCGATGGCACGGCTGACGAAAGGCTGCGAGCTCTCGAGCGCGTAGGCGGCTGCCGTAAAGCCGTTGTGCTCCACGACGGCCCGGAAGATCTGCATTTCCAATAGGCGATTGTCCCTCATGGCCGCTCCGATCTGGAATACCGGATTCCTATTCCCCGTTCAGGTGGCGCCCAGTAGTATGGGCAAAAGAGGAGTTCTATCATTTGAGTCATGCTCTCACTGACGCGCCCCTTCTGACCGATTCGGTATACCACCGGCTGATCGAAGAGATCGTGGACGGCAAGCTGCCGCCGGGCCAACGTATTCGGCAGGCAGCGCTCGCCGAACGCCTGGGCGTCTCCCGAGCCCCAGTCAGTCACGCCCTTCAGCTCCTCAAACAGCGCGGGCTCGTGCGAGAGGCTGGCAAGATGGGTGTCGAGGTCGCTCCCGTCAGTGCGGATAGAGTTCGGGATCTCTATCAAATTCGGGCTCGTTTGGATGGTTTGGCGGCTAGGTTGGCTGCGGCACGCGTGAAGGTCGGCGAGTTGCCGACCGCAGACCTCGAGCGCTTTCGACGAGTGTTCGACGCAGGCGCTATAGCCACAAGCAGTACGTCGATGTCGCAACAGGTGCGTGCCGACGTGGCATTTCACCGGGAAATCTATGACATCTGCGGCAACTCCTCTATCGCGGCCACGATGGATCCCCTTTGGTTGCACATCCAGCGTGCGATGGTGTTGGTGCTCGAGGCCGGCCTGGAGCGGCAACGTGCATGGGGTGAGCATCGCGTCATAATGGGCGCCATTCTCGGTGGCCAGCCGGAGGAAGCTGAAGAGCTCGCTTTCCTTCATGCTGCCAACGCTGGCTCTTTCACAGAGAACAGGCTGCGCGGAACGCGTTAGCCAATTCTGCCGATCCCTCGCATCAGTCCCAAGATTGGTTGCGCCGTCTTGTCCGAGGCGGCCGCGCAATTCCTGCTGTTCGATGTTCATTTGGAATTCCAAAATTAACGAGCGTTATTCAGTTTTTACATTATAAATCATTGCGTTGAATGAATTTCAAGAAATCTATTCCCTTCATATTGAAATTTTGGTATTCCAAATTAAAGCGGACCTCATCGGTCGGCCGCGTTTGCAACAAATGAGAAGGAGAACGGGAATGGACGCCGCAACAAAGCCACTGGCAAAGCCCGCATCGAGCGGCGCCCCGTCAAAGCAGCACATGCAGTCCTACGGCGGCTACTACGCGAACCGCGTGCCTCAACACGATCCCGAACTCACGGAGACCAACCCAGGCACTCCGATGGGTGAATTCATGCGCCGATTCTGGCACCCCATCTGCATGTCAGCCGAACTTACCGACACGCCCCGCTTTCTGAAGATCCTGGGTGAAGAGCTGGTCGCATTCCGCGACAAGAGTGGCCGCGTAGGCGTGCTCCACGCGCATTGCGTTCATCGCGGTGCGAGCTTGGAATATGGTCGCATCGAAGACCGCGGTATCCGTTGCTGTTACCATGGCATGGTGTTCGATGTGGACGGTACTTGTCTGCACGTTCCCTATCCGAAGGGCGAGGAGAAGGAGGCGGAGAAATTCGCCTGTTCGATCCGTCAGGGCGCCTACAAGGCGTTCGAGCGCCATGGGCTCGTCTTTGCCTACATGGGACCCCCAGAGCACGAGCCACCGTTTCCTGAATGGGAAGGCAACTTCACTGTTGCTGAAACGGACGAACTCGTGCCCTACAGCAACTGGCAGCATTGCAACTGGCTTCAGGTGCAGGATAACGCCGCTGATAACTATCACCCGACCGCCCTGCACAACGGTACCTTCGTGGTAGACGGTCACTATCAGGGCACCACGTTCAACGAGGTCGGTGCAGCCTCCATGGAGGTCGCGCCCGACATGCAATTTATTCCGGTGCAAGATGGTCGTAGCCTCGCCTGCGCCGGAGCACGCCGCGTCGACAAGGATCGCCTGTTTGTCCGCATCCAGCACCAGGTGCTACCCAACTTGTCGCTCCACGCCTACACCTCGGAGGACGGTTCGGCACGCAAGCACTTCAGCCGCTTCCACATCATCCGCTGGACGGTTCCTGTCGACGACGAAAACAGCAAGATGATCGGCTGGCGCGTGATGGGGCCTGGTATCGACACCCGCGGCATCGGCGACAAGTCGCTGGTCGGCTATGAGACGATTGATTTTCTGGAGGGGCAAATCGCGATGAGGCGCCCCGAACGCTTCGGCAAGTACAAACTGGAAGATCTCCCGCCGATTCCGTCGAGGCATCGTGAACGTGACAACTACAAGGAGTGCCAGTACGCGCCGGGCGACTATGAGGCGATCATCAGTCAGCGTCCGATCGCGGTTCACGCGCTTGAAAACCCGACCAAGTTTGACGCTGGCCTCTATGCCTTCCGCAAGATGTTGCGCGACGCGTTGCGCGGGACCAACCCGGCGGCATCGGCGGACGGCTTTGCCGATTGGTTGCGCGCAGCGGGGGGCGCTCCGTACAGCTATTGCTGCGGCAACGTGTTTGATGTGCCGGAGGCCGAGGATATCAACGAGGAGGTCGCGAACCGCCGGCGCATTTCGCGCGGGATCGTCGCGCTGCTCGCTAACAGTGACAAGTTGCCCAACAAGGAGCGCCGCGCCTTCGTCATCGAAGGCATGGATAAAATCGAACGTAACCTCGGAAGAACATGACCGGCGCCGCCCACACATGTGGTGCCTGTGTCTTGAACTGCGCTGGTCGGTCGGGTTCGTCCCGGCCACCAGCTGGAGTAAGCGCCATGAATAGCCCCTCACAGTTGCGCAGGCCAACTCTCGCCACAGACACACTTGAGCTCCTGGTGCGACAAATTCGCTTCGAAGCTCTCGGTGTTCATTCCTACGAACTAGTCGATGCCAAGGGGCGCCCACTCCCCGAAGTCACCGCGGGCTCGCACATTGATGTTCATTTGCCGAACGGCATCGTACGGCAGTATTCACTGAGCAATGACCCAGCCGAACGACACCGATACGTCTTCGCCGTGTTAAAGGACGAGGCGGGACGCGGCGGTTCCAAGGCATTGCATCACAACGTGCATGTGCAGGATGTGGTGCGGATCGGCTATCCACGAAATAACTTCCACTTGGACGAAGCAGCCTCCAAGTATGTCTTGCTGGCCGGCGGGATCGGCATCACGCCCTTGAAAGCAATGTGTCACCGCCTCGAGGCGATCGGCGCGAGCTACGCGCTACACTACTGCACCAAAGGTCCCGAATACACCGCGTTCAAGGACGAACTGGCCAACTCTGGCTTGCAGCGCAAGGTCCACCTTCACCATGACGGCGGTGACTACACCAAAGGCCTGGATATCGGGGCTCTGCTTAGGACGCACGAGAAAGGCGCGCAGATCTACTATTGCGGACCAGCCGGCTTTATGAAGGCCTGTTCCAGTGCGACGGCGCACTGGCCGAAGGGAAGTGTTCATTTTGAGCACTTCGCCGCACCCGTCCTCCAGATATCCTCGAATGGCGCAACCCCGCCCGTAGCGGGCTTGGACGAATTCGATGTGGAGATAGCGAGCTCTGGACGCAGAGTGCACGTTGCCGCCGAACAGAGCATTGTCGAAGCACTCACAGGCGCCGGAATCGAGGTGGAAACCTCCTGCGTCTCTGGGCTCTGCGGCTCGTGTAAGGTTCGCTATCTGGCCGGAGAACCAGATCATCGCGATTTCATCCTCAGCGATGCGGAAAAGGAGACCTATCTCACAGCCTGTGTCTCGCGTTGTCGGACGGGGCCCCTTGTGCTCGATCTTTGAGACGTGGGATCGGCTCTACCGCCTTCGCTCTGTGAGTTGGTGAGGCCAGACCTCTATTTGAAACACGATAGTTAGCGTGAAAACAGCGACAGGAGAGATGCGCAGTACGCATACGACGAAGACCGCCTGATTGACGCATGCGCGCGGGCACAGTGAGCTCTATGATCGGTTGGGTGAAGGTCAGGCGGCCTGCTGACCGGTGGGCTTATCGGCCTGGCGCAGGAGCTTCCATTCCCAGGGCAGCAGTTCGTGCAGGCGCGACGCGGGAAGATCGGCGATCCGGGCGAGGACCTCGGCGAGCCAGGCCTTGGGATCGACGTCGTTGAGGCGACAGGTCGTGATCATCGTCAGCATGATGGCGGCACGGTCGGCGCCACGCTGGCTACCAGCGAAGGTCCAGTTGCGCCTTCCCAAGGCGATGCCTCTCAATGCGCGCTCAGCGCAATTGTTGGTCAAGCAGATCCTGCCATCGTCGAGGAAGCGGCCGAAGTCGTCCCAGC
>NZ_JAGKJL010000067.1:0-42829 GCF_020329495.1 Bradyrhizobium australafricanum | reverse complement strand
AGAGACCCTGTCGGCTCCAGCGGTTGAACCGGTTGTAAATCGTTGTGTAGGGACCGTATTCCGGCGGACAATCCCGCCAACGCGCTCCCGACCGCAGCATGTGTACGATCCCGCTGATCACGCGCCGGTCGTCCACCCGACGTGCACCGCGCCGTCCACGCGGCAGCAACGGCTCAAGACGCTTCCACTCCGCCTCGCTCAACCAGTAGAGTTGCTTGCGCATCAAGGCCTCCTCAAATTAGAGACCTTGAATCACGATTTAGCCCAACCGTGAATCCTTATTGAGTACGGACCCTAGGCAAGCCGCAACCGTTCCTGATCGAACAGGCGCTGGCGCATCTCGGCACCGCCCGGCACGAGACCGTCATGGTCGGCGACCAGATCGCCACCGATATCGCAGCAGGAAAGGCCGCCGGCATGCGGTCGATCCTGCTCGCCAGCGACGTCCCTTTCAATGCGGTGGCGGACGTCGTTCCCGATCGCATCATCGCGAGCCTTCTTGACCTCGCGGACCCCGAGACGGTCGGTTGGCCGCGATGATGACTCCCGGCCTCATCGAGAGCATGCAGGCCTCTCTTGCCGCGAGCCTGCCGCGCTGGGGACTATCATCGCAATCGACGCTCGCCTTTCTCAGCCATTCCGAGAACACCACCTTTCTCGCGCAAGATCCGGCCGCTCGGCAAAAACTCGTGTTGCGCGTGCAGCGGCCCGGCTATCACTCACCTGACGAGATTGCGTCCGAGCTCGCCTGGATTGACGCCGTGATCGCAGACAACGTGGTGCTCACGCCGCGCCCGGTCGCCGATCGGGAGGGACACCTGTTATGCCTCATTCCCCTGAGTGGCGCGACACGACACGTCGTTGCATTCGAATTCCTCAGCGGCAAGGAGCCGGACGCCTCGGACGATCTGGCCACCTGGTTCGGCAAGCTCGGCGCGACCAGCGCGCGGCTTCACGCGCACAGCCGCCGATGGACAATGCCATCAACGTTCCAGCGCAAGGTCTGGGATTTCGATGCCATGCTGGGCCGCCGGCCACTATGGGGTGACTGGCGCGCCGGTCTTGGCCTGCGCGACGATGGCCGCAGGCTACTGCAAAGGGTCGCCGACGAACTTGAACGGCGCGTCGAGGCTTACGGACGGGGCGAGCAGCGGTTTGGCCTCGTTCACGCCGACCTCCGCCTCGCCAACCTGCTCGTCGAAGGCGACCGGCTCGGCGTCATCGACTTCGACGATTGCGGCTTCTCGTGGTTCTTCTATGACTTCGCCGCGGCCGTCAGCTTCATCGAGCACGAGCCGGTGATGGACCTGCTCCAGCAGTCGTGGCTTGCGGGATACCGGACCGTCGCACCGGTCTCGCGCGACGACGAGGCCATGCTGCCTGCGTTCGTGATGCTCAGGCGCATGCTGCTGACGGCCTGGCTCGCTTCGCATTCGGACACCGAAACCGCACGACGCCTGGGTACGGGCTACACCGACGGAACGGTCGCGCTCGGCGACCGGTTCCTGCGCGGATTGTGACGCGGACTTTCGGGACCAGCCGCGGCGCGCCTGTCCGCTTCTCCAGTGTTGTTGCTCCCGGACTCCAGAATGCCGCAACAGATGTTTCCCCGCCGGCTTTGATCCGCGAATGATGGGCGCGCGCTCGGACATTGCGCGTCCGAAGCGGACTTAACCAGCGAGCGTGGGCGGCGTCAGATGGATATCCAGGCTTATTTCGAGGAGTGGTCCTGCGAGCCCGGCGATGTCGTCCGGCTCGCGATCAGCACGCCGCACGCCACCGTCCGCGCAAACCTCGTGCGACTGGTCTCGGGTCCCGGGCGCGACGAAGCGATCGAGGGCAAGGTGGTCGATTTCTCGTCGGTGCTCGACCGCACCGTTTCCGGCGGCGTGCAATCCACGGTGGTCGGCTCGCACGCCGAATTTCCGCTTCCCTCACCGATCAACGATGCGGCGATCAGCGTCCATTGCTGGGCATGGCCGACCGTCCCCGAGCGGAGCGCGCCCCAGGCCATCTGGTCGATTGGCGACGTCGCGCTCGTCATCATCTCAGGCGGTCTTGCGCTTCGAATGGGCAGCGCAACGCTCGCAGTCTTGCCGGATGCGATCATCGCCAAACACTGGTATTCGATCCTGACTACCATCGGCGACGGCGAGGTCTGCATCGACCTCAGGCGTCTTGATGCCAAGGTTGGGGCACAACGCACGCTCCGCGCGGCAACCGGCGCGACGGCAAATGCGGCAACGCTCCTGCTCGCGGCGGCCGGCATCGGCCGGTCCGGGTCGCCGCTGGAGCCATATAATGGCAAGATCGACTCGCCAACGCTGCACCTCGCGAAGCCATCCGCCGAGATGATCGCCGCATGGCACGCGGGGAAGACTCCCACGCAGCCGGCATGGGCAGCATGGAAACTCGGCAGGGACTTCGCGTCGGAGACGATTGAGCCGGACGCTGGAGGCGAACAGGGGCACCTTGTCAACGGCGTCGAGCGCGGTGTGACCGGACGCAACTGGGACGGGCGAAGCGACTCCTTCGTCGAAGTTCCCGAGCAGTACTGTGCGCTGCAATTCCACGACGACGACATGGTGGATGCCGGCTGGAGGTATAATCTCGAATTCCGCCTGCCGGAGGACCTTCAAAGCGGAGTCTACGCAGTTCGGCTCGAGGCCGGCGGACGCCGCAATCATTTTCCGCTGTTTGTCAGACCGGTCCTGGGCACCTCGGCACCCGTGCTGTTCCTGGTGCCGACCAACACCTATCTGGCCTATGCGAACGACCACCTGGCTTCGCTCGATTTCTCATCGGTGATGCCTCATGACAAGGTGGTGCCCGAGGACGAACAGTACCTGTTCTCACATCCCGAGCCGGGCCGCTCCTGCTACGATACCCATGCCGACGGAACGCCGGTTCGCTATTCGGGCCGCAGACGACCGCTGTTCAACGTCCGCCCTGGTTTTCCGAACTGGCTAACGGGCTCATACCGTCACTTTCCCGTCGACATGTACATCGTCGAATGGCTGGAGCACCTCGGCATCGAATATCATGTCGCAACCGACGAGGATTTCGAACGTGGCGGCCGCAACCTGGCCGACCGGTACGCGGCGATCGTCACGGGCTCGCACCCGGAATACTGGACACGAACCGGCCTCGATATCCTCGACGGATACCTGCATGACGGCGGACGGGTCATGTATCTTGGCGGCAACGGCTTCTACTGGGTAACGAGCCGGCTCGGTGCAAAGCCCTGGGTCATCGAGGTGCGCCGCGACAACAGCGGCACGCGCTGCTGGGATGCCCCCTATGGCGAACGGACCCATGTTGCGACGACTGAAGCCGGCGGCATCTGGCGCACGCGCGGCCGCGCCCCGAACAAGATGCTGGGCGTGGGCTTCGCATCGGAGGGATGGTCGAAGGGCTGCGGCTATCGGCGTCTGGAGGCGAGCTACAATTCGCCCGCCGCGAAATTGTTCGACGGCATCACTGAGGAAATCGTCGGCGATTACGGCTATGTGCTGGGTGGAGCGGTGGGAGACGAGGTCGACAGGTACGACGTTACGCTCGGAAGTCCCGAGCATGCCTATGTGCTCGGGACTTCGACCGGGCTTGGCAACGAGTATCAGCTCGTCATCGAGGATCTCACTCTTTCGCTCCCGGATCAGGGAGGCGCACAGCGGCCTGACGTGGTGAGATCGGACATGGTCCTGTTTCCGATCGATGGAGGCGGCTGGGTGTTTTCGGTCGGCTCCATCGCCTATGCCGGCGCGCTGGCCTGGAACGGCTGCGACAACGGTCTTTCGCGCCTGACGGCGAATATACTCAGGGCCTTCACCGGCAAGGAGCCGGTGCTCGGAGCATGAGACCGTCAGTGCGACTTCGCCCCTGAAACGAAAGGTCAACGGCCCTCGTTCGGCCACTCATACGTTCTGGTTGCAGGTTTGAGTGCAAGAAGATCAACATCTTACTGGACACTCGTTGTCGCCCAGCGCGGCGACCGCACAGATACGTGCTTCTTTTTCGCGCGCAAGTTCACAAAGACGACGAGCATCGCATGGCGAGTGCGATACAGTGGTACATGGAAGATCCAGGGCTTTTCCGCCCAAGGAGAATGTTTGACAGGCGGCAGGCGCTTTCCTCGCAGTCAGGAGCGAGGCCTCTTGCTCCCCTGATTGGATATCGCTCGGCAAAACAACGGCTCGGGGGAGTCAGCAGCCGCGTTAACCTTACATACCCTCAAGCCGCAGGTGAGTGGCCCTCGACAAGACGATTGAGTCTCCGAGTTTCCTGCTCAGCTGCTCGAAACGGCCGAGAATGTCCTTGCCCGCGCCGGTGTCTGCACTATGTACGCAGATATCGTTGTGCTCGTTGCGACGGACCGGTAGTAATTCAATTTCGGTGATCTTCTTCCCCGCGATCAAGCACCGCAGCGCCAGACCATCGAGATGACGGCCGCGCATAACGTCCCAGTCGAACGCAAAATTGCCAAGGCTGTAGAAGATCGGTTTACCCTGATAGATTTCGCCGGCCTGGACCACATGCGGATGGTGGCCGAACACCATGTCTGCCCCCACGTCGATGGCGGCTCGGGCTATTTCGCGCTGATATGCGACTGGCTCCTCTTTGGACGACACGCCCCAATGGCATGAAAGGATCACAAGGTCGACCTTGGTCCGCAGAGCGCGGACATCGTCCCGCATGGCCTCGAGTTCGTCGGCGTCTGCGAATGTATGCGTGATCGGCTCAGCACCCGGCATTTCCAGCGCGCGCGGGCCCGGCTCATAGGCGGCGTGGGCCTTGATGGTGGCGCATCCGGGGCTGTTGGCTGACGCGGCGTGATTGCTCGGCCAGAACACTGATGTGTAGCTCAAGAAGCCGAAACGAACCCCGTTCTTCTCGATGATTGCCGGCTTCCTGGCCTCGGCCAGCGTTTCGCCAACGCCACAGTGGAGGATCCCCGCCGAATCCAGCGCCTTGACGCTGGCGACGGCGGCGCTCGCGGGATAGGCCACGTTGCTGGCGCAGCTCACGCCGACATAGCCCGCCTTCTTGAGCGCCGGACCTACCTTGACGCCCGAATGGCGCCAACCCTTCTTGTGCGGGATATCGGGCCGCGCGGGATCGATCGAGGGCTCGGCAAGCGGGCCTTCCAGCTGTCCGAACAAGACATCGGCCGATGTCAGCATGTCACGCACATTGACGAATGCGCTGAAAGGATCTTCGCGGTTCTGGATGTTGGTATCGCCCAAGATGAGCAGCGTTTGATCCATGTGCAGTTCCTTTTTCGTGAGCTCTGGTGTGGATGTCGGGATTGCGGCCAGATCAGGCCGCGCTTTCAGCGGAGCGCGATGTTGTCACCGCCGCTTCGCCATCGCGCGCTGGCGCGATCGATTCCAGGGAGCGCTGGTTGGTTTCGATACCGAACAAGAGAATACCAAGCGCTAACAGCAGATAAAGCGACGCAATGGCGTAGAGCACTGATGGGAGACCATAATTGTCGTAGAGCGACACAACCATGTAGGGCGATGCGATGACAGCAATCCGCCCCGTCATTTGGGCGATGCCAGAGCCGCGGAAGCGATATTCGGTTGCAAACAACTCCGGCGTGTAGCCGCCGAGACCGAAGCCGATCATCAGGCTCATGCCGCCCTGCAACAGGAAACCAAAGATCAGCACCCAGGCGGGGTCGGTCTGCTGCGAATACGCCAGCGCGAACACGCCACACCATAAGGCCGCAAACATGGTGCCGCGACGGCGTCCAATCCAGTCGGAGGTCAGCATGCCGACCAGCGGCCCGAGCGAACTGCCCAGCGCCATGACGGTCGCAAAGCTGAGCGACTTCGTGACACTCAGCCCCTGTTTGACGAAGAAGGTCGGCACCCAATAGGAGAAGCTGTAGGAACCGACCAGGCAGGTGATGCAAACCGCCATCGCGAGCAAGGTGCGGGTGACGACGCCGCGCGAGAACAGGATGGAGATCGGTACCCAGGCCGGCGCAGGCGCGGCCACTGATGTCACCGGCGGGAGCGGCCCCGCCTTCGAGGCCTCAGCTTCGATATCCTGCATGATCTTTTCGGCTTCTTCATAACGGCCGCGCGCTTCGAGCCAGCGGGGCGAATCCGGAAGCTTGCGGCGCAGGAACCAGACCCATAATGCGCCGCAACCGCCGATCAGATACATCGGCCGCCATCCCAGTGCCGGAATGACGAATAGTCCGGTAAAATTCACGGCGAATGTCGATGCCATCGACACCACGCTGATCAGGCCAAGCGCCCAACCGCGCCGTTGCGGCGGCACAAACTCGCTGACCATGCCGTAACCGCAGACATATTCTGCGCCGATCCCTACTCCCATGAAGAAACGCATCGCCATCAGCCAGGTCATCGAGGGCGCGAGCATCGAGAGCAGGCACATGCTGCCGAAAATCAGAAGATTGAACTGATAGGCAAAACGCCGGCCGAACCGGTCACCGACCAACCCCGTCATCAGCGCGCCAATGGCGAGGCCGGCAAAGGTGATGGAAATGTAGTGGGCATTGGTCTCCATGTTCGACCAGCCCTCCTTAACGAGGGCGCCCAACACGCCGGCGGCCATCTGGTTGTCGAAACCGTCGAAGAACATCCCGAGGCCGATCAGGCTGAGAATCCGCCACTGGAATGCGCCCATCGGGAGCCGGTCAAGCCGACCCGCGGCGTTAACGGGGGTGGTCATAGAAAGCGTTTCTCCCGCAAGTAGCGGCGTTTCAGCGCCGCTTATGCGGTCAAAATAGGCGGAATGCTTTGGGCCGAGTATGCTAATTTACTCATCACGACGATGACTTATCTTCAGAGCAACACAGAGAATGCGGCGCGGACGCGATCAGCCCTCAGTGGGAGGCGCTGATGGCCCGAAAATTGCCCCCGCTGAATGCACTTCGCGCCTTCGAGGTCGCCTCCCGCTCCGAGAACTTCACCCACGCCGCCAAAATGCTCAACGTCTCGCAGGGCGCCGTCAGCCGGCATATCGCCCAACTCGAAGCCTTCCTTGGCCTGCGCCTGTTCGTCCGTAATCAACGCGACGTCAAGCTGACGACGCAGGGCGAACAGTACGCGCAGGCCATTGCCGAAGCCTTTGATCGCATCGAACT
Organism: Bradyrhizobium australafricanum; assembly: GCF_020329495.1. Lineage (NCBI taxonomy): Bacteria > Pseudomonadati > Pseudomonadota > Alphaproteobacteria > Hyphomicrobiales > Nitrobacteraceae > Bradyrhizobium > Bradyrhizobium australafricanum. The sequence goes on along the minus strand of NZ_JAGKJL010000067.1, from coordinate 35,709 downwards.
CGCGACCCAGGTCAGCCGCCGGGACAAGCAGAATCGCGTGGTGCGGATACGGCTGTTTCCCACGGTGGCGATGAAATGGCTGGTCAAGCGGCTCGCGCGCTTCCATACCCTTTACCCAAGCATCAATGTGCAGGTCACGATCGCCAACGATCTCGTCGATGTGAGCGCTGGCGAGGTGGACTTCACCATTCAGACTCCCGCCATTCCAAAGCCCGGCGTGCGTTACGACACGCTGTTTCCGATCGAGCTGCTGCCGGTTTGTAGCCCCGCCGAATTCAACAAGCATCCACCCGTGCACGATTCACGAGAGCTGCTCGACCGCACATTACTTCATTCAATGAAGCGCCCGCACGATTGGCGGATCTGGTTTGAGGCGGCGGACGTCACACCCGGGAGCTTTCGCGAAGGACTGTCGTTCGGCAATTCCTCGCTAGCCTATCAAGCGGCGATCGACGGGCTCGGCATCGCGGTGGCGCATCTGGAACTGGTCCAGGACGATCTCAAAGCGGGGCGACTATTGGCGATCCGTCCGCTGGTGGTACGAACCGCCGACAGTTACCACCTCGTCGGCCGCGAAACCGACGTTGGCAGGCCGGAGATTGCTGCATTCCGCGACTGGCTGCTGTCCGAAACCAGGACACAGAATTGACGTTTCTCCATCGGCAAGTTCTTGTTCTGCTATTGTCAAATCAGCATCGCTGCGAGCTCGCCGACGGCGCTTGGATCGCCATTTGCCTTGGCGACGCACTTCAGGTGTCACGTTGCTCTAGACGAGGAGTACTGTCGATCCCGTTGCTATTCGTCCCGGCGAAGTCGGCGTGAACCTTGGCAGCGTCCTTAAGCGGATATGTCTGATTGATCGCGATTTTGACCAGCGGCCAATGCATTGTATTTTATGAGGCTTGCCGTCGCCACGCAGGCGATGGCGCCTATGGCTTGCCTCGTTGTAAACCCGACATGTATAATCTCTCCTGAGTTGAGCATGCGACAGCATTGTAGCGCGAAGCCGCATTTTTTGCCTCGTTGAACGCTCGTTTCGACTGGCGCGACCGACACGATCAGATCTTTGCATCCATCGCTGTCACAGAGTCGCGGCCTGTATCAATCCAATTCCTTCCTTGCGGTCTCAGGCATCAACAGCAATGCTGCGCCTGAGACGAATGCCGAGAAGATGATGAAATAGGACAAAGAGATCGGCGCGCCGGTTTGCGTGATCAGCCACGATGCTATGAACGGAGCAAACCCGCCGAACATCATTGACTGCAGATTATAAGCTGTCGTCAATCCGGTAAGCCGCCGCTTGGTCGGGAACATCTCGACAAGCGCAGCCGGCATGCTTCCGAGAAACAGCCCGCACAAGGCTGTAAAAACGCTTTGCGTCAGGATCACCTTCCAAATGGAAGCACTGCTCAAAGCCAGAGAAAGAAGGGGGTAGGATAACAAGATCAACAGGCCGCAGGCTGCGATCATGTTGAACCTGCGCCCTGTTCTGTCGGATACCCAGCCCGATGCAAGACATGACAGACCCATCACCAACGTCGCCAGTGCCGTGGACCAGAGCGCGGCGCTGGGCGAAAGCCCCGCATATTTTTGCGTGAACGTCGGAAAATAGCTAACAAAGACATACGTGACCACAGACTGGACGGCCGGAAAAGCAAACGCGAGCACCATCGTGCGGGCCATGGAGAAGGTTTCCAATACTGCCGACGTCGGCTCAAGCATGGCGCGCTTGAAAATCGGTGTCTCATCCACGTTGCGTCGAACATAGAAGCCGAGCGGACCGATCAAGGCGCCGACCAGGAACGGTATGCGCCAGCCCCAATCGGCCATGACGGCTGACCCAAGCGTCGTGGTGAGCCCCCCGGTCACGCCGGAGCCGAGCAACAGGCCCAAGGTGATCGCGCACGGATGCAAGCTCCCGTACAAACCGCGTCGATGCGCCGGCGCCCATTCCACCAGGAAGGAAGCCGCGCCGCCCCACTCGCCGCCAGCCGAAAGGCCCTGCATGAGGCGCGCGAGCACCAGGAGAATTGGAGCTGCTATGCCGATCGAGGCATAGGTCGGCAGGACACCTATCAGGCCGGTTGAGCAGGCAATCATCAGAAAAGTCAGCAGAAGTGCCGGCTTGCGGCCGTATTTGTCGCCGAACAGGCCGATCAGGAGACCGCCGAGTGGACGGGCCACGAAACCAACGCCGAACACCGCGAACGTCGCCAGCAGCGCGGTGTTCTCGTCCCCAGCCACGAAGAACTTGGTCCCAAGGATACCAGCGAGATAGGCGTAGACCGTGAAGTCGTACCATTCGAGCACATTGCCGATCCCGGCTCCCGCAACCGCCTTGACCCGGGCAAACAGACTTGCCGATCGGAATTTGGCGCGCGCTGCGACGTCATAAGCCTCGGCAGTCATCTGGCCCCCCTGCTTTTGATTTTGTTGCCCGATCATCGAAGGCTATCCACGGCGCGTCCAATCGAATATTGAATGATTGGTATTCGGATTTGGAATGTCAGATGGCGTCTACGCAAGCCTCCGCCTTCGCCTATCAGCTCCGTCTCAAACAGCTTCAGCTGATGATTGCGCTTGGGGATCAGGGAAGTCTCGGCAAGGCGGCGGCGTCCCTCAACGTCACGCAGCCGACCGCGACAAAGATGCTGGCGGAACTCGAGGCGCTGGCGCGATTCAAGATTTACGATCGCAAGCCGCGTGGGATGCAGATCACGGAGCTCGGTCGGGAAGTACTGACGTTCGCATCGCGGGTTCTGTCGGAGTTCAACCGCATGCAGGTCGCGCTTGATGCAAGGCGCGATGGAGGCATCGGCGAACTCGTTGTCGGAGCCATCATCGGGGCCCCCGACATAATCGCCCGGGCGGTGACCCAGATGAAGCAGGCCCAACCGCTGTTGAGGATCAAGCTGCGGGGCGAGTCGAGCGATCATGTGATCGAGATGCTAGAAGCAAGGACGGTCGACATCGCGGTCGGACGCTTCAACAATCTCAGTCAACACAACCTCTACCACTATGAGCCCCTTGGCGATGAAGGTCTGTGCGTCGTCGCTCGCGCCGGGCACGCGCTCACCAAACGACGGAAGCTCAAGCTGAACGATCTCGCCGGCGAACGGTGGATTCTGCAGTCGATGGCCACGCCGGTACGCCAGATACTCGAATACGAGTTCGGCAAGGCGGGAATGGCGACGCCGGAGGATGTAATCGAGGTAAATTCGTTCCTGGCCGTTATCCAGCTCCTGAAGCGGTCCGATGCGGTTGCAATGCTATCCGAGCCGGCAATAAGGGATTATCTGACGACTGGCCTGCTCTATCGACTTCGTTTGCCCATTCAATCGCGCATGAGCGGGTTCGGGATTCTAACTCGCCGCGGTGAGACGCTCACCGGCAAGGCCGCGGAATTCGCCGCGCACCTTCGCGCCATTGCGCAGAGCGCCCGGCGGATCTGACTTCGATCCCGCACCTCGCCATCAACCGGCCGACGTCACCTCGAGCGACCCGCACCGATCGAGAACAGTCGACCGACCCGATCGGCGTCGATGCCGCCTGCCGCGCCATGCATTGATTGCTCGTCATTACGAGGATTGCGACCGCCTGATTGCCACGGCCTAGTCTTGATGGTCCGTAGACGAGCGATCCCGCCCCCGGCAAATGTTCGGCGCAATCGGTGCTGGCGGCGACGAGATGAGCGCGCATCGCATTCCCTGCTCCGTCGCTATCGCCGATGGCGATCGCGTCGGCGATTGCTCGATGCTCCGACATCTCTCTCTCATTTGTTTCAGGGATGTAATACGTCCTCGGGTACCAGGTCCGCACGATTGATTGAATTGTCGATCCGATGTTCTCAAAAATTGGATTGTTGGCGGCACGGGCGATCGCCAGATGGAGCCGTGTGTCCGCATCCATGAACGCACTGTGATCCTTATCGCGACCCGCCCGAACCGATCCGCTTGGACATCCAGTCGATGAGCCAGTCCGCAACCGCCAAGTTGTTTTTGTCTTGCATAAGCATATGAGAATTGCCATGCAAACCGACATCCGGAAGCGACACGACTTCAGCTCGTACTCCCGCCGCCTTAGCTGCCGCGACAAAGCTCTGACAGCCCTGCAGCCTCTTCGACCACGCTTCTGACGTCTCGACAAAATCCCCAAACAGAATGAGGATTGGAATGGGCTTTAGATTGGTCATGTCGAACTCTGGAGCGGGACATGCCCCTGGCTCGAGGGAGATGATGCCAGCGATACCCTTTGGGCTCATCGCAGCGGTCTGGAATGGATATATTCCCGACTGAGAATGACTGATCAGAACCGTGTTCTGGATACGTTGTGACAACTCGGCGAGCCCTTGAATCGACGGTACAGGCGGCGTCATCGAATAGTTCCAATCGGGCACCATTTGCTTCCAGAATTCCTCCCGGGCCTCGATCGGAAACTGCAGGCCTGGATAAGCAGTCGGATATTCTGGCCCGAAGCGGAATAGTGGCCAGGCCCCCTCCCGTCCGGCGGAAATGAACGCCGGCAAACTGTCGGCTGGCACCTTCCCGACCTTGGCGGAGTTCACGGCAACAGGGCTTGCAGCTGAGCGGCCGCGCCAGGATTGATCGACGTTGTAAACCGAAAAGCCACGGCGAACGAAGTACTCGTCCCAGCCCATCCGGCCATCTGGTGTGGTTTCCCAGCTCTTGCCAGTCAAACAACAGCCATGAACCAAGGTGATGGCGTATGGCTTCGGATTGAGGGGGACCTGATAGTGAACATACATCTGGTCCACAAGAATCGTGCCCTGCGGCGAGAACTGCGGGATAGTGGATAAAGCATCACTCTTTATCTCCCTCCCACCGACAAAGAAGCTTCCCTGCCGCGCGATCGTGAAAGGCTCGCTGTCGAGTTTGTTCTCGGCTAGTGCGGGAGCCGACGTGGACAGGATCGCCATAGATTGAGAGATCACTGCTGTAAGCAGCAAGCACCTTAACATCTGTCACTCCAAGAATTCTATCATAGCTAAGTAGAGCCGCCCTGCTTCGACTCCGTCCGAAATGCGGTCTCGATCTAGCGCTTCGGTGCACGGTACTCTGCGCGGGTCACAAGCCACTCTTCGCTTCGCTGGAGATCGGGTTCAACACCCAATCCTGGGCCGTCAGGAAGCGGAAAAGCTCCATTCGTTACACGCGGGAACGGTTGGCCAAGCGCCTCGCGCAATGGATTTTCCATAACATCGTGCTCGAGCATTCCCGGACCTCCGACAGCAGCGAGCACTTGCGCCGCTGCTAACAGCCCTACACCGCTGCCTAGCCAGTGTGGGCAATACGAGCGACCTGCCATCACTGCACGCCGTCCCACGGCGTAGGCACCTGTCACACCGCCCCATTTCAGCATGTCTGGCTGAACGACGCCGTGATAACCGTCGCCGATGAGGCCCGAGAAACCTTCGTAACCCATCACGTTCTCGCCGCCGGCCAGAGCAACAGGAGATAACAAGGCCAGTTCAGCCCATTCCGATAAAGGTCTATCGGCAGCGATCGGCTCCTCGATCCAACCAAGACCGAAGGCACCCAACCGAGGCACCATGCGACGCGCTTCGACCAGATCCCATCCTTGGTTTGCGTCCACCATGAGACGCTCACCTGCTCGAAGATCCTTCGCAAGACTGGAAACAACGCGAGTGTCCTTATCCGCGCCAAAGGCAACCTTCACCTTATAGGCTCGAAAGCCACCTTCACGACATCGCGCAACCGTTTCTGGCGCGGTGTCTGGATTTAGACCACTGGCATATGCGGGAACGGCATCAAGCGCCTGCTGCGTATTGAGCAGTGCACGAAGCGTCTTGTTCTCGCGGCGCGCCGTTAGATCCCAGAGTGCAAGATCGAGACCGCCGAGACAAGCAGCGAAGGGGCCGGGTTCTGCCCCCTGAAGTGCCCACCGATGCGTGCGCGCGGTCAGCGTGTGCCAAGCATCCGCTGGATCGAGGTATGTGCTCGACAGCGCTGCCGGGCAAATGACTGTCTCGAGCAAGCGCATCTTATTGTCGGCGCTGAACGGCGGGAAGTTACACCAAACCTCCCCCCATCCGTGCGCTCCGTCAGTATCCTCAACGCGAAGCAGCAGAACACTACGACGCGGGATGCTGCCAAACGACGTCTTCACGGGCTCCTTCACTTCGGCACGAAAGAGGAAAGCTTCAACGCGAGCTAGGCTAATGCTCATAAGTCGTGTTCCTTTCGGTAGATCTAGGTCAGGCCCTCTTCAGTCGGGGGTTCGATTTCTGCCCACTCGTGAAGCGAGCGTTGACCACAATGGGCGTCAGCGCAGCCGCAAGAAGTGTGAGGCCGGCAAGAAAATAGAGGCCAGCCTCAAAACTGTGCGTTGATTCCTTGATCCAGCCTATCGCATAGGGGCCTACGAAGCCGCCCAGGTTTCCAATTGAGTTTATCAATGCGATCCCCGCGGCGGCCGCGCTACCCGTGAGAAACGTCGTGGGAAGCGGCCAAAACGGCGGCTTTGCGCCATAGATACCTATCGCAGCGACTGCCATGACCGCGACGGCAAGGAACGAGCCAGTCAAGAGCCCAGCTGTGATCAATCCGACTGCGGTAAGGCCGAGCGCGGCGCAGAGCGTCCATCGGCGCTCATTGTACCTATCCGAGATGTAGCCGAATGCTAAGATCCCAAGCGTCCCAAAGACGTATGGAATGGACGTCGTGATCCCGGTCTGCATGTCAGTCAGACCGAGACCTTTCAAGATCTGTGGCAAAAAGAACGCCAGCCCTAGGTTGGCTGTCGTATTCGCGAACCAAATAAATGAAAGTGCTAAGACTCGAGTGTCTTTCAACGCATCTAGGATACGAGTTCCGTGCGCTATGGCTACGGCGCGTTCCTCGTCGTCAACTGCGCGCTGGAGAGCGTTACGTTCTTCGGCAGAAAGCCAAGTTGCGTCGCGCGGCCTATCCGGCATCACAGTGAGGAATATTAGGCCGAATAAGGCCGTCGGTAGCCCCTCAAGGAAGAACAGCCACTGCCACCCCTTAAGGCCTGCGATCCCGTCCATATGAAGAATCGCTGTCGAGATCGGGCCGCCCAAGGCGAGCGAAACGGGCACCGCGACAATGAACGCGGCAATGATCCGGGCCCGGTACTGCTGAGGAAACCAGAACGTCAAGTAGAGGATCACGCCAGGGAAGAAACCGGCCTCTGCAGCTCCCAACAAGAAGCGAACAATGATGAAGCTCGTGGGCCCCTGTACGAAAGCCATTGCGGCCGAAATGATACCCCACGAAACCATGATGCGAGATATCCACTTTCGGGCGCCGAACCTCGCCAGCGCAAGATTACTCGGGATCTCAAAAATGAAATAGCTCAGAAAAAATACGCCAGCTCCAAAGCCGAAGATGTACGGCGATATGTTCAAGTCGGCATTCATTTTGAGGGCCGCAAACCCGATGTTGATGCGGTCGATGTAAGCCAAGACGTACGAGATAAATAGAACCGGCATCAGCCGCAATGACACTGTCTTGATCGTCCTCTCAGAGACCATTCCGGACATACTAACTCCCCTCTCAGCATCTATTCGCTAGACGTTATGTCGACCACCGACACGAGCGCCCGTTCAACTGCAGCCGCCCGCTCATTGCAGATGGATTCTCCAAACTCGGCCCGACACGTTTACTTTCTGATTTGCCGCCCTCCTCGCGTGCCTCGCAATTGGCCGCTGGAGTGCAGTTATCGGACTAAGAGAAGGTAGCTCCCTTGCGCGAGGTACCAGGCCGCGACCCCGGTAATCAGTCGGCTCGCCCATAACCTAAACTGGCTATCACTGATGGATTCCAAGACGCGTCGGGCCAGCGTCGTGCCAAGCATCGATGCCGCGACTGCTGCAAGCAGCAGCATTGTATCTAGCCCAGCGGCTCCCGCTGCTAAACCGCCGAAATAGACGAGCTTGAAACCGTGCCCCAACACCTGTGCAGTGGCCTTGGTCGCGACGATACCACGACGGTCGTTCGTCTTTGCCCCAAGGAAGAATGTGTCGAGCAGCGGCCCGGTTACACCCGTGAGCAGCATGAGGGACATGCAGATCATGCCGTAGACCAATCCATGCGTGCAACGCTCTGGATCGGGTCGAAGATTGGCGGGCATGGCGCGAGCAAGAAACGGCGTTATCCCGAGACTAAGTAGCGCCATAGGTTTGTCCGGGACGAAGAGCACAAACGACCAAACGGCCAGCGCGGCGACGCAGCCCAGAGAGTAGAAACCCAATTGACTCCAAATGATGTGGCGCCGCCACAGCAATGCCCGCCATCCATTCGATGCCATCTGAGTTATGGCGTGCATCGCCATGGCTGCGGGGACCGGCATGATGGCTAGCAGCACTCCTATCAGGATCAGGCCACCGGCCATGCCGAATATGCCGGAGAGGAACGCTGTCGCCGTCATCAGCGCGGCGAGACCTAGGATTGTTAGGGCAGACATAGAGACACGTGTTGCGCCCACGTCGGCACGAGTGCAAACAGAGAAAGTTGGGCGTCAGACCCAACTTTTTTAGGTCATTCTTGAGGTAGATCTTTTCCGGAGCCGCGCTCGTATCGAGTTCGCCGCCGCTCCACGAGTGCTGAGAATGGATAGGCCTGCCTCCGCGGCAGTACTGTTCGATGACGCCTTGCCCTCCCGTCGATCGTGTGCGATCAGCGCGACCGCCAAGTGAATTACGATCACGAAAGAACCATCCATGATGATCCTTCGCATCTCCGCAACCTCACCTTATGCGCGAAAGGTTCGGATCGCCGTCTCGGTCCTGGGGCTTGAAGGTCAAGTGCGAGTGAGTCTTGCCGACACCTACGACCCAGCAGACGAGATTCGAACACAGAATCCGCTTGGTAAAGTACCGACGCTACTGCTTGAAGACGGCAGGGCCATCTATGATTCCCTCGTCATTCTTGAGTTTCTCAACGACCTTGCCGGCGGCGACGCGGTGATTCCAAGTGGCAGCAATCGAATAAATGTCCTGCTCTCACACGCATTGGCCTCGGGAATGACAGACGCGGCATTGCTTCAGGCCTACGAAAAGCGTTGGCGATCTGTCGACGCACACAGCGACAAGTGGCTTGAACACCAGGCTGGCAAAGTCGATCGAGCTCTCGATGCGTTGGAAGACGCGTCATTCGAGTGGCATGATAGACCGCATATCGGCGCGATAGCGAAAGCCTGTGGTCTTGGCTTTCTTGATCTTCGCTTCGGCGGCCAATGGCGTGGCGCCCGTCCGAAGCTAGTCGCTTGGCTGGACGACTTTTCCCGTCGAGTACCTGCTTATGAAGCAACTGCCTTTAAGGGATAGCAGGGTAATTTGTATCAAGCTGCGGCTCAATTGACGCTGTTGACCGCTGCCGGCTCGACAATCTCGATTTCCAGCCAATCAGTGAAGGCCTGTAAACCAGGATCTCGCTCCTTGCCCGGGCGATGGACTAGGTAGAATGCGTCGATCTTCGGTACCGTTAGAGGGAACGGAGATGCCAGCCGTCCGATCGCTATGTCCTCCTCCACGTAGGCACGCATCGCCAGGACAACTCCAAGACCGTCCGCGGCGGCCTGGAGAGCAAGGCCGTAGTAATCGAATACTGGGCCCGGCGTAATCCGAGCCAGTATCTCCATCGGCAGAGCAGCAGCCGCCCACCAACGCGACCAATCATTTGGCGCATGCCGAACGCGAAGAAGGGGGACGTTAGCCAGATCAGCAGGACGGCGAAGTTGCCTAGCCATCTCTGGAGCGCAGACCAGAAGGAGATCCATGGTGAAAAGTCGTCGAGCGACGAACCCTGGCCAAGGGTCCTGCCCCAGTCGTATGGCACACGTCCATTCCTCATTGAATGGTGCTACCGCGCCGCCCGTTGCAATCCGAATCTCTATATCCGGGTGAGCTGAAGTAAAGCGCCCAAGCCGCGGGATCAACCATCGCGTCGCCAAGGTCGGGCCAATACCCACGGTCAGCACTTTAGTTACACGGCCACGGACCTGTGTTTCTCGCATCAAGTGGTCAACGCGCTCGAAAATAGAGCGCAGCCCCGGTGCTAATAGCGTCCCGGCTTCCGTTAGCTCCAGTCCGTTCTGCAGCCGTACAAAGAGAGCTACTCCCAGATGTTCCTCCAGGATGCGCACGAAGCGACTGACGGCCGCCTGCGAGACGCCGAGTTCGTTGGCCGCCAACGTAAAGCTGACATACCTCGCAGAGGCTTCGAATGCACGCAAAGCGTTCATTGACGGCAGAAAGCGCGACATGAAACACCTAGTTTATCAGGAAAACTGTTGGCGTTAGGCAATCACGACTACGTACCGAACTTGGTGTCAAGAGCGCTCGTTCGAGCCCCGATCACACCGTATGTCTTGAGCAATTACGTATTGAGATAGGAGGCATCGGAAAGAGAAATACCGGCTGTTGCCAGATGTACTTCGAAGACAGCATGCTTGGATTTCTTGTCCGAGAGAGCCGGTGATCATCAGATCGGATCCTGACACGTCGGCGGAGGCGGCGACCAACCAGGCAGACAATGGATGCGGCGAGATGTTAACAGCGCCTTAGGAAGCCCTCGCCCAGCGCAGCGCCTGGGAATGCGAATGCCATTCAAGCTGGTCTCGCTGGTGCTGACTCGCCCGCGATCCTTCGCGGGTTCACTTGCTGCACCTGAAGGTAGTTATAGGAATTTCTCTCGGCCTTTCGCTTTGATCTCGGTCTCCAGTTGATGATCGAGCTTATCGAGGCTTCGCCTAAGAACCTCAACTTCGTGCGGATCGAGCGCGGCCATGAGCTTACGCTCGACCCGAACAACAAATTTCTCAATATCCTTGTAGACCTTGCGGCCCTCGGCCGACAATCTAAGGCTAGCGCGCCGTCGATCGGCCTTGTCCAGATCTCGATGAATGAGCCCGCGGCGCACCAGCAAATCAATCGCCCGGGCCACCTTGGAGGCATCCGACGAGGTTAGCGTGGCAAGCTGCGCGGCAGTCAGAGGCTGATGCCTGGAAATGACCGCGAGGCTTCGCCAGGCCGGCATCGTCAGCTCGTAACGTTCTTCATACATAGGGGCGATAAAGCTACCCAGCCGCGAAGCGATGAGACCAAAACGGTATCCGGTCCAATTCTCAAGTGGGAGGATCGTGCTGAGTTTGTTCAAGAAGATTTGCTCGCGATGTTGGGAGCAGAACCATAACGGGTCGTGCCGCACCTCTCAACCCGTCAGGCGTTCGCAAGCGTCATTGACGCAGGGGCAAATTATTTGCATAATGAAAATAATAACCAATCAAGAAAGCAAGGAGGTTCGCTATGTCGAAATCGACTGACGGCCAGGATCTGACGCTGGTTGGCCCAGGCACGGTCATGGGCGAGATGATGCGGCAATACTGGATCCCCGCCGCGCTCTCTTCGGAACTACCAGTCGACGGTGACCCGATGCGCTTGATGCTGCTTGGCGAGCAGCTGATCGCCTTCCGTGACAGCTCGGGCCGGGTTGGCGTGCTAGACCATCAATGTCCGCACCGCTGCGCCTCACTGTTCCTTGGCCGCAACGAGCGCGACGGCATCCGCTGCGTCTATCACGGCTGGAAATTCGACGTTGAAGGCCGCTGCCTCGAAATGCCGAACGTCCCTCCCCCGCAGGATTTCAAGGAAAAGGTCCGTGCAAAAAGCTACAAGGTGCGCGAAAGCGCCGGTCTCATCTGGGTCTACATGGGCGCACGCGCCGACGCACCGCCGATGCCGATGCTCGAGGCACTGTTCGTCCCCGAGCAGGATTTGACGGTCACCATTCTGCAGCGGGAGGCCAACTGGCTGCAGGGCCTCGAAGGCGACATCGACACATCGCATTTCGGCTTCCTGCACGCAGGCCATATCAACCCTGACGATTTCGAGGAAGGCCATCCAGCCCGGCACACCGTCTCCAACCGCGCACCGGAGTACAAGGTCACCGAGACCGACTGGGGAACGATGTACGGTGCGTTTCGGCCGGAAGCGAACGGTCAGATGCACTGGCGCATGGCGCATTTCTGCCTGCCGTTCTGGACCCAGACGCCGAACGCCGATTTCGCCGACCATGTGGTCGCGAAGGCCTGGGTACCCATGGACGACACCCACACGATGCTGATCTCGATCTATGGCGGCCGCGCCAAGGGCGCGACCTACTCAAGCTCGAAGTTGAAATCCGGCGGCGGCATCCCGGGAGCCGACGGTCTCGACTATCTGCCCAACACCACGGACTGGTTTGGACGCTGGCGTCCGGTCCAGAACATCGGCAATGACTGGCAGATCGACCGCGAGGCTCAGCGCACCAACATGATCTACACCGGCATCCGCAACATCGTGATGCAGGACCAGGCCGTCACGGAAAGCATGGGACCGATCGTTGATCATACCAAGGAACATCTCGCGCCGAGCGACGTGATGATCTCGCGGACGAGACGCCGCCTGCTCAACGCGGCACGGGCATTCGCCAATGATGGCACCGTGCCATCGGGCGTTGACGATGCCGAGGTGTTCTTCAACGCGCGCGCAGGATCGTACTACGCGGACGCGAAGATCGACTGGCTCGAGGCCTATCAGGACAAGTTGAAGACCGCCATTCGCTGGCGCGCACCGAACCAGCAGGCGGCGGAGTAGCGCCGATGTCCGTGCCGGATTGGAAGGAGCGCGGGCGCATCACGCGCCGCGCTGCGGTGTTCGGGCTGACGGCCTCCCCGATCCTGCCAACGATCATGGCCCCGGCGCGAGCGGACGAGCAATGGTCCGCACTCGTCGCCGCGGCAAGGAAGGAAGGCCGCGTGGTTCTCTACAGCGCCTTCGTCGGCCTTGCTGCGCACAAGGAGCTCAAGAAGGACTTCGAGTCCGCCTACGGAATCACCGTGGACATCCTCGAAGCACGGGCAAGCGAGGTCCGGGAGCGTATCCGCATCGAGCAGGCCGCAGGTCGCAACGCAGCCGACGTCTCCGAAAACGGGCGGACCACGACCACGCTGCAGATCAAGGAGGAGCGCGTTTTCGAGCCGCACGGTCCGCTCCCCAGTCTCGGCCGTCTCAAGGCCGATTTCCCAACCGACGGCATGCGGCTACCGATTTTTGCGATCGTCTACGGCATCCTGGCGAACACCATGCTGGTCAAGTCGGCGGACGAACCGAAGAGCTGGCTCGACCTGACGGACCCGCGCTGGAAAGGCAAGATTCTCAGCGACGATCTGCGGACGCTGGGCGGCGGCGGCGTGCTGTTCTCCGTCCTGCAGGACCTCTACGGCCGCGGCTTCCACGACAAGCTCGCCCAGCAGGAACTGAAGTTCAGCAGGGAGATACCCGCCAACGAGCGGCGGGTGGCCCGCGGCGAGCTCCCGCTCTACATCCCTGACAGCCTGACATCACTGCTCGAACTCAAGGGCCTGCCGGTCAAGTTCATCGCGCCCAAAGAGGGACTGCCCTATGTCGGCTACGATCTCGCATTGCTGAAGAATGCGCCGCACCCCAACGCTGCACGGCTGCTGATGGAGCATTACCTCGGCAAGACGATGCAGCAGAGCCTGGCGAAGCTCGGCCTGCTGCCGACCACAACCGATGCGCTGACAGGTGTCGATCCGGCAGTGGCGCAGATCGAGACCACCAAGCTTCTCGGCACCACGGATCCCGAACGCATGAACGAGATGCTGTCCCTGGCTCAGCAGATCTATCGCTGAGAGACATCCAGGCGCGACCGGCTACGAGCCTGTGCCGACCTGCTCCGCCACCGCCCAGGCCGACCGCTGCGGAACGAGGACGGTCACATTGTCGCCGACCGAGAAGTCGCCGAACGATGGCGCATCGACATTGAGGCGGCCGTCGTCGGTTTGCACGACGACTGACCGGGTCGGTCCGCGGAAGATCGTGTGCGCAATCTGCCCGGACCACCGAAGCTCATGGTCTTTGCGGGCCGCATCGGGCGGTGCGATACGGGCGTCTTCGGGACGAACCATCACGGTCACGGCCTGCCCAGGCCTGATCTCGCTTGCCGACTCGCATGCTCCACGCCAGCCTTTTCCGACGACGTCGAGCCGCACACGGTGGTCGTCGATCCGCGCGCAGGCCTCGACGCTGGCCTCGAGCAGGTTCGGTGTTCCAAAGAACGCCGCCACAACCCGATTTGCGGGGTAGCGGTAGATCTCCTCGGGCGCTCCGACCTGCTGGATCCGGCCGCGATCCATCACCACCACGCGATCGGACAAAGCCATCGCTTCCGCCTGATCATGCGTCACGTACAGGCTCGTCATTCCTAGCCGCTTCTGGATCGACCGGAACTCGTCGCCCATCTGCAGACGAAGCTTTGCGTCCAGATTGCTGAGCGGCTCGTCGAGCAGCAGCACCTTGGGTTCGAAGACGAGGGCCCGCGCGATCGCCACCCGCTGCTGCTGGCCTCCCGACAATGCCGGCGCCGGCCGCTCGGCAAAACTCGCCATCTCGACCAGGCGCAACGCCTTGCCGACCAGGTCGCCGATCTCAGCCGTGGATTTGCGTCTCACTCGCAGCGGGTACGCGACATTCTCGAAAACCGTCATATGCGGCCAGATCGCATATGACTGGAACACCATGCCGAGCCTGCGGCGCTCCGAGGGAACGAAGAGGCCGCGCCCCGCGTCGCTGACGACTTCGTTGCCGATGCTGATGCGACCGCCGGTATTTTGCTCGAGGCCTGCGACCATCCGCAGCGTCGTGGTCTTGCCGCACCCCGAGGGCCCCAGCAGGGTCACGAATTCACCCTCACTGACGCGCAGATCGACTCCGTCAACCGCGACGAAATCACCGAAGTCGCGGCTCACCTTTTCAAGGACGACATTCGACATGGCATGATCCAGGCCCGGTCACATTCCACCGATGCGGCTGTTGATGAACTTGAGTTGAACCCATCGGAAGATGATCACGAGAACCATCATGATGAGCCCGATGACACTGACCTGCTCCGCATTGCCGTTCGCCCACAGCTTCAGCAAGACGACCGACAACACCTCGGAGCCGACTGAATAGAGCAGAACGGATGCGCTCAGTTCGCGCATGATGCCGAAGAACACCAGGACCCAGCCGACCGCGAAGGACGGCCACGCCAGCGCGAGAACGATGCGCCTCATCGTCTGCAGCCAGCTTGCGCCGTGCACCCGGGAGCACTCCTCGAGATCGAACGAAAGCTGCGCATATGCGCTTGACATGGCGCGCACCGAAAGCGGCGTCCCGAGCGAGATGTAGGCCAACAACAGCGCCCAGATCGTACCGTAGATCGGAATGCTGTGAGGCAAGAGTGCAAACCCCCAGAGAAACCCGACGCCAAGGACGATGCCGGGCATCATCCAGGGCAGCCAGGCCATCGAATCGATCAACAGCCGGCCGCGCCATTTCGTACGGACCGAGACATAGGCGACGGTTGCGCCGAGCAACATGGTCAAGGTGGCCCCGACCAGACCCAGCAACATCGTGTTGTTGAACCCGCGCCAGAATTCGCTGCTGCCGAATACCTCCCGGTAGTGCTCGAGCGTCAGCATGTCCCACTGATAGAATCCGAAGAACTTGAAGAACGAGCCGATGACAAGTTGGCCGACCGGGAGAACCACCGTCACTACGAAGAATAGAACGCAGAACGCAAAGGTTGCCCATCGCCATGCGCCGAGTTTCATCACCGAAGGCGAATAGCCCTTGCCGGTGATGGTCTGAAAGCTGCGGCCGCGCAGCATCCGCCGCTGCAGGAGGACGATCAGGAACAGCAGCGCCATGATGACGAAGCTGATCGCGGTTGCATACTGATATTGCGGCGGCGACCGCTGGTTGATCGAATCGTAGATGTCGGTAGTGATGACCCGAATTCCGGCCGGCGAGCCGAAGAACAGTGGCGATTCGAAATTTTCGATGCCGCGAATGAAGCTCAGAATGGCCGCGCCGGTCAGCGCCGGCAGCATGAGTTGCAGGGTGACCGTACGAAAGGTCCTCAGGCGCGACGCTCCGCACATCGTCGCCGCCTCTTCGAGACTCGGATCCATCGCGCGGAACGCGTCGACGATGAGGAGAAACAGGAACGGCACCGAATACTGCATCATATGCCAGACCACGCCGCCATATGAATAGACGTTGATCGGCGCGGTCTCGGATCCCGTGATCCATTGATAGAGTTGGTTGAGCAACCCGACCTGCGGGTTGCCGAGCATGCCCCACGCCATCGCAGTGAGGATGGGGGGAATGAAGAATGGAAGCGTGATCAGGACTTCCAGCGCGCCCCGGAACGGCGTGTCGGTTCGCGCCAGAATCCAGGCGAGCAAGACGGCTAGGACCACGGAAGGAATGGTCTTGGCCAGTGAAATGCCGATGGTGTTGAGGAGTGTCACCGCGCTCTGCAGTGTGATGACATCGCGATAGCCATCCAGGTTGAATGTTCCGGCCATCCCGGGCGGCGTCGAATGCAGGCTGCCATAGAGCAGCATCGACAACGGATAGACGGAAAGGAAGGCGAGAATGGCGACGAGCAGAGCGAGAGCAGTCACGCGGCCCGCTGCAGTCGCCTGCAGCCACCGCCCGAGCCCGCTCGGGGCGGCCGAGCGCCTCTCGACCAGGTCGTTCACTCCCTCTCCGGTTGAAATGCTCATGGCCCTCTCAGGGATAGAGCTTCTTGGCGAGGTCCATCATCGAGGTACGCTCAGCCAGTTTTGCGGGACCGATGATCTTGGCGTTCACGAACTGCTGCGCGTCCGGATTGGCGCGCTCGGCAGCCGCAGCGTTCACCGGCAGCATCCAGGCATTGGCGTAGAGCAGTTGCGCCTCGACGCTGAGGAAGTGGTCGATGAACAAACGCGCGGCATTGGGATGCGGCGCGTTCCTGAGCACCGCGAGATCCATCTCCGCGTAAGGTGCGCCCTCCTTCGGAATCACGACTTTCACGGGCAGACCCTTCAGATCGGAGGTGAAGGCAAAGATCTGCGGGATATAGATCGCATACTCGCCGCGCGCGACGCGGCGGGCGTCGTTTCGCATGTCGCGGCTGAACACGGGCTTTTGCTCGGCGAGCTTCTGGTTGAAGTCGGCGCCCATGGTTTTTTCCAGGATGGCGAACATGGTGTTTCCGCTGCCGAGCGGCCGCATATCGTCCGAGAGGATCTTGCCCTTCCATTTGGGATCGTTGAGATCATTCCAGCTGGTCGGAATGTCCTGCTCCTTGACCAGCCGGGTGTTGATGAGGATACCCATCGGCTGCATGAACGCCGGGACGCTGTATTCATTGGCCTTGAAGGGCGGCCGCAGATGGGCGGCATTCGGAATCGGCGGCAATTTCTGCACGAAATCGCCGTTCTTGAGTTGCTCCTCGATCATGGTCGTCGTGACCATTTCCGCGTCACCCAGGAAGCGGCCGGCCGCCTGCTCTGTGCGGATGCGCTCGGCAAGCTCGCTCGCGCGCAGGTCGAGGCTCTCGACCGAAATTCCGTACTTTCCTTCGAACGACTTTAGCACGTCCTTGAAGTAGGGCGCGCCCAGGGCCATGTTGTAGACGACAACCTTGCCTTCCTTCTTGGCGGCCTCGACGACCTTGTCCCAAGAACCGTCGTCGGCTTGCGCGGCGCTCAACAGACTGAGAAGACAGGCGGCAACCGCCGGCATCACTCGCTTGAACAACACGTTACTCCTCCCAAAATCTTTTATTCGCTATTTGCTTCGCCGGTCCTCAGATCTCCAGGACCACATATTCCTTGTCGATGGTGACCTGGAACGTTTCGGCGCGTAGCTCGCCTTCGATCAGCGCCCCGCCGGGCTCGACCTTCAGCTTATAACTCCGCACCGTGGTGCGATCAGGCTCGCACCACGACCGCCCGGTGCGCAGATCGAATTCCCAGCCATGCCACGGGCAGCGCAACAACTCGCCACGACGGCTGTATCGATAGTCGCCCGGACCTGCTGCCTCGACGAGCCCGACGATGCGCCCCTTGCACAGCGACGCTCCCTCGTGCGGACAACGATTGCCGACGGCGAAATATTCGCCCTCGACATTGAAGATGCCGATCTCGCGTCCATTGACCTGGACCAGCAGGCGCTGACCCGGCGGGATCTGATCCACGGTCGCAACCACATGCCTCACCATCAGTCCAGCCTGTAGAACTTGCGGGCATTCTCGTAGAGAAGCTGCTCGCGCTGGGCTTGCGTGAGGTTGGCGCGAAACGCGTAGCGCGGATCGTCGAAATCCCAATGCGGGTAGTCGGTAGAGAACAGCAGCCGGTCCCAGCCGATCCGGTCGAACAGGTCGATCAATTCGGCTGACGTCGCCGGCTCTTCCATCGGCTGCGTGCTGAACCACACCTGCTCGCGCACATACTCCGACGGTGGCTTCCTCACGTGGGGAACCTCGCTGCGCAGGCGCGCCCAGTGCTTGTCCATGCGCGCATTGAGTGATGGCACCCAGCCGAGGCCACCCTCCATGATGACGACACGCAGTTCAGGAAAGCGCTCCAAGACACCTTCGAACACGAGACTAGCCACCACTGCCTGCATGGTCTGGGCGACCGAGTGATGTTCCTCCATGTAGTAGGATGTCCACCCTCCGCCGGTCGACGGATGCCCATTGGTGCCGCCGACATGAATCGTGATCGGCAGGTTGTTTCGCACTGCCGCCTCATAGATCGGCCAGTAGCGCCGGCGGCCCAGCGGCTCATCTGTCTTGGGCAGGATCAGGATCTGGGTGAAGTTGGGATCGCCTCCCCTGGCGTCGATCTCGGCGACGGAGGCAACCGTGTCCTCCTGGGCGACCAGCACCGAGGCCCGCAACCGCGGCTCCTGCTTGACCCAGCGTTCGACTTGCCAGGTGTTCATCGCGCGGGTCAGTGCGGCGCCGAGGTCGAGATTGCGCTGGCTTCCCGGATTCCAGCGCAGGGGAATCAACATGCCGACCTCAATCCCGTTCGGATCGAGGTGCTGCTTCCGCATCAATTCAAGGCTCGATCCCGGCGGCCCGCCTTCCTCGGGATAGGCATCGATCCGCGCAGCGTCAGGCGACATGCGCGGATGCGACAGCGCCTCGGAGAAGGCGTGGCGCAGGTGGCTGCCATAGACCGACAGATGCTCGATCCATCGTCTTTCCAGATAGGGGTGCACCTCGGTCCAGGACGTCATCGCCGGATGGATGTCGCAATCGATGACTTTCAGCTTGTAGGTCGAAGGCCGCGGTCGCTCGAGTTCAACCGTGCTCATGGCACAACCTCCACGACCTGATCGGCCTTGGCCAATCGCGAGTAAGTGGCAAGCGCATTGTCGCTGGCGATCTTGCGGAACAGCCCGTCAGGGAGCCGGCCGGAGAGGACCGCATCCCCGTCGAAATGCCAATGCGGATAGTCCGTCGAGAACAGGAACAACTCATCCGACTTGATGTGATCGGCGAGCCGCATGATGGCCTCGCCGTCGTCCGCCGCATCGACCGGCTGGACTGTGAAGCGGACGTTGTTGCGGATGATCTCCGACGGCGTGCGCGTGACCCAGGGGACCTCGGCCCGCACGCCCTTCCAGGTCTTGTCGGCGCGCCAAATGAACCCACTCAACCATGTCAACCCGGATTCGATTGCGACGACCTTGAGCCGGGGAAATTTCGCGAACACGCCCTCCGATATCAGGCTTTGCAGTTGGCTCTCGAACGCGGCGGATTGCGCCACGTAGTCCTCGACATAGTGGGATGGCCACCCGATGGCGGTCGGCGCATATCGATAGGCGCTGCCTGCGTGAATCCCGATCACCAGGCCGAGACGCTCGGCTCGCTCGTAGATCGGCCAGAGATGGCGTCGGCCCAGCGTCGTTTCGCCGGACGCCAGCATGAGCACCTGCACGAACCGGAAGTCGTCGGCACGGCGATCGATCTCCGCCACCGCGAGCTCCGCATTATGCGATGGGATCACGATCGAGGCGCGCAGCCGCGGATCGTGGTTGAGCCAGCGATCCCTGATCCAGTCATTGGTCGCCCGGCAGAACGCAGCCGCCATGTCCTCGCTGTGAAAGACCTGCGCGCCGTAGAGGCAGTTCAGGATCCCATAGCGCGGCCGAAACCGATCGAGCACATGGCCTTTCATCGCCTGGAGCGATGAGCCCGCTTTCGCGCCACCCTCGAGAGCCCAGTCCGGGCGACACGACAGCGGCGAGTTCTGCGGATAACTCGTCAGACTCAGATTGAGACGATCGAGCGCGCGGACGGAGACCATCTCGCGCCAATAGTCGTCCAGATACGGCAGGAGGGCGCCCATCCCGGGCACCGCCGGATGAAGATCGCAATCGATTGCCCCGGCATACGTCCTCGCCTGATCAAGACCGGCGACCAAGCCGTTTCCTTCCATGTCGCTCTCGCCACTTTTTTCTTTGAATTGGGAGATTGGATCCTATGTTGATATATCAATAAATGTTTTGTCAAGAAATTTGCTCTGGATCAATGCGCCGCAAAAGTGAGACTTTGGGGGAAGATTTACTGAGGGAGATTGCTGGAATGCCTGCGGCCAAGAAGCTCGAGGTTGAGCAAGCGTCGAACGACCGCGCGCGCATAGCCGGAACGCTGGCGCGCGAACATTTGGCCGTGCTGGTCTCGACCATCGGCATGCGCCTCAATAGAGGCGCGACTGCGTATTATCGCTCGGTCTGGAACATTGGCGCGGTCGAGTGGCGCCTGATCATGACGCTCAAGAGCATTAGTTCGCTCAATGTCAGCGAGTTGTCGGACGCTGCGGATATCGACAAGGCTGCCGCTAGCCGAAGCCTAGCGATCCTGGAGGAACGTGGGCTCGTATCGGTAGAACAAACACGGTCGCGTGGCAGAGCTGCGATCGCCAAGCTGACGGCCGAAGGTCGAAAATTCGCGGTCAAGTTGACGGAAGTCTCACGCGAACGAGACGCACGACTTTTCAGGGAATTCACCCCGTCCGACAAGGAGAGACTACGCGATCTCCTGCACCAGCTGTCCCGCTCGCTCGAGAAAGCCGATTGGGAGCACTGACCGCGGTCAATGCTCTCCTCGATGAGGCGATCAGATGCTTTGTCGTTCGCCGTCAGGAGCGGGCCCTGATCGAACTTCGATCATTTCACAAGACACCTGGAATTTCCGTCACTCCAGCCCCGCGGACGACAGACGTACCGCCACTTGAAGTCTCCGAGTGCAGACCGTTCAAGGTAACGGATCCCGCGCAGAGCTCGGCGAACTCGCGGGTGATCGACCGACGTCGAATCCAGAAGAGCTTCGTCGAGCCGTCGGCCGGCATGCATCGCCTGTCTGCTCCACGAACAGCCGATCGCAAGCGTCTTGATATCAACATGTATACCGACGGTCACCTCGTAAAGGACGTGAAGAAGCTGCCGCTCACTTACTCGACGCGTTGCGCGCACTGGAAGGCTCCAAGCTGCTCTGCGAGAGCCTCGGCGCCTACGTTCCCGCCTTTCTAAAGCTGAAGCATCAGGAGTCGAGCGATTTTTCACGTCATCTGACCCGGTGGGAGCGAGAGACGACCCTGGACTGCTGAGCGCGCCGCAACTTCCTCTGTGCCGTTTCATCAAGGCTCTGGATTCCAGTAGCGCACGACCCCTCCTTCTTGAGCACGACCTTTTCGAGAAGCGCAACCACCGATAGCGACATTCGCCGACTCAACGTCACGAGCTGGTGGTGGCCTTCGAAGGTCGCACAGTCAGCGCTCCTTTCCACCCGCCGGCCAGGTCAAGCGGAACCAAGAGACCTCCGGCGATCGCGGGCCGCCGGTGACGACGTGCTGGAAGCGCGAAGCTTCGCGGCCGAAGTGATTGAACACGCCGTCGAGAACGACGCGCAAGCCGTGATGACAGGTCGCTTCGATGAATGCATCGAAGTCCGCATTGTCCCCATGGAGACGCACGCGGAGCTCTAGGCGACAATCGGATTCACGACCGAACTCGATTCGTCGATCGTTCAAACAGTCGTTCCGGGCGGCATGCCACAACGCAAGCGAGCGTTGGGAGATGAACGTCCCTCCCTTGCAGATAATCGAAGCTATCGAGGTTCTGTGGTTCCGCTTGATCAGTAGCTGAGAAGTAAGCTGGTGCGCCATCGGTTCATTCGATCACACGCAAGGCCGCTTGCCGGACGGCGTAGCCGCGCTGGCGGCATCTTGACAGCACGCCAAACCACCCGTCTGCGCGATCAAAGACACCTTTAGTCGCGGCGCCGCTCGCTCCCACTGCTATGTACCAGCCATACAGCCGGCTCCGCATTTAAAGTGCCGCCCTCTTCGTCAGCTCGGTTGACCAGAAACGACTGTGGAGGCCCGATCCGCAGCTTGTCTGGTCTGCCCATAAGGGCCGACGCAGCCGCAATCACATCGACGGGCAGCTACGGGCGAAAGTCGACTTTGGCGTCGGATCGACCTATGTCGGCATTTCGGCGAATAGTGATTAACCCTGTCGAGCCGAGCGTTGAAACCCCCTTGATGCTCGCCTTTGTTCAGCAGCGACGCGCGACACAGAACAGGTGCCACATGTAGGTCAGCCAAGCTTTAAGGCGCACTACGATAGCGCAAGCAAATCGCTACAGAAGCGCTTTTGGTAACAACATGTGGATGCCCTTGTTGCCATCGACGAGCTGGGTCACGCGCAGATTGCCAGCCAGCGAGCACAGCATGTAGGCCTCGTTGCGAGTCAGATTGGTGCGTGCGCAAACGTGCCGGACCATTTCCCTTACTGCCTGCTTGGCGGCGTCATCGAGATCCTCGTCAAGACCGATCGACATCAGATGGGTCACGCTTTCCGCGAACGGCCAGCGTATCTCCATGTCCTTGCGCACGGTGAGGCGGAACGTTCCAGTCACGCCGGTCTCAAGAGCGGTGATGCAGACTTCGCCATCGCCCTGCACCGCATGACCATCACCGGCGAAGAACAGGGCACCTTCGTTGAATATGGGCAGATAGAGCGTCGTGCCCGCACGCAATTCCTTGTTGTCCATGTTGCCGCCAAACGCGCGCGGCACCGGCGAGCCGCAGCGGCCCCAGCTCGGCGGCGGCGCGGTGGCAATAATCCCGAAGAACGGCTCAAGTGGAATTTCGCTTCCCCAAGGCATGATGCAGACGTTGCGCTTCCGATCGATCCGTGGATGGATGGTCTCGTATTCCGTGAACTCGTCGGGCAAGGTCCCGAGCAGCGGCAGGATAGATACAAAGCCCCAGTCCTGCCGGACCTTC
Source organism: Bradyrhizobium australafricanum (assembly GCF_020329495.1). Lineage (NCBI taxonomy): Bacteria > Pseudomonadati > Pseudomonadota > Alphaproteobacteria > Hyphomicrobiales > Nitrobacteraceae > Bradyrhizobium > Bradyrhizobium australafricanum. The sequence continues at coordinate 12,525 of NZ_JAGKJL010000067.1, read as the reverse complement.
ACGTCGAGAATGTCGATCTGCAAGGCGTCGCCGACAGCGGCGCCTCGGACATAGACGGGGCCGGTTATGAAATGCGATCCCGGCCCGGGTGGCAGCGCTTCGAGCGCCGCCAGATAGTCAGGTGCAACCAGACTTAGATCATCCGGCAGGGTCTCCTTCCCTCCTGACGGAAAGCTGTGAAGCGTCACGGTGTCGCCGGAGCTTACTTCCAGGACCGGCGGCGTGGCGCTATCAAGGTATCCCCATACCATATTTTTGTGGGCGCTTGAGATCTCGTGGCGGCGCGGCATTAACTGGCTCCGGCGGATTGCATAGGACAACGGCTGATCGTCACATCCGGCCCCTCTTCGCACAATGGGCGAGACGTTTGCCGGCGCTAAGATATAGTCGCATGCGCATCGACGAGACGGAGCATCCCATGAGGCGTTCCCGATTCACAAATAGTGAGATACTCCAGCTGCTTGGGGAGGCCAGCGCAGGTGTTCCCGTGGCCGAGATCTGCAGCACGTCCGGCATTACCCCGCGCACCTTCTATCGCTGGCGCCGCCAATTTGGCGGGCTCGACGTTCCGGCGGCAAGGCAGATGAAAGATCTGGCTACGGAGAACCTGCGGCTGCGCGGCTTAGTCAGCAATTTGTTCGAACAGTTGCGGAGACCTGACGACCGCCCCGCGGAAGCCAAGCCTGCGTCCGCAATAACAGTCCATCGGACTGCCGAAGAGAAGGCGCGCGATCAGACGCGCGCCAGCCGCATCGCCGCAGCGAAATGCGGTGGCGCACTCACGGGCCACTTCGCCGCAGTTCGCGGCAACCGCTGACGCGTGCTCGGCGGAGTTGCGGGACATCGCGATCGTGCGCGCCCGGTACGGTATCCTTGCTTCCACATTCGGCTCGCCGCAATATTTTTGTGCGATGCATCGCCAGCCTGAACGCCCGCATGGCGTCGGCTTGAGCACACAAAGCGCTTGTTTCCAGAGGCGAAATCGCGAGCGATGCGCCAAGCAACCTGACTTTATGTCACTGTGAGCGACATAAAGACTAAGGCCGACCAAAATTCGCGCAATTCCGTCGCTTATTTCTGCTTGCCGCACTTTTGAGCCGCAGTAGGCTTTTGCTTGGCGTTTCGGCTCAAGCGGGGAGTTTCACGGCCATGGTCAATCATGTGCGTTCAAATGCGATGTTGTCGAGATTGGGAACGGGCGCGGTCGTTGTCACACTGGTGCTGACGTCGAGCTTGGCTGCGAACGCCCAGGATACAATCAAGATCGGAATCCCTACCGGCCTTTCCGGAGCGAACAGCGTGGTGGCGCCGTCGGTCGTGCAGTCGGCAGAACTCGCCGTCGATGAGATCAACGCGACCGGCGGCATTCTCGGCAAAAAGGTCGAGCTCGAGGTCGCCGATGACGGCTCGGGCGCAGCCGGCGCGCAGAAGGCTGCCGACTCGCTGATCTTCCAGAAAAAGGTCAATGCGCTGATCTCGATGCAGACGAGCGCAGCCCGCAACGGCATGCTCCCGGTCGTCACCCGCGGCAAGGTCCCATACATCTACACCTCGCTCTATGAGGGTCGCTCGTGCAACAAATATCTCTATGCAGACGGTGCCGTCCCCGAACAGATGGTCGGCCCGATCGTTGACCACTTCATGGACGCGTTCAAGGCCAAGACTTTCTTCTTGGTCGGCAGCGACTACGCGTTCGGACGCGGCATGCTGGCCTTTACCAAGGCCTACATCGAAAAGAAGGGCGGTAAGGTCGTCGGCGACGAATATCAACCGATGGACGCCACCGACTGGACCGCGATCATCTCCAAGATGCGCAGCGCCAATCCGGACGCTGTGATGTTCTCCACCGCCGGCGGCGCTCCCAACGTCACCTTGCAGAAGCAGTACAAGGCGGCCGGCATGAAGGCCGTCGTCGGCAATCTCAGTGTCGACGAGGGCACGGCGAAGACGATGGCGGCCGACGCCGACGGTGTGTTCATCTCCGCTTCCTTCCTGACCAACATCGATACGCCTGCCAACCAGAAGTTCATGGCGGCCATGAAGGCGAAGTTCGGCGGCAAGCTGCTGACGCCCAACGACCTGTCAGTGCCACAATACGACGCCGTCTATCTCTACAAGGCGGCCGTCGAAAAGGCGAAGAGCACTGCGGTGGATCCGGTGGTCGCGGCGCTGGCCGAAGTATCGTTCGACGGTCCCCGGGGCAAGGTGCAGATGAACGCGCAGCGCCACGCGCCGCTCACGATGTATCTGGGTCAGGTGCAGTCCGACGGTTCGGTGAAGATCGTGAAGAGCTTCCCGAACGTCAACCCGGGCGAGCAGTGCCCGAAGCTCTGATCCCGCGGGGAGCGTGATTGGGTTCGTCAATGTAGCACGTGTGAGCGGAGCGACATGCCGGTCCAGTTCCGAGCGTCGCTCTCGCTCCGTTGGGCCACGACATTTCGCTCCAGACGATTGCGCGTGCTAATGAGCGGTGCCAGACTCCCCCATTCCTCTAATGCACCGAAGTGGCTCATGGCGCTCTTCGGCGGCATCGAAGCCGAGCGGAGACCGGCATGACCGCCCTCATCCTCGACATCATCACCACCGCCGCGATCCTGTTTGCCGTCTCAGCCGGGCTTCTCATCATTCTGGGCGTACTCAAGATCGTGAATTTTGCCCATGGCGGCTTCCTCACGATCGGCGGCTATTCGGGCCTCGTGGTGACGAATCTTGGTTTGAATCCCTGGTTCGCCTATCCGGCAGCAGCGATCGCGGGCGTCGTGCTCGGCGCCGTCGTCGAGCGCTTCATCATCCGGCCGCTGTACGACCGTCCGCTCGATGCGATTCTGGCAACCTGGGGGCTCGGCATCATCATTGGCCAGGTCATCACCATCATCTTCGGTCGCGAGATCCAGTTCGTACAGACACCGATCGCCGGCGCCACCAGCTTGCTCGGTCAGACCTACTCGTTCTATCGCTTGTTTCTCATCCTTGCGGCTGCGCTGATCGCGGGCGGCATCGCAGCGTTGTTCAACGCGACCCGGCTTGGCCTCGAAGCGCGCGCGGTGATCATGAACGAGCCCTTGGCGCGTGGCCTCGGCATCAATAGCGGCCATGTCCGCTTCGTCACCTTCTGCATCGGCGCGGGCCTTGCGAGCCTCGCCGGTGCACTGATCACGCCGCTCTCCAGCGTCGATCCGAACATGGGCGTTCCCTGGCTCGTCAACGCGTTCATGCTGGTGCTGGTGTCGTCGGTCTCGCTTGTCAGCCTTGCGACCGCTGCGATCACGCTCGGCGGCGCGCAGGTGCTGGTTTCCACCTACATAAGCCCTGTCATCGGCGGACTGACGATCGTGGTGCTGGCCGCCCTCCTCCTGCGCATCCGGCCCGCGGGGTTCGGTCATGGCTGATCTCACGACCACAACGGCGACGCTGCCCGTGCGCGTCGCCTCCACTCGGCTCCGCTTCGTCGGCTCGATCGCGCTGCTCTGCATCGCAGCCGCCGTCGCAGGCCCCTATGTCCTCGACTCCTATACTGTCAACATCATGGTGCGGTCATTCCTGTACGCAGCAACCGCGCTGACAGTCGATATCCTCTGGGGTTACACCGGCATCCTCACCTTCGGCCAGGCCGCCTTCTTCGGCATCGGCGCCTACGCCGCCGGCATCACCTTCACCTACATGGATTTCTCGCTGCAAACCGCGGTGCTGGCCCTGTTCGCCGGGATCGCGGTATCGGCTGTGGTGGCCGCCATCACCGGGTGGGTCTCCTTCTTCTACGGCGCCTCGCCGCTCTACGTCGCCATCGTGACCCTGGCGTTGCCGATCATCTTCGTGCAGGTACTCTACTCCGGTGGCACCTTCACCGGCTCCTCCAGCGGCCTCGTCGGCTATAACACCTTCGACCTGTCGGTGGAGGCCTGGTTCACGATCTGCGGTGTCGGCCTCGTCGTGCTGACGACGGCCGCATGGTTCTTTGTCAACAGCGATTTCGGCCGCGTGCTAGTAGCGATCCGCGAGAATGAGCAGCGCTGCACCTATCTCGGCATCAACGCGCCCCGCATCAAGATCCTGCTGATGGTGGTGATGGCGATGATCGCCTCGATCGCCGGCTATGCCTATGCTGGCTATACGGTGGTGGTTGCGCCAGAGATCGGCAGTTTCGTGTTCGGCACCGAGCTCGTGATGTGGGTCGCGCTAGGCGGACGCGGTACGCTGGTCGGCCCCGTGCTCGGCACTGTCGCCATCGACGTGACGAGCGCCTATCTGTCCGGCAATTTGCCCTATGTCTGGAAGCTGATCGTTGGCTCCATCTTCGTGCTGGTCATCGTCGCGCTGCCCCAGGGCATCGCACCCGTGATCCGGAGCGCCTTGCGGCGGCTGTGGTCGGCAACCAGCGGCCGCGACGTTGCACCAATGCTTGCGGTGCCTGCCCTCGTTGAGGCCAGCGAAGGACACCGCGTCGGCACCGGCTCGGATGCGCCAGCGCTTGACATTGCCGATCTGGCGCGCTCTTACGGCAGCCTCAAGGTGCTTGAAGGGGTCACGTTCAAGGCGCTGGGCAGTGAATTACTTGGCATCATTGGTCCGAATGGCGCCGGCAAGACCACGCTGATGCGCTGCCTTTCCGATGGTTTCGAGCGAACTGATGGCACAGTTGCGGTGTTCGGACGGGCGATTGCGCGCACACCGCCACAAGCTGTGGTGGGCTTCGGCATTGGCCGAAGCTTCCAGGCCACCAGCCTGTTCGAGACGCTGACGGTGGCACAATGCCTGCGCCTTGCCCGTCATCGGCTGGACCGCGCCAACTTGCTGAGCCACGCGCCGACGCTCGCGCTGCCCGAGAGCGCCCGTCACGTTATCACCGCGACCGGACTCGACCGCGAGCTTGCAATCGAGTGCCGGCATCTGTCCCACGGCATGAAGCGCGCGCTGGAGCTTGCGATGGTGCTGGCACTGGAGCCGAGTGTGCTGCTGCTCGACGAACCGACCGCAGGCCTCACCAAGCCCGAGCGCACGCTGATCGGCGGCATCCTGGTCGATCTCGTCCAGCGCGCGGGATTGTGCACGCTGATCATCGAGCATGACCTCGACTTCGTCCGTGAAATCTCGACCCGGATCATCGTGCTGCATCAAGGCAAGGTGCTCTTGGACGGATCGGTGGCGCAAGTCGTCGGCTCCGAGTTGGTACGGACGATATATGCGGGTGGCGCGCATGCAGAGGCGCGGCCATGAGCGAAACCGTCCTGGACATTTCCGATCTGAGCAGCGGCTACGGCGAAGCCATGGTGCTGCGCAACATCTCGCTCGGGATCCGTTCTGGTGAAATTTTCGCGCTGCTCGGCAAGAACGGCATGGGCAAGAGCACGCTGCTCAAGACCATCCTTGGGTTCGTCCCGGCCAGGCAAGGCAGCATCCGTCTGTTCGGCGAAGACATCACGACGCTGACCACGCATCTGATCGCGCGCAAGGCCATCGCCTACACGCCGCAGGAGCAGACGCTGTTCCAAGACCTGACGATCCGGGAAAATCTCAGGCTAGGCCTTCGTAGCGACCACGGCTTTGCCGAAGGATTGGCTCGTGTCAGCGATTATTTCCCGATCATCGGCAGACGCCTCAACCAAAAGGCCGGTACGTTGAGCGGCGGCGAGCAGAAGATGCTGATCGTGTCCCGCGCCCTGCTCGGCTCGCCGCGCCTGATGCTAATCGACGAAATCTCGGAAGGGTTACAGCCTTCCATGGTTCGGCACCTGTCGGAAATATTGCTGGCGGAGCGCAAGCGCGCCGGCACCACGATCTTCGTCGTGGAGCAGAACGTGCCGTTCGCCTTTTCCATGGCCGACCGCTACGCGGTGCTGAAGATCGGTGAAATCGCTGATGAGGGCGTGGCCGGCGACGAGCCTGCTGCGGCGCGCGTCCAAGAACAGCTGCAGTTGTGAGGGAGAGTTCGATGAATGAGTTGGACAGCCTCGTCGATGCGCTCGGCATCGACCTCGACGCCGAACGAAGGGCCGTCGTGCTCGCCGCCTTCCAGCCCATCGCGCAGGAAATCGCCAAGCTGCGGAGCCTCGACCTGACGGACATTCATCCCGCCGTCGTGTTCTCCCCACTGCCGGCCGACCGACAAGGCTGAGGCACTCTCGATGCAAGGCAATCCTATCACGCGCTCCGTCGCCGAACTCTCAGCCGACCTCCGCACAGGAAAATTAAAAAGCGTCGAGCTCGTCGAGAATGCGTCGGAACGCATCAAGGCGCTCGATCGCAAGCTGGAAAGCTTCGTCTTTACCGCAGACGATGCGCACGCCCAGGCGGCAGCTGCAGATCGGGAAATTGCAGACGGCCACTGGCGTGGCCCGCTTCATGGCGTGCCGGTGGCGGTGAAGGACAATTACATCACGACCGACATGCCGACTACCGCCGGCACCGCGACTTCCGACATGAACTTCGCGAGAGCTGATTCAGCTGCTGTCGCCAAACTCCGCGCGGCCGGCGCAATCATCATCGGCAAGACGCGCATGCATGAATTCGCTTGGGGCAATGTGACGCCGCCATCCAAGAATCCGTGGGACATGAGCCGCGTCCCCGGCGGCTCGAGCGGAGGATCGGGCGCGGCTGTCGCTGCCCGGATGGTCCCGATCGCGATGGGGTCGGACACCGGCGGCTCGATCCGCATCCCGGCCGCACTATGCGGCGCCGTTGGATTGAAGCCGACCTTCGGCCGCGTGAGCCGCGCCGGCATCGTTCCCCATAGCTGGTCACTCGACCATGCCGGCCCACTCTCCTATACGGTCGCCGACAGCGTCCATGCCCTCAACGCCATTTCGGGTCACGACCCTGATGATCCCGGCTCCGCCCACGCCGACGTTCCGGATTTCACGAGAGGGCTTAACCAGCCAATCGCCGGCCTTCGCGTCGGCATCTGCCGTAACCATTTCTTCGAGAGCAACCAATCCGACGTCGATGCCGCCATCGACGCGGCAATCGGCTTCTATCGCGATGCCGGCGCTCGTCTGGTCGAATTCGAGTTGCCGGTCCTCGCTTATGGTCTGGGCGCGATCTTCGCGATCGAGCTGTCGTCCTCCACCGCCTATCACAGCCGCAACCTGGCAAGCGGCCTGGTCAAAGGCTTCACTGACGACGTGCGCACGCTGGTCGAAATGGGCCGGCTGGTCACAGGTCCGGATTACCTCAAGGCCGAGCAGCTCCGCCGCGTGCTCATCGACGATCTTGCGAAAATCTTCACCGATGTGGACGTCATAATCGGCCCCACCTGCCCACTGACGGCATGGCCGATCGGCGAATGGACTGTACGCGTCGGCGCGAACGATGAGAGCGTACTCGCGGCCTCCTGGCGGTTGACTTACCCCTGGAATCTCGCCGGACTGCCGTCGATCTCGCTACCTTGCGGTTTCGATAGCGCCGGACTGCCGATCGGACTGCAACTTGCAAGCCGCCCTTTTGATGAGATGACCCTGATCCGTGCCGCAGATGCCTATGAGCGCGCGCATGGCTGGAAGGACATGTATCCCATTATCTGAGGATGCGCGAGATCCGACAAACCCCGACGGAGTGCTTGCCATGCACGCGGAAAGCCCGATCAAGGTAGCCTGTATCCAGATGGAGCCGAAGATTGGCGAGAAGCAAGCCAATGTTGCACGCTCGCTGGAGAAGATCACTGAAGCGGCAGCTAACGGCGCGCAGCTGGTCGTGCTACCCGAGCTCTGCAATTCAGGCTATGTCTTCGCTTGCCGCCGAGAGGCTTTCGCGCTGGCCGAGCCTGTGCCCGATGGTCCGACGACAAGAGCCTGGCTGGAAGCAGCTCGCCGCCACGACCTCGTAATCGTCGCCGGCGTCTGCGAGCGGGCAGGTGACGCGCTCTACAACAGTGCTGCAATCGCTGGGCCCGACGGCTACGTCGGCACCTATCGCAAGGTACACCTGTGGGGCTCGGAAAACCTGTTCTTCGAACCCGGCGATCTCGGCGTTCCCGTCTGGAAGACCAAATTCGGCCGCATGGCCGTGGCGATCTGTTACGATGGCTGGTTTCCGGAAACCTACCGTCTCGCCGCGCTGCAGGGCGCCGACATCCTTTGCGTGCCGACCAACTGGGTGCCGATGCCGGACCAGCCCGCGAACACGATGGTCATGGCGAATATCCTCGCCATGAGCGGCGCCCATTCCAACAGCATGTATGTCGCCGCCGCCGACCGTGTCGGCGTCGAGCGCAACCAGCCGTTTCTGGGATCGAGCCTGATCGTAAGCCACACCGGCTTCCCGTTAGCCGGTCCTGCCAGCAAGTCCGACGAAGACATCATCTATGCAGAGCTGAACTTGTCGGACGCCCGCAGCAAGCGCGTGCTTAACAGCTTCAATCAGCCCCTGCGCGATCGCCGCATCGATCTCTACGACGAAATGCTCGGCACTGGCATCAAGCGTGGCTGGTATTGATTATGATCTTCTGCCTTAGCAAAGCTAAGGGACCGCGGCTCCCTCGCACATCATCAGCGTGCCACGCAGCACAAACGAGCCGACATTGCACCCCGCTCCCCATCAAGTTTTCCGAGCAAAGACTAGTAAACCACTGCAAACAGACGCCTTTACCTTCACGCAAACGAGTTTGGTCAGCGCGCTAGGAACTCCCCCTCCCCCATCCTGTAAATGGGGTCAGCACACGCAGTCACGCCACAGCAAACATGCGATGAGCCGAGCGCCTCGGAGGTCGATCCATCGCTGTCCGAAGCGCGAAGTTTCGCGGTGATGGTTGTCCGCTGGCGCCCAGAGGGTTTCCTCCTTGACTAGGTGTTTGGTCCCTGCTGATTGGTTTGATGGAATCGGTGTAGAACGAGGCGTGGCCTTTGTCAGGGAGCACCTCGGGTCATGGAACTGAGCCTGCACGCGAACGCCACGACGACACCGAAGACGCGCGCCTATATCCAGCGCAGCCGGAAGTCGGTCGCCGAATTGGCGACGGAACTGGGGGTCAGCGAGACCACGATCTATCGTTGGCGCGACCGCACGACGGTCGAAGATCGCTCGCACCGGCCGAAGAACCTGGTGACCAGCCTGTCGGCTGTCGAAGAAAGGGCGGTTTGCGAGCTGCGGACGTCGCTGCAGTTGCCGCTGGATGACATCGTCGAGGTGATGCAGCGATGCATCAATGCCAAGCTGTCCCGCAGCGCCATTCACCGCTGCCTGCAGCGCAATGGCATCAGCCGGCTCGCCAAGCCTGACAAACCCAAGGTCGGCATCTTCGAGACCGCCAGCATCGGCTTCATCCATATCGACGTGAAGTATCTGCCGTCCCTGCAGCGCCGCACCAGCTATGCCTTTGTCGCCATCGACCGCGCCACCCGCTACGTCTTTGTCGAGATCCATTCCAGGCGGGACGGGGCCACCGCGACCGGTTTCCTTAAGCGCTTCCTGGCTGATTTTGCGCACCAGGTTCACACTATCCTCACCGACAACGGTGCCGAGTTCACCGACCGCTTCGCCGTCGACAAGAAGAACAAGCCGCCCGGGAAGCCTTCCGGCGACCACCCCTTTGATCAACTCTGCCGACAGTGCGGCATCCAGCATCGCCTGACCAAGCCCTACCATCCGCAGACCAACGGACTCGTCGAACGTTTCAACCGGCGCATCGCCGAAGCCATTGGCCGCGAACAAAAGCGCGGCAGCGCCCGGCGGACCTTCATCGACCATGCCGATCGAGACACCTTCATCGCCAAATTCGTCCACGACTACAACCGGACTCGCCTCAAATGCCTCGGCTACCAGGCCCCGATCCAGGCCGTTGCTAAACTCACGGGACTGAACAACTAGGCAGGGATTTCCTCTCGAAATCTCGGCTTATTTTGTTCGTCAGGCCTATACTCGTATCGAGCTGGGCATCTGCCAGAAGCGAAGGCGGCTGATCGCCGAAGGTTAGGGGGATCTCGCCACGCCTTGGCGGTGATGTTTTATTGCTTCTACATCAATGGCTAGGTGAATGATCCGGCCGGCCGAGGAATTCGGAATCACCGGGAACAGTCTGGCCAAGGTCTGCGACAGGCTGGACGTGCTTTATCCTCCGCGCGGCCCCTGGGCCAAAGAAGTAAGCCGGAAGCCGGTCGTCATACTTGAGCTTCCACCTCGGCGGGACGGGATCCCAAACACGGCAGGGAGGTATCTCTTTTTCGAACCAACCGACCACTCCTTGCTACGCCGAACACGACCCGTCTGTCTGAAGAGATTGAGCCTGCCATGCGGCGCATTCGGCCTGCCCGTCGTATAGAGAGTGGCCTATAGATCCGACGGCCTCATGTGACTGGTGACTACGTCCGCTTTGCTCCTATAGCGACCAAGTTCGTGCGGCAGCGCAATATGTCGCGATGGGCCAGAAGCGGAAGCCACAATTGGACAACATCTCCCCTACTAACATCAGCGATAAATATCGTAAGCATCCGGCGTGGGCCACAGACGGGTTAGTCGTCGCGTAGGAGCGTCATCAGTACGCAGATCACGCCGCTTGCGCAGCAGTCGCCGAAGTTGGCGTCCAATTCCAGGGCAGAAGCTCGTCAAGCTGATGCGCTGGGTGGGCGGCGATGCGGGCAAGGATATCCGCGAGCCAGGCCTGCGGATCGACGCCGTTCATTTTGGCCGTGACGATCAAGCTATACATGGAAGCCGCGCGCCGTCCGCCGCGATCAGAGCCGCAGAACAACCAGGATTTTCGTCCAAGAGCGATACCTCTTAATCCTCGCTCGGCGGCATTGTTCGAGAGACAGACGCGGCCATCCTCCAGGAAGAGCGTGAAGCTCGCCCAGCGCTTCAGGATGTAGTTGAACGCCTTCGCCAGGTCGTGCCCACGGGACAGCTTGGCGAGCTGCTCCCGCATATAGACCTGCAGGTCCTCGACCAGAGGCCGGCTCAGCGTCTGTCGCACCTCCCGGCGCCCTTCGGGGCTTCTGCCATTGATGGAGCGCTCGATCTCGAACAGCGCATCGATCCGCCGTACGACCTCAACCGCGATAGGCGAGAGCGGGATCTCCTTCTTGCCGGTGGCCTTGCGACGCATATTCTCTTCGATATCGGCCATGGCGAAGAATGGGCGCCGCGCATGGACCCAACACGCCGCTTCCCGGATCGGTCCAGGGTGGCGTCCCGCCAGATAGAGCTGGTTGTACCCGTCATAGGCGTCGGCCTGCAGGATGCCGGCATACCCCGCCAGATGCGCCTGGGGATGCTCGCCCCTACGGTCGCGGGAGTAGTAGAACATCGCCGCCGGCGGCCCGGCGCCGCCAAACGGCCGATCGTCCCGGACGTAGATCCAGCACCGTGCCGTATCGGTCTTGCCCTTGGCCAGCACCGGCACCGTTGTATCATCGGCATGCAGGCGCTCGGCCGCCATGACATGGGCTTCGAGGCGGCGCAGCAGGGGATCGAGCGACGCACAGACCGATCCCACGGCGTCCGCCATGGTCGACAGCGCGATCGGCACGCCTTCCAGGGCATAGCGCTCAGCCTGGCGGTTTAAGGGCTGATGTTGGCCGAACTTCTCGAACATGATCATGGCCAACAGGCTCGGGCCGGCCCATCCCCGCGCGACGGCATGGAACGGCGCCGGGGCCTGGCTGATCTTCTCGCAGTCGCGGCAGGAGAACTTTTCCCGGACCGTCTCGATCACCTTCCACTGGCGCGGCACCACTTCCAGTGTCCGGGTCACGTCCTCGCCGAGCTTGCGCAGACGATTGCCGCCGCAGCACTCGCAAGCCGTCGGCGGCTCGATCACCACTCGTTCGCGCGGTAAATGCTCAGGGAACGTCTGGCGTTCGCCGCGCTTGCGCGTAAATCCGCGCACCGTCGTTGCCTTGGCCGCAGCGCGCTCTGCCGCCAGCTCGTCTTCAGTGGCGTCGGCTGCCAATTCCTCGAACATCAACGCCAACTGCTCGATCAGGCGCGACGAACGCTCCGACCGCTGGCCGTAGATCTGATGCTTTAGCTTGGCTATCTGCAGCTTCTGCTGGACGATCAGCGCCTCGTCTTCCGATGCTTTCGCGCGGGCAACCGCGAGTTCAGCGGCGATCTCCAAAGCCTTCGCGCGCTCGACCGCCAGCGCCTGTTTCAGGGCGGCAACGTCATCCGGAATCGCGTCGCGATCAGCATCCATGCAACCCAATGAATCACAGATCGGGTGCGTTGGGACTCCTCAAAATAGCTCCACCTCCAGATTTCTGCGTCAGCCCGCGCTCTGTGGCCGCCAGGTTAGCTGTGGTAGGGTCGAGGACTGGCGCGCCGCACATCCAAGAGCCTTGGATGTGTACGTTTCCAGCCCCCGCCTCATCGCACGCAGCATGCGGATTTCCCGCACTACGCGCCCCCATTCGCTTCGCATCAAGGTTTATGGGACCTATCACGCTGGGCAGCTTTCGTCAGCCGTGTTTTACCCGGTAGTCGTTGAACAGCTTCAGGGTATCGTACAGCCATGATTTACTCCACTGCTCCCAGCCGAAGCCCTTTCGTTGCCGTGCCCGCGCCAGATGGCGCCTGACCTTCTTCTCCACCCAATCT
>NZ_JAGKJL010000066.1:0-44166 GCF_020329495.1 Bradyrhizobium australafricanum | reverse complement strand
GTATCGCTCAGACTGATCCCAAGATAACGACTACCCCTTGGTTTTGACGTCTTCCCTACGCTTTCGACAGTTCATCGGTGGTTCGCTTGCGCTCGTCTCCTCGATCCTTACCTGACAGAGTCTTGCTCTGCCTTTTCCGGTCTCGCTCACCACCTCGACCATTGGGCCGAAGCAGCAGCCGGTGGTTTGAACCCTGATCCTGCAACCCGAGTTCGAGGGGCCAACCCCCATCTTCTGTGCAGCAAGGCTGCTCAAAGGTGCTCTACATCACACCTCCTTCGCGCCGTCGTGGCGCACCGTCATCCGCATACCGACACCACCTGAGATCGGGGAACATCCGTGCCATCCAGAGATCAAATGCATAGTGCATGAAGAGGTTGGCGAGGATCGGGCTCACCACGCCCCCTTGTGGGGTACCGCGGCTTCGCTCGATTATCATTCCATCCTCTTGCACCATCGGCGCTGTCAGCCATCTTTCAATGTAGAGCAGCGCCCATGCGCACGTCACATGTTTCCGGACGGCCCGCAGCAAAAGCTCGTGGTCGATATTGTCAAACAGTCCCTTGATGTCGAACTCCAGAACCCAATCGTACTTCCAGCACCGCTGTCGCGTCACGCCTACGGCATCGAGAGCCGATTTACCGGGTCTGTAGCCGTAAGAATCTGCCAGAAAGATTGCATCGAGAGCCGGCTCAATCAGTTGTTTGACAACCGTCTGTGCCACGCGGTCTGCCACAGTGGGCACCCCGAGGATCCTTTGGCCCCCACTCTTCTTTGGAATGGAGACGGCGCGAGCAGGCGGCGGGAAGTAAGCGCCTGAGCTCATTCGATTCCAAATCTTGTAGAGATTGCTCTTCAAGTCAGACTCGAACTGCTCAATCGTCACTCCGTCGACACCGGCTGCGCCACCATTGGATCGCACCTGCAGATATGCTTCGTACACTTCTCTCTTGTCGATGTTGAACGGTTTGCCCGGCTGGTTCACCGTCGTCCTCCTGTTGTCAGTTGCGACGATGGCCAGCCCACCTGATCCGATCCCTTCGCTCCGGCCCCGTTACGAGCCTTCGTCGCTAATACGGATCGGTCCGTCCCAGTGCTCCGCGTCGGTAATCTCGCCTCGCGGTCTTCTCCGCTTGTGCTTCTCCCTTTCCATAGGAGCGACTGGTTCCTGCAGTTCCGTGGCAGCGCCTGCATCCGATTCACGCCCCCTCAACGCCGGTCGCCGCCCGCCCGGTCATCAGGCTCCCGGCGGGCTCATCCCAGAGGGACGACACACCTCTGGTTTTGACGACGATTTCCACGTTACGACGGTTCATCGGCGGGTTCATTTTCATTCGTCTCTCGGACGCCTATCCGTTCGGGTATTCCCGACCGTTAGCTTCAACGCTCACGACCGCGCCTCTTAAGCGAAGCCGCTTGAAGTGATTTGAGACCTACTCCTGAAAGTCGATCCCGAGGGGCCTACCCTCATCGCTGCCACAGCTTGCGCACACAGATTTTCAGATCATCTCGATCATCCTTTCTGTGTGCTTCTGCAGCACACTGTCGTCGGCATGGATGGTCGGGCCGGCGCGAGCGTAGTCGCCGATGCGCTCAGCTACCGGCGCCATCAGCCATGCGGCCCGTCCGACCCAATCGGCCAGGGTCGATCGATCCAGGTCGACGCCCTCGCGCGCGTAGATTCCGGACTGTCGGTTCAAAGGCAGGTGGTCGCAATATTTGGAGACCAGCACATGGGCGATCAACTTTTGGCCGGGCCTGCCGCGCTCGATAGGCAGGCTTGGCATCGTCGGCTGCGTAATGGCCTCGCGGTCCCGGCAGCTCAGTTTCGGCCGCACATGCACGATGACCTTGAAGTGTGATGGTACACAGCACCTCCCGCTCATCGTCGCTGATCCTGCGCAACCGCTCGGAGCCGCAGGCCGGGCAGGCGCAAACCCCGCCGTGGGTGATGATCTCGCGCGGCAGGTGATCGGGCAGTGGCCGGCGATTGCCCACACGCCGGGGCCCGGTCAACACCGGCATCGCGCCTGGCGTCGCCGCAGTCGCATCCCGGCGGGCTTCGCTGGCGGCCTCGGCTTCCTCCAGATCGCCGATGATCAGCTCGAGCAGATCGATCTGCCGATCGAGCTTCTCAGACGACTGGCCGAAGCGCGCGCGCCGCAGCGTCGCCAACTGGGCTTTCAACTTCTCGATATGCAGCGTCTTGGCGTAGAGCTCGGCCTGCAAAGCTGCCGCGAACGCGCGCAGGGCGTCCGGATCCGACGGCAATTCCGCAGTGGCGAGAGACATGCCGGCTTATAGCAAGGTCATGACTCAGGAGCGAGAATAGATCTTCGGAATCGGGAGCTTATTAGACAGCTTCAGGACGTATGACCGGTTCAGGCGCGACCGTCCGCCGCCAATCGATGCCTTCGACGAGTAAGGCCAGCTGGGCTGGTGTCAGCTGAAGCCGACCCGCCACGATCGGCGGCCAGACGAACTTTCCTTGCTCCAACCGCTTGTACCTCAACTGAGAATGCAGACTTTTCGGATGCAGCGCGGCAGTTTGTGCGGGTGATGCATCCATTCCACCCATTGTTCGGGCGGCAGCTTCTCTGCGTCGGCAAACGATACAACCGATATGGCGAACGCCTCTTGCTGCAGGGCGACGGCGCGACCGTATGGTCGGTTCCTCCGCAATGGACGGACCTTGTGAGCCCGGACGCAGAGATCGTCATGGGTCATGGACGGGCACTTTTGCGTACTTTCGACCTGATGGAGCTGGCCAGCCTGGTGAAGCGCCTTTCCGACGGGGCAGCGTTGCGATCGCGCGCAAACCGTAAGGATGATTATGCCGCACATGTAAGGCGATTAATGCCGCATCAGCTCTCTTTTGTCCGCACCTGTCCATCAAATCTAAGTTGTAAATGCGCTATAGGCTGCTTTCGCGACCTTGACAGCGATTCATTTTGCGGCGTAAATATACTTACGTTAACGTCTTCTTGTACGCTCGGAGCCGACGGTGCCGGCGAAGCACGACAGCAAGCGCTCAAAGATCGACGCCCTCCTCGAGGAGGGCACGCTCAATCCGACGCCCGAGAAGGTGCGCGATCCAAAGTTTCAGGGAAGCGAGTTCTTCGATCCGCACGACGCCGTGCAGGTCAAGTACGAGATGCTGCGCCGTGTCTCGATCGACAACGCTTCGGTGACGGAGGCTTCCGACGAGTATGGCGTCTCGAGGCCGACCTACTACCAACCGAAGGCGAGCTTCGATGCCGCCGGGATTGCGGGACTGGTCCCAAAGAAGCCGGGCCCCCGCGGCCCCCACAAGGTCCAGGGCGAGGTCCTCGCCTTCCTGCAGGCGCGGCTGGTCCCGGGCGAGCCGGTTCGCGCTCGGGAGCTGGCGAGCTTGATCCGCGCCGAGCTCGGCATCGAGGTTCATCCCAGGACGATCGAGCGAGCATTAAAAAAAACTGCCGGATGAACACCCCACGACACCGGCGTGTTCGATCCTCTCGACCGCCATTGCGGCCCAGTATGAGGTGCTGCGTATGGCAGCTCTCGGCGAAGCGCTGCCGCCTACGGCCCGCAGTGGCCTCATGCTTTTTCTGCGCCGGGGCATGTGGGGGTGGGCGCAGACGCTGGCCGCCGCAGCCCCCGTTCAACAGTCAGTTGCCTCGTATACTCCACCAGTGCCGCGTAACGAGCACACAGCTGTCGTTTACGTGCTCGCGACAATGGCGATGAGCACACCCGAGCGGAGAACGCCATGAAGGAGTCCCTCAAAGTCCAGCCTCACCACCTCGAACGGGGTGCCTACCTCTACATTCGCCAGTCCTCGATGCGACAAGTCATCGAGAACGTCGAGAGCGCGAAGCGGCAATATGCACTTCGTGGACGCGCAATTGCCCTTGGCTGGCGCGACGAGCAAATAATCGTCATCGACAGCGATCAGGGCGAGTCCGGTGCATCGGCTGTCTGGCGCGAGGGCTTTCAGCGCCTGGTCAGCGACGTCGGCATGGGGCACGCCGGCATCGTGATGGGCCTGGAGGTCTCCCGCCTGGCGCGGAACAATGCTGACTGGCAGCGTTTGCTGGAGATCTGCGCACTAGCCGACACCCTGATCCTCGATGAGGATGGCGTCTACGATCCGTCAAGCTTCAATGACCGCCTCCTGCTCGGGCTCAAGGGCACAATGAGTGAGGCCGAGTTGCATGTGATCAAAGCAAGGCTGCGCGGCGGAATCCTCAACAAGGTCAGGCGCGGCGAGTACCGCTGCGTCTTGCCAACCGGGCTGATCTATGACCACTCCGGCAACGTGACGTTCGATCCCGACACTCAGATCAGGGAGACAATCGTCCATTTCTTCGACACGTTCTCTCGCGTGGGCTCCGCATGCCAGACCGTCAAGGCCTTTCGCAAGGAGGGCCTTCTGTTTCCCTCGCGTCTGCGCAACAGCGAGACCACGGTGTTTCGGACACTGACCGCGTCAACGGCGATACGCGTCTTGAACAATCCGCGGTATGCCGGCGCCTACGCCTATGGACGCCGGCGCTATCGACGAACCATCGACGGTAAGAAGACTCTGCAGCGGCGTGACCACGATGACTGGCTGGCTTGTATCCCGGATGCCCATCCCGGCTACATCACGTGGGAGCAGTTCCAGGAGAATCTCAAAATTCTCAAGACCAACGGTCGAGGATATGAAGTGGCGCGCGCATCGCCTCCTCGGGAGGGGACGGCACTGCTGCAAGGACGGGCGGTGTGCGGGCAATGCGGTAAACATTTTCGCATCCGCTACACTGCCCGGCGCGGACGGCTGGATGCCTGGTACGTCTGTGATCGCGCTCACGGTTATCGTGGCGAGCCAAACTGCCAGTCAATCGCCGGGCCTCAGATCGATAAAGCCATCGGCATGCTGATTGCCGAACAGATGACGCCGGCCGCCGTCGAGTTGACGCTCGACATCCGGAAGGAGATCGAAGCCAGGTATGAGGAAGCAGACCAGTTGCGCTGTCGGGCGATCGAACGGGCCAAAATCGAAGCGGATCTCGCTCAGCGCCGCTTCATGTTGGTCGACCCCAATAATCGTCTCGTCGCCGACACGCTCGAAGGCGAATGGAACGACAAGCTCCGCGTGCTCGCCAAAGCCCGCGACGATCGCGAGCGCGCGCGGGAGCAGGATCAGCTCGTCCTCGATGAAGCTGTTCGCGAGCGGCTGACTGCGATGACGGTCGACTTCAACAAGCTTTGGGCAGATCCAGACACGCCGGATCGTGAACGCAAACGGCTGCTCGCTCACATCATCGAAGATGTCACCCTCATCAAGATGCCGGCGGAACGAACCACCAAAATTCATGTTCGCTTCAAGGGCGGCAAAATCCAAACGCTCACCACCATGAGCCCAAAGTCTTCCGCGCAGCAGGTCAAGACGCAACCCGGTATCGTCGAGTTGGTCGACAAGCTCCTCGACAAACACATCTATTCCGAGATTGCCGAACTTCTCAACCAGCAAGGATATCGCCCGGGTGGATCAGCGCGCCCCGGCCGCCATGAGACCCGCTTCACGGCCTTGCGGGTCGCATATCTCGTCCATCGCTATGGCTTGCGCTCACGCTATGACCGACTGCGAGATCGCGGAATGCTGACAAAACGGGAAGCCGCGGCGCGCCTTAACATCCACGAAACGACCCTCGCAAGGTGGGCTGAACATGGACTCGTTAGCAGGCATGCCTACAATGCACACTATTGCCTATACGAGATTCCCACATCGAACCTGCCCCGCAAGCAATGCAGCCGATGGAATCGTCTTGTCGATCGAGCCGCCGCCCTCACGACGTCACTGGTGCTAAAACCCTCAACTGAAGCTGAAGGAGGTGTAAACAGGCACAGCCCACTTCCATCCCAGGCCAGGATCTTCAACATGTCGCCGCGCTTGCCGCGGAACACGAACAGCGCCCCCGAGAAGGGATCGGCGGCCAGCACGTTCTGGACCTGGGCCGCCAAACCATCCATCCCTTTGCGCATATCGCACGGCTGCGTCGCCAGATAGACTCGCACCCCAGACCCGGGCGCGATCATGCCGCCGCCTTCAGAGCAGACAGCACTCGCCGCAACACTGCCTCGCTGATCTCGGCGTCCACTCGCACGCGCACACCGCCGATCAGGACAATCTCAATCACGCCGCACCGTTCTGCCCCAGGGGCCACGGATGGTGAGGCAGCCTGCACATCGCTGATGACCTCGACCGGAATCAATTCCAGCGGCGAAGCCGCCGACGCTGGCGTGCGCATCTGCCGGCGCCACGTGAACAACAGATTCGCATTGATATCGTGCCGCCGAGCCACCAGTGATACCGACGCGCCGGGCTCACAGCTCTCAGCCACCAGTCGCTGCTTCTCTTCGAGCGTATATGACTTGCGCCGACGGGCGCGTGCCGTCGCACCACGAAAATCTTCGTCAGCCACTCCATCCCTCACGATAGTGTCCATTAAGCTCCGCTCGTGGACACTATCTTCAGCGCCCCGGAGCCAAGCTGCTATCCGATCCGAACCCCACAACGAAAGGCGGCCATAACCGGCTTTCAATTACCCATAATTTTTGCCTCGACCGCGGCTCCCAGTTCGATGTCGGTCAGCCGCGATAGTCCGCGCCAGATCACGGTATTTCCTGGAGGCGGATCGTTGGCTCGGGCCAAGTATCCTCCTAGGTGCGCGATCTTCACCACATAATGCGAGAGCGTGCTTCGTCGAGAGCAATCGCCACCCCTGTCTTTCACAAAATGATCAAGAAGCCTGATTTCGGGATCTGTCAGCGCGGCTTGCGGTAGGGCATTCGGTGAGGAGCGATTGAGCATCGTCATCCAGAAGACGCGCCAACTCACGATGCAGAAGACCGCGATCAGATTGACCAGACGCTCAGCGGTTCGCAATTTTGAGTCCTCTGCTTTGTAACCGGATTTGAGGATCTTATGGAAGACTTCGATCTTCCACCTCAACGCGTACCATTCGATCTTCTCGATGGCGTCCTTGCGCGATCGGACCGGGAGATCGGTGAGGAGCTTCCACTCGATCTTCTTTCGCCGCTTCGGCCTTCCCCGATCCTGAGCGTGGATCACGGTCAGAGTGAGTGCGGGATATTTCGTCTGTTTGCCGATCGGCGGCAGGACGCGTATCTTGCGATACCTGATCTCAAGAACGGCGTCGTCGGGATCGCCCTTGTCGTCCTTGACCTTGATCCGATGTAGACCCTTGATCGTAACCTCGTCCATTTCGTCGGCAATTGTATGATTGCCGTCCCCGGCAAGCCGATCAACACAGGTTCGCACCAGGAAATGCGTTCCGACCTTCTCGGCCAGGCAAAACAGCTCATAGATGTCGCTCTCGCGATCACCAATATGAACGCATCGTCCAGGGGCTGCGGGAAGATCGGTCGATTGCCGCAAATTCTCCAGCCAGCGGATGCTCTCCTTTGCTCGATCGGTACCCGTGTCGGATTGATCTTTCGCTTCAGCGCCGTCGTCCCCTTGAACTTCTTGCGGGTCCAGAACTTGATTGCCGACAGCCCGAGCGGAAGCCCCTCGGTCGTCACGGCGAGACTCGAATGCATCAAGATGCCGCACTGCGTGCGTCCTGCCGTCTTGCCCGTAAAGCCGATCAGATCCGGCTTCTCGCGCTTGAAGCTGAATTCCGTCGTGTCATGGAGGACGAGGATCGGTCCTCCGTCGCCGCTACGCGCCCGCGCGTCGCCTCGAAATGACCGCAAAGAATATCCGCCTCATTGACCCGCTCGTTGGAGAAGAAGCGATAGGCGGCCTTGGTATTGGCCCAGTCCTGACAAACCAACGGGATGCTTTGACCCATGTCGCTTCCGACTTGTGCGAGCAATTTGCAGAACCGGCGACCAAGCCGCTCATCCTTAAACTCGCATCCCGCAGTTTCTCGATCAACCCACGTCTCGATACCGGTCGTCAATCGCTGAGCACGCGTCTCCGCGCGTTCCTTCAACAGACCCATCGAGCACCCCACTTCCGAATCAGGTGCTCAACAATGAATCACAACAGATTCTGCCGATTCAAGATTTCGCCCGCGGCGCCTCGCTCAAATCCGACGTCAAATGTGGGTAATTGAAAGATCTCTTTGCCGCTTACCATGGTTGGCCGCTCAACAGTTGCCGGATGATGGGCGCGCGGCCATCGATCGGCACTTCCGTGAGCCTGACCGGCTGGCGAAAGACCTGGCCCTGCTCGACCGCCAGATCGCGCGGGACGCAATCGAGGATTCCGCGGTGAACAGATTGATGACGATCACCGGCGTGAATCTGGCGGTCGCCGCCGGAATCGTGGCGGCGATCGGCGACATCAGCCGGTTCGACAGCCCGCAGAAGCTGGTGAGCTATTTCGGGCTGAACCCGCGGGTGCGGCAGTCGGGACTGGGAGCCGCCCATCACGGTCGCATCAGCAAGATCGGCCGCAGTCACGCGCGCGCCATGCTGGTCGAGGCGGCCTGGGCCGCGGCCAAGGCGCCCGGTCCACTGCATGCTTTTTCGTGCGGATCCGCGCCCGGCGTGGCCATCAGGTCGCCGCGGTGGCCGTGGCTCGCAAGCTCACGGTGCTCTGCTGGCATTTGCTGACGAAGGGCGAGGATTACCTGTGGGCGCGCCCGGCGCTGGTCGCCAGCAAGACCCGCGCGATGCAACTTCAAGCTGGACATCCGCAATAGAAGGGCAGCCGGCGTGGACCAGCCTATGCCTACAACATCAAGGCGCTGCGCGACCGTGAGATGTTGATTGCCGCCCAGGCGGAGCGAAGCTACGAACAATTGGTGTCGCAATGGAAACCGCGGAGGCCAAAACCCGGCGCGCGGGCGCCTCAGTTCGGCAGGACAAAATAGGCAATTCGGTGATGCTTGCGGCCGACGCGTCACGCTTCGCCACTGTTCGCCGTCAGGGCCTGTGAGACAAACAGGGGGATTTTGCGGAGGGAGGATTTCTGGTTCATCGTAGCCACCAGGAGCGAAGATGAAACAGAAATCCGGACCGGGCAAAGCGTCGGCAGACCAAGTGCTAAAGGACATTCGGCGCCAGACCCGCCGGCAGTATTCGGCGGAAGAGAAGATCCGCATCGTGCTGGAAGGATTGCGGGGCGAGGAGAACATCTCCGAGCTTTGTCGCCGAGAAGGCATTGCCGCCTCGATGTATTACGGCTGGTCCAAGGAGTTTCTCGAGGCCGGCAAGCGCCGCCTGGCCGGCGACACGGCACGAGCTGCGACCTCCGGGCGAGAGGAGTATTTGAAGAACTTCGCAGTCTACGTTGACGGCTGCGAAGTCTATGCCGAGGCAACTGCCGATGCATTGGAGACAGCCCTGCAGCCACTGGTCGGCTGCGGACTGATTGCGCGGATAATCAAGCACAACACAATCCCGCCAACAATCCGCAGCCGCGAGTGATGAAAAATTGCCTGCCCGAAATGCAGTGCCCTCTTTGGCGCAAAGTGGGTGATGAGCCGACGTTAGCGCGCAGCCACCGAAGCGATTTGCGCAATGCGTTGGCTGGTCAACCCGACAACGTCAGCAACACGGCTCTCGCCCAATCGACCTCCTCGTGACCGCGCGAAACTGAAGGGTCAACAATGCCGCCTGCTGCTCTTCACTCTCCACAACTGGAGATTTACCTGCCTTACCCCGCCGCTGCGAATCAGTGTGAAGACGGAATCACACCCGGCATCCGTTCGCCAGCAAGATGAAAGGGCGCTGACGGCGAACAGACTGAGGGCGATAGTCTATGCGGTTTCGCAGTTGGCACGTGTTTTGAATAAGAGACCTTACGCAGAACAGCTCAATGGGAGACGAGGTGATGCCTCATAAAAATCGTTGCCAATCTCGACATCGACGCGCGACGTTTGCTAACCTGCTCGGCCGTGCCGGGTGCCCGGTTCAAGCGCAGCCATCGCACGACGTTCGTATCGATTGCGTGCCGTGACTTCTTCGTACTTGCAATCTCAAAGCGTCCTAATTTCTTTCAAGCGGGCTGCCGAACGTTGTCGAGGCCAAGAAATTCGACGCTTCCGTTAGGAAGGGCAGGATCCAGATGACGCTCCCAGGCCCGGAAGCACAGGTGCTCGCCACGAAGATCCAGATCCAAGGGTCGCCCACCGACGAGCCTTCGTCCGAAGCGGCCGTCGAAGGCGGCCTTCTGAGGCAGGAGGAGAGCCCGGAACGGAAACCAAATGCGCCCGACGAAACCTCCGTGCTGCATTTCATTCTGCTCCCGTTCAGAGGTATCGGCCCCGTGTCCACCCTTGCAACTCTGACGCCCAAAACGACATCATGACAACGGAGTCGGAAGTCACCTCTGCGAACGCAGGCATTCGGGCAAGCACCGTCTGGACAATTGTGCTCGGCTTTGCCGCCGATCCGTTGATGCGTTGGAGTTGGCCTGACCCGGGGCAATATCTTAGGAGCATGCCTCAATTCGTTAACGCCTGTGGCGGACGAGCATTCGAGCATGGCACAGCATACGTCATCGGAGAGGTTCGCGCCGCGGCCCTGTGGCTGCCTTCCGACGTGCAGCAAGATGAAGATGCGCTGGACGCAATCATGGCGCTGTCCCTGCGCCCGGAGGTCACCGAAGATATGGCACACCTCCGGCAGGGAATGGCCGAACATCATCCCCCCGAGCCACATTGGTATCTGCCTCTCATTGCCGTCGATCCGAATTGGGGCGGACAAGGGCTTGGCACATTGCTGATGAAATACGCTCTTCAACGATGTGATGAGCAGGGTATCGCTGCCTACCTCGAAAGTTCGAATCGGGAAAACATTCCCTTTTACCAGCGTCACGGCTTCAAGGTTATTGGAGAGATACAACACGGTTCTTCGCCCCCACTCACGCCAATGTTGCGAACGGCTTATTGAGCGGAAATCGAAGACGCTTCGCATGCTCCAGATGCCGGAGCTTCGCTGCGGAGATGGCGAACTGGTCTGGCCAGAGTGCGCCACCAATAAAGGCCGATGCCGGCTTTGAGTACTTCCCAACGATGTGGCGTGTGCGGCTGCTGCCTCTAAGGCGCCACAGCCGAGTGAGCTGCACTCCTCAATCGGCACGCTGCTTGCTCTATTCAAATCATATCATCACGACCCGTCCGGTGATCTGGAAGGACTCGGTACTTTGTTGCCACATGGCGTCCCGTCTGCACCGTCCTGCTCTCACCGCGAAATCGAGAGTAGGAGCGCTGTAAAACCGTACGTTCGTCCGGCGGCTGTGTCGCGAGCTGATAGCATCTGGCATTTGCAAGGACGAGGTCGAGACCGTTCGCAAGCTGTTGATGTCAGCGCGCGGCGAGATCGGCATGAGTGAACGTGGCCTCCATCCAGATGCCACCGGTGCACAGCGCCTCAGGGCAGATCGGCACATCCGATAGGTCGGAGGTCAGGAGTTTTCGAGCTCGTCGCGAGCATGGAACCAGTGACAGCTCAAAATGTATCCTCGACGCTACCGCGCTGTGTCCACACCGATAAATCCGCCGCCCAGCTTTGCCGCCTTGAAGAGGCGAGATCCAAGCGGTATGGTCGAGTGGTTGTAGCGCGGAGGCTGACTCGCGTCATCTGGCTCGGCCATATTCACCTTTGGGCGCAAATGACGAGGCGTTCATACCGGGGCCCTATCTAGTCAGGATTGATTGGCAATGACCTAACATGACCGCGTTCGGTTGAAGACGGTTATGTTCGGGGCCAGACAATGAACACACGAGGCGCCGCGCCCGGCCGACGCAAAAGCACATTAATCCTTCCTTTGGCCAAGTTGGCACGTCTAATGCTGAGAGCTGGTGAGGTTCAGTTCACCGAGAGTCGGTCACCGCCGGCGGGCAGTTCTGACTCCCAACAATTTTCTGATCTAAGGGCCGCACAAAGTGATGAATGGCGGAACGCGTATGGCTGCGGAAACTCGATCCGGCAAGAATCAGTTTGTGGAATGTCAGCCGATCGACGCGATCATGGCGATCGATCGCCTTGCAAGATCGGATCCAGAGAGGGTTGCGCTGAGGGTCGGCGCGGACGAACTCACCTACAAGGCGCTGCGATCAAGATCGGATGCGCTCGCAAAAACGTTGCGAGAGCGTGGCGCTCAGGGCGCGGTCGTCGGCTATTGGGGTGAGCGGGACCTCGACTGGGCGACTGCGGTCGTCGCAATTTTGAAGGCGGCATCAACGTACCTGCCGCTCGATCCATCGTTACCGGCTTCGCGTGCATCATTCATGATCGAGCAGAGCCGCTGCGCTCTGATTATTGGCCCACACCAGCTGGATTCGCTCGGCCTGTTCCAGGCGAATAGCAAGCGCGCCACGCAATTCATGCCTATGGAGGCGGCGTTACGACAGGGTCAGACTTCGTCTGTGGTGCCATCGTCAAGTGAGAATGGGCCCGCCTACATTCTATTTACGTCTGGTTCGACCGGTCAGCCTAAGGGCGCAATGATCGAGCGCGCAGCCCTAAACAATCATTTGGCGGCAAAGATTGATGCCTTAGCCCTCGCTCAGACCGATTGCATCGCTCAGACGGCCTCGCACTGCTTTGACATATCGCTGTGGCAGCTGCTGGCAGGGCTTTGCGTAAGAGGCTGTGTCGCGATTATTGATGATACGACGCTGAAATCGCCGGTGACCCTCCTCAAAGCGATTCAAGGTTACGGCGTGACGGTTGTTCAATTCGTTCCGTCGATGCTTGCAGTTTTTGTTGACTATCTGCAGTCGCTTGCGGTGGTCGAGCGAGCTCTGGACAGCTTGCGAATTATTTCTACGGTCGGAGAACCCTTAACACCCGGATTGGCGCGCGCCTGGCTTGCCTTGTATCCCGGGGTCCCCATTCTTAACCACTATGGGCCGACCGAATGCGCGGACGGAGTTACGCATCATCTGGTTTCCGTGCCACCTGGGCTAGCTGACTCTTATGTTCCAATCGGCGAACCGATTTCTAACCTTGAGGTTTATGTCGCCGACGGACCGCGGCTGTGCAACACGGGAGAGGTCGGCGAAATCTGTGTTAGCGGCGTTGGTGTCGCTACTGGTTACGTCAATGACGATGTCCGCACCAAGGATGCTTTTGGGCCAAACCCGTTCTCAAGCGAACTATCCTTTCAGCGCCTATACAGGACAGGTGATCTCGGGCGCGTTCGTTCCGATGGCCTTTTGGAATGTCTCGGTCGACGGGACCGTCAGGTCAAAATCCGCGGGCACAGAATTGAGTTGGGAGAAATCGAAGCCCGCCTCTCCGCTCATCATTTGGTGCGGGGCGCCGTCGTGGTCGCCTCCTGCGCAGGCGTAAAGCTTACGGCGAGAGACATAACCAGGGCCGGGGGGGAAGTGGATCGAGACGCCTCTTCGCGTATGTGTCAGCTCCGGCTGAGCTGGCGCAAAGCGAGCTTCAGGACTTTCTTGCCGAAGCGCTTCCCACCTACATGCTTCCAGAACGGATCATCCACGTCGGCGGTATTCCACTGACAAGAAACGGAAAGGTCGATTTTGGCGCATTGCCGGACCCCTACAGTGTCCGCCCTCTCTTGCCGACGCCATTTGAGGAGCCGCAAACAGAGCTCGAAGCCAAGCTGTGTCAGATCTGGTCCGCCGTTCTACGTATTGAGAACATTGGCGTGAATGACCAGTTCATAACCCTCGGCGGCGACTCGCTCCGGGCAATGCTCATATTGGGTCAGTTGCAGATCCAGCTCGGAGTGAGACCGGATTTCAGGCTGGTGCTGAATGGAACGATCCGATCTCTCGCGGCTTCGATCTCCGCCCGATCCGAATCCAAACCGTGCACAGCCCCGACGTATGGAAAGCTTACACGATCGCCTCTGACGCGAGTTCAGGAGCACCTATGGTTTCTCTCGCAGCTCGATCCGCCTGCCAGGAACTACATCATTCAGGGCGGCTTGCGAATAAGGGGAATCATCGATCTGGCCGCGTTCAATCGCGCCTGGACCGATGTCGTTCATTCCCATCAGGCACTTTCGGCCCGCTTCATCGACGAGGACGGTCCGGTTCAGCTTTTTGATGCTCCGCAACGCGCAAGTCCTGAATTTGCTGACGCGTCTCATCTCACGGCGCAGGAAGCTGAGGAGCTAATCGCAGAGTTACGTCAAACAGAGCTGAACGGAAGCTTTGATCTCAGCCAAGGCCATCTGTTTCGCGCGCGCTTAATCCGTTTTGGCCCTGACAACCATCTCATACTGATCACCGGTCACGAAATTATCATCGACGCCTGGTCGATCTCTGTTCTAATCAGGGACCTTCGACAAAGGTACGTAGATGCGGCTGCGTTTTTGCCGGAGCGCCGCCCGTCACTCTCGGCCTACGCGCTCTGGGAAAAGCAACACGTCACTCCGGAGGCGCTGGCCAACCAACGAATTTATTGGCGTCGTCAGATTGGTAATGATCCGCCGGTGCTTTCGCTTGGAACGGGAAGAGCGCGGCCGCAGAGAAATTCCCATCGCGGCGCCTCGCAAGCAGTACTACTTGGCAGTGAGCTCTCCAATCAGGTACGGGATTTTGCGCGCCGACATAGGTGCACCACCTCGACGACACTCCTCGCATGCTTCAAGCTGCTGTTGAAGATGTATAGCGGTCAGGACGATGTTATCGTTGGCATACCGCACGTCGTGCGGGATCAACCTGGCAGCACCGAAATTGTTGGCTTCTTCCTGAATATGCTGC
This sequence comes from Bradyrhizobium australafricanum, assembly GCF_020329495.1. Lineage (NCBI taxonomy): Bacteria > Pseudomonadati > Pseudomonadota > Alphaproteobacteria > Hyphomicrobiales > Nitrobacteraceae > Bradyrhizobium > Bradyrhizobium australafricanum. The sequence continues at coordinate 29,476 of NZ_JAGKJL010000066.1, read as the reverse complement.
CAATCCGCACCGCGATCGATGTCGACCAGTCCTTTGCGGTTCATGCCTTGCGCATCCAGGGGCTGGTCAGCGATGCCATCGCAAATTCAGCATATCCGTTCGGCTGGATGGTAAGGGATATCCGGCTACATCGCGAGGCCGGACGCTCACCGATCTTCCAGGTCATGTTCAACATGTATTCCGAGGCCGCGGAGCCACTTGGCCAACATGAGTTGGATCTGACATTTCGCGAATATGACACCGGCTATGTAAAATTCGATCTGACATTGTACGCACAAGATCAGAACGATGAAATTGCCCTCCAGCTGGCGTATGCCGAGGACATGTTTTCCAGCGATCTGATTGTCCGGATGGCCGACAATCTGCGCCGTCTGATTGCAGCCTGCGTCGAGAAGCCGCTTGCGCCCATTAAAGACCTGAGCTGCCTCAGCGCGTCAGACATCACTATGCTGGACTCGCTGGATGGCTCGGCGCAGCTATATGAGGCTGAACGTTCGCTTGTCGAAGCGTTCGATCAGATCAGCGTCTCTAATCGCAGCCAGGTGGCATATTTTGGTGATTTCGGTGAGATCACATTCGGCCAGTTGTGCGAGCGCGTAAGAACTATCAGGTCGTTGCTGCAGGCTTCTGACGTGGGGGCTGGCGATATGGTCGCTATACTGATCGACCGGTCGCCTGACGTGGCCGCTGTTATGCTTGCGGCGCGAGCCTTGCAGTCCATTGTTGTCCCAATATCGCCAGATTATCCGCGTCCTCGGATCGAACATATCCTGCGCGATACCCAGGCAAAGCTTTTGGTTCACGCAAATGCCGCTGACCTTGGTTTTGACATGCCGTCGATTTGTCTATTGAACCCAGAAGGGTGCGACGCGCCCGCGTACGATTTTAAGCGCAGCGACAAATCATCCGATCAGGGAATTGCGAGCCTTATATACACGTCGTCCTCAACCGCGAAGGCGAAGGGGGTTCTGATACCGGAATCGGCAATTCTCAATCGACTGAACTGGATGTGGCGAAGCTTTCGCTTCGACAGTACCGACGTGATGGTTGTCCAGAAGTCCGCATCGCTTGTTGCGTCCGCTTGGGAGTACTTTGGGGGGCTTCTGAGAGGTGTACCCGCACTGATCCTGACCCAAGAGCAGTTGCTGGATCCCGATCTATTGTTGTGCACGTTGGCGAGACATCGCGTGACACATTTGTTTGCATCACCCCCACTCCTGTCCGGCCTCATTGCTTCCCAGGAACGACACCCGCGACCGACCGCCTTGCGGCTGGTCACAAGCAGCGCCGAACCGATGCCTGCCTGGCTCCCCGTTCGCTGGCGTACGCATTTCCCGAACGTGCCGTTGTGGAACTTCTATGGTTCTACAGAATGTGCGTCCAATGCGGCAATCTACGAAACATCGGATGCCGACAACGGCTCGTCGCTCGTCCCCGTGGGACGCCCAATCGATAACGTCAAAATCTACGTGCTCGATGCCCAGTTGAGGAGAGCCCCTGTCGGAGCCGCCGGCGAACTCTGCATCGCGGGACGCTGCGTGAGTGCTGGGTACTGGCGGGATCAAGATCGAACCGACCGCTGTTTTGTGCCGAATCCGTATGGTGACGGACAATACAACGTTCTTTATCGAAGTGGCGATATCGCACGCATCTCAACCAGCGGCCTTCTCGAGATTTGCGGCCGATCTGACAACCAGATCAAAGTACGGGGCTTTCGCATCGAGCTAGAGGAGGTCGAAGCGGCCCTTGAGTCTCATCCGGCAATCGCCAAGGCCGCGGTCGTCGCGGACGGCATGGAAGATCATCGTCGCTTGACCGCTAGCGTGGTTCCGGCGCGCGACGGTTTGAACTCTGGAGCAAGTGGAAAGATAGATCGTGCCCGTCTGTCGTCCGTTCCTTACCGCGAGGTCGGGCTTGGCCCATCTGCTGAGCCCCGCACGAGGGAGGAGCATATTCTTGCTGCGATCTGGCAGGATCTATTAGGCGCCAAGTGGGTCGGAATCGATCAAAACTTCTTTGATATCGGCGGAGACTCTCTTCTGAGCGTGCGCTGCGTCACGCTAGCGCGCAAAGTCGGGTTAACTCTCACTGTCGACCAACTTTATCGAACACCGACCATCAGGGAATTGGCGGCAGACGGCGCGGCGGTTACACTCGATACCTTCTCTTCCGGGGGCAGCTCATTGCCAGTCACCCCCGCCATCTCATCTTGGAATCGTCTCGCCGGCTTCGATGAGCATTTCAACATCGGCGATCTGTTCTTCTTGCCCCGCGGACTCCTGAATGTCAGAATTCTCGAGGGTGCCCTTGCCCATGTCATGGATAGGCACGAAGGCCTCAGACTCCGCATTGCCCGAACCGACGATGGTCTACGTCTGACAATCGGACCTTCCGTGGCCGAACGCCTCGTGGAGGAGATCGATCTTGTCGGAATGACCGGCCCAGAGCAGCGTAAGGCAATCGAGAGCATCTCAGCCAGACGTCAACATATGTTTCGGTTTGACGGCCAGACGCCTCTTGCTAACGCCACGGCGTTCCGCACCTCGGAACGCGGCGATTACCATCTGCTCTTCCTTTTGCATTATTTTGTAGCGGACGGGATAGGCTATCGACTGTTCCTGGAAGCATTGGATGCGGCCTACAACGCCGCCCTTGCCTCGGGCCACGCCGTGAGTGGCCCCGAGAACATACAAATGCTCTCTCCATGGTTAAAGCGCCTTGAGCACTACGCGAACAGCGAAGCGCCAGCTGAACTCATATACTGGGAGGGGATTGACTATCATCAGTTCGATTTACATGTCAGCGACACTTCATCGGGGGCTGCGAGCTTTTCGGAAGTGACAGCGAGAGAGCTTCACTATGCAGGCCTTGAAGGTCGCTTGAATGAAGCAGCTTGCCGGCCCCTTTGGGAAGATCAGGCCAGGTATTCTCTGGAGATTGACAAGGAAGCGACAGCTGGTCTCCTCAATATTGCAGCCAGATCGGCGCATTGTCAGGACTTTGATGTGTTCCTTGCCGCCATGTCTGGCGCCTTTGGACGCGTTTTCGGCAGCTATTCGCTCTGGATTGATAGCCTCACCTCCACCCGAGGTCGGCTGTTTGATGATCTCGATCCATCTCAGATTATCGGCGTTATCAGCGAGATCGTTCCGCTTCCCTTGGCTCTCACGGGAACGGAGCCGCGGCCCGATCGTGCTCGTTCAATCTACCGCCAGCGCAATGCCTTGCCGCGCGGGGCGATAGGCTTTCGGGCCATGAAATTCCTGAACCGAGATCCCGCCGTGCGGAGCCGGATCGATCGCCTACCCTTACCTCGAATTGGATTGAGTTATCGAGTGGGTTTGCAGCGCCATTTCCCACGGCGCTTCCTAACCAAGGACCCTTCTCCACTCTGGATCGGCAAAGACATGGATGAAACAGGCGTGAACTACCTCTTCTGGTTCAGTGTCGGCCATGAAGCCGGCCATCTACAGATCGAAACGAGGTATAATCCAACCCAGGTGGGTTATGAGGTGACCCGCAATCTTTGCACGGTGTTGCGACAGGAGCTGTTGCAGACGATCAGCGAAGTCGGAAAGAGCTGGCGAAACCTTCATACATGAATGAGCCGGAAGCGGAGTTTGCCGTCGAGGGCGATCGCGATGTGATGCCAAAGGAGACGCAGCAGATCGATCTATCGGACCCCAATCTCACGAGCCTTATCCTGCGGCTCGCCATTCCGTCTATTGTTAGCTTATCGATCAACTCGTTACAGCAGGTCGTCAACGCGATCTTTGTTGGCGCACTCGGCACGCAGGCGATCGCAGCCGTCAGCATGACCTTCCCGATCCTGGTCCTGCTCACGGCAGTCGGACAAGGGATTGGTGTTGGAACAGCGTCGTTCATATCTCGTCATCTTGGCGCTGGTGAGCACCTGGAGGCGAGTCGTGGCGCCAGTACTGCACTCGCGCTCGCCGCTCCGATCGGCATCCTGTTTACCACCGCTCTGCTTCTAAATCTGCGAGGGATCTTCGTAACGCTGGGAGCGACGCTAACCATCATGCCCCTGGCGCTCGACTACGCGGCGACGATTTTGTTCGGGTATACCCTGATGCTTCTGAACATCGTCAACGGCTTCATCGTCCGAGCCGAAGGCAACACACGATTCAGCATGTGGACGATGATGACCGCCTTCATACTGAACGCCGTGCTTGATCCTGTTCTCATCTTCCTACTGGATCTCGGTGTGCGAGGCGCAGCTCTGGCAACGCTGGTATCTCAGATCGCTGCTATTTGCCTCTATATCGCGTATTTTACAAAGCGACGCGGGATGGTCCTCGTCAGGATAGCTCACATCTCGTTGCGCGCAGTTCGCATCAGACAGCTCGCGCTCATAGGGGCGCCGGCGACCATGACCAGTATTTTATCTGCCATTGCCTTTATGCTCTTATACGAAACTTCTGCGCCGTTCGGCGACGATTCGATCGCGGCCGTGGGGATCGCTGTGCGATTGCTGATGATCGGCGCACTGCCTATCGCCGGCTTCTGCATAGGCTCTCAAGCTGTACTGGGGTTCGGTTGGGGCGCACGCGACTTCGCTCGGGTATTGAAGGCTGCAAAGTTCATGCTCTCCATGACTGCCGCTCTTTCCTTTGCATACTCTGCGGCCGTTGTGATTTTTGCCCGGCCTTTGGTCACGCCGTTCAGCGATAGCGAGAAGGTCACGGAAATTGCCGTCCCGACCTGCATCGTCTTCCATCTCTTTTTTGGGCTTTTTGGTATTCAGAGCTTCGTGACGACCATGCTTCAGTCGTTCGGGAGGGCACGCCTCAGTGCGGTTGTGTCCTTGGCGAGGCAGACCTATCTCTTCATACCGGCCATACTGTTATTCCCGGTCATATGGGGTTTCAACGGACTGTTGGCCAGTCAAGCAATAGCTGAGCTGGGCGCCGGAATGATCGCGCTGTTTGTCATGTTCAACCAGTTCGCTGAGCTCGGACGACGGCCCCCGACTTCAAGAGCGATCGAGATGACGAGTTGACCTGACAATGGACATCATCGCGGCCAGAGCATTGAGCCGACATAGCCGGCAGGTGTTGCGATCCTATAAAGTGATGAGCGTAACGTGCAAAGGTCATGCAGCTATAGCAGCAGTCTTCAGCGGCGGTGCTCGCGATCAAGCCGTCAGCTGCTGCCGTCGAACGTTGTTGTGCGAACCTGTCCCGGTACTTGGAACGGGGAGCCGAACTCCTGCCCTCGGATGAAGGAGCCGTGGCCACGGCCGTCGTCGGGAGAAGGCATGAGTTTGCGGTCGGACGTGCCTGTGCAAGAGAAGCGTTGTCCGAGTTAGGCGTTCCTCCTTGCCCTATCCCCAGCGGCCTACATCGTGAACCCCTTTGGCCGCCAGCTGTGGTGATAACGTACAGAGTCTTTCGCACTTTCAGGATTGACGGCTTCTTCTAGAATGAAGGAGCTTTGAATGAACTGTCCGTCGTCAGATAATTTGAGACTGGTCAGGCTTTTTGGGAAGGGAGGCTCTGGCTCATCAGGGTTAGAGTTTAAGCGACCTGCAATTGATGCTGCAAGCGGCGGTTTGCGATGGTGTCGCGCTTGATGCGGTTTCGTTCTGCGAGGATCGCCTCAGCCCTGCCGAAGTAGACATCGGCTGGCGTGAGGTTGTCGATGCTCTCATGATAGCGGACGTGATTATAGTGTTCGACGAAGGCTCCTACTTGACGCTCGAGATCACCGGGTAGGTAATAATTGTCGAGCAGGATGCGGTTCTTCAGCGTCTGATGCCAGCGCTCCGCGCACGTGCTGCATTGACCTGCCCCTGAGTTTTCATCCAGCGGCAGTTAGAGTCTCGGGGCGTGAGCAGCGAGACCGAAGTTTGGACCACCCAGAACTAGAGTTTTGCGCCTTGGTCACGGTGGCGGGCTGGTTGCGCCGACGAGGTTTTGAAGCAAAATCGGCGGTCGATTGCCGATCGCCCCGTGGGGCCGTTCTTCGTTATACAACAACGTTTGAGAACGCCCACACCCACAGGACCGTTCTTCGCGAGGTTCTTTATCGGCATCACCCTTGGTTTGGTCGCCGAGTTTGCGTTCACGGGACTGTCGGCAAGGCTGATTATGTCGTTTTTCGCTGCACCCTGGACGGGGCGCAAGCAGATCGTTGGCTGGAAGTTCCAGCATGGATGTTCGACCGGACAGCATGCCCTGACGCTGAGCTTTTGACAGCTCAACCGTTTGCCAGCATCGATGCACTTGCGGCGCTTGCTGCGCTTCTCGATCTGGCGTTGAAGGATCGAACGCCATCAGCTGCCCTGCTTTCTGGCGCATCTAGAGACTCTCACAACCAGAATCGGGGAGAGACTCATGTCGCGCGAGACGGCAACGCCAGGGAGCGGATACCGACACAATCGACAACCGCGGCCGCAGCAGATGGATCTGTTCGGGAGCGGCCTTTCGCACGGCGCCATCGGCGCGCCCGCGTGGCCGGAGCTGCCGGCGGAAGCGCGGGCGGCCCTCACGAGCCTGATGACGCAGTTGATCCTCGACCATGCTGCGACGGCAGCGATGTCGCCCGCGAAGGAGGCCGATCATGATCTCTGACAAGGTCAGACCTCATCATCTGGAGCGCAAGGCACTTCTTTACGTGCGTCAATCCTCAGCACATCAGGTGTTGCACAATCGCGAGAGCAGCGCGTTGCAATACGCCATGCGGGACCGGCTGACGGCGCTCGGATGGTCCGAGATCGAAGTGATCGATGATGATCTCGGTCGTTCAGCCGCCGGCGCGGTTCAACGCGCCGGCTTCGAGCGAATGGTAGCGGAGGTCTGTCTCGGTAAGGTTGGTGCGGTTTGCGCCCGCGAGGTCTCGCGTTTCGCTCGCAACAGCCGGGATTGGCAGCAACTCATCGAGATGTGCCGCGTGGTGGATACCGTTCTGGTCGATCAGGAGACCATTTATGCGCCGCGGCACGGCAACGACCGCCTGCTGCTCGGGCTACGCCCTCCCTACGTCACGAGCCCGGCGAAACTCTCTCACCTTGATTGACGCGCTCTTCCATCCTGATCGCCGCGCGACAAGCGCTCGCTCTCGGCCCGCTACGAGAAGGCGCGCCGGGGCGAGTTGGTTGTGGCAGCACCCGTCGGCTTCGTGAAGGCTGGCGACCGTTATGTTATGAGAAGGATCCGGATCGGCGTGTCCAGGAAGCGATCAAGCTGGTGTTCGACAAGGTCGAGGAACTGGGAGCGCGCGACAGGCGCTCTGCTGGCTCCACGAGTACAACCTCGATCTACCGGTGAAGCAGACCAACGGCGACACCGCCTGGCGGCGACCGAGCTACTCTGCCATCCACCGGATCATTGAGAACCCGGTCTACGGCGGCGCCTATGCCTATGGTAAGACGGCTGTGGCGGCGGGATACGGCACCGCGGGCGTGAGCGTGAAGATCCGCCGCAAGGCGCGGACCGAATGGCTGACGCTGAAGCCCAACACCCACGAAGGGTATGTGAGCTGGGAGAGGTTCGAGGCGATTCGCACAATGGTCAGCAGCAACGTTCCCACCAGTCGGCATCCCGGCGCGCCCAAGCATGGTGACGCGCTGCTGGCCGGTCTGATCCGGTGCAAGCGCTGCGGCCGCAAGCTCACACTCCGGTACTCCGGCAGGAAGCACCGTATCCCGCGCTACAGCTGCAGCCGCGCCTGGATGGATAATGGCGGCCCTCACTGCATCGCCTTCGGCGGATTGCGCGTCGATGATGCGATCGAGGAAGCGCTGCTTGGCGTCGTCGGTCCGGGGGCTATCGCCGCTGCAATCGCTGCCGCCAAGGAAGCCGGAGAACGGCGCGATCAGGTGCGCGATGCTCTCAGTCGCGACCTCGAAGCGGCGCGCTATGCCGCCGACCGGGCCTTCCGGCAATACGATGCGGCTGACCCCGCGAACCGGCTGGTGGCGAGCGAGCTTGAAGCGCGCTGGAACAGGGCGCTCGTCGATGTGGCGGAGGCCGAGGGCAAACTTGCCGCGCATGATGCGAGTATACCCCTGCCGCCGTTGCTCCGGCCTCGCTCGGCGTCCTGGCGTCGAACCTGCGAACCGTCTGGTCAGCGCCGACGACCGATGCCCGTCTCAAAAAACGCATCGTACGCACCGTGATCCACGAGGTTGTGGCCGATATCGACCACGCGGCCTCCGAGATCGTTCTCGTCGTCCACTGGGTAGGCGGCGCCCACAGCGAGTTGCGCTTGCCCAAGCGCCGGCGCGGACAGCGCAACAGCACTTCTGCTGATATCATCCAAGCCGTGCGTCAGTTGGTCCTGATCGCCAGCGACGATTTGATTGCTGGCCTCCTCAACCGCAACGGCCTCAAGAGGGGCAATGGCAATCGCTGGACCCGCGAGCGCGTCACATCAACGCGCTCGAGCTATCGCATCCCGGTGTTCAAGCCCGCCGAGGACGGGATCGAGCCCTGGCTCAACCTCAGCAACGCCGCACAGATCCTGAAGATCGCGCCGAAGACGCTCCGGCTCGCCGCTGAAGCCGGCGAGATCGAAGCCATCCATCCGCTGTCGGACGGCCCGTGGATCTTCGCCCGCACCGAGCTGATAACCACTGCTGCTCAATCTATCGCCGAACGAGCTCGACAGAACCCAAGATACCCCACGGGATCGCATCCAAATCAGCAAAGTCTCTTCTCTTCAACAACATAGGCAGATGGGTGTTCTGATGCGCGATTGTAGTATCTGCGCCAATCCTCCACTTTTTGCTGGGCGTCCGCAAAGGACAGGAACCAGTGGGCGCTGAGCCATTCGGCCGGGAAGCGGCCGTTGAAGGCCTCGATGAACGCGTTGTCGGTTGGCTTGCCCGGCCGCGAGACGTCCAGCGTGACGCCGCGCTGGTAAGCCCACCGGTCAAGATCGCGCGACACGAACTCGCTGCCTTGATCGACCCGGATCGTTGCCGGGAACCCTACTTCCTTGCAGGCCCTTTCCAGCACCTCCGCGACGTCGCTGCCGCGGAAGGTGCACCGTGACGCCAGCGCCGGCGAGAAGCGGGAGAAGGTATCGATGATCGTAATCACGCGAAGCTTGTGTCCCGTCGCCAGCTGGTTATGGACGAAAGTCCATTTCCCAGGTCTCGTTCGATCGTGTGGCCGGCCTGCGGTCATCGCGCAGCTTGGCCTTGACCCGGCGCTTGGGCGTCTTGTTGCGCAATTGCAGGCCCAGTTCGCGATAGATGCGGCGTGTTTTGAGAAGCCAGACCTCCTCACTCGGCCGGCCGCTTGGGTCGTCTCGTGGGCACCTGCTCAATGTGCGTCTCTCAGGTGAGATGCGGCGCCTTTTCGGCGTCGTCACCACCCCAACCAGCGTCCGCGATCGATGTGTCGATCAGCTCGCCGCGCAACAGCGCGAGCGGCGATTTGTAGTACAGCGCGACGTTGTGGAGGGGATCCGTCAGGACTTTGAAGACCCATACAATCGCGGTCTGGCCGTCACGGGTGACGAAGAGCTGGATCATCCGAAACAGGCTGCCGCCAATGCCGATGACGAGCCATACCGTGCCGACTTGCCAGATGAAGTCAAGCCTCCCCGCAGGCGGATCGAACATGCCAAACAGCGGAAAGACGTACAGTGCGACCGGCGCCAGGCCCCAGATTATCAAAAGCACAATCTTGCGCGCCTGGTTGTAGCCGACCTTGACCGCCTCCTTGTACTCGTTGCTGACTTTGTTCACGTCATCGTAGCCGTTCGGCTCGAAGAAGAAATGTCCAGTCTGCCGCGTCAGCATCGCAAGCCAGCCGAGGATGCCGGCCATTGCCGGGTCCTTGAACAAGAGCGCATAGCAACCGAGGAAGATGAAAGCGCTGATCAAATGCAGCGTCTGGTTAGTTCTGCTCTGGTGATAGTAGCGGTAGTCATCCCACCGCAGGCTTCGCAGCATGTCTGACAAATGGCTCATGATCAACCCTCGGTCATTTGACGGCGTTGAAGCATAGGCCGAGTCCGTAACAGATGCATGAATGAATTATGATTTCGTATTGCAACTGAATGAGGTGGCAAGGCCGAGCGCCAGGCGCACGCGAAACGTAGGATGTTCGCTTTTCGGTTCGATATTGGTGACGGGGCAGGCAGCGACGAGGCCGTGTGGTCCGTTGGGGGAGTTGGTAACGTGTGACGCGCTTTAAAGACCGAGCCTACTGCCTGCTTCTCATCGAGCTCGGCGATGTCGCTACCACTGAGAAGGGACACAAACCGCTTCGCCAGATCGGACACCGTGGCGAGTTGCGGTGCTTGCACAAACAGATGGTCGAGCAACAGCCTGGCTTAAGCATCGATCTGATCCCGATCCTGGCTCAAATACCAAGCACAGCGACGACGCGTGGGAGGTTTCCAGGTCAGGTGTGCTTGCGCTGCTTCTCCCCGTCCTCATGTGCACGCCTGTGTGCGGCCTACTTCCGGCCTTCGCCAATAGAACTATCCGCGCTCGCTTCAAATCGCTGCAATGTCATCGGTGAGCGACAACACGCCTCAAGCACCTTATCTTGCCTCGAAAGGCGGACTTCTCTTAATTCGGGCATCATCCCGACTTTGAATCGCGCGCCACGTCAAGGATAGTGGGTACTAGAACGGCGGTTCGCCGATGGTTGAGGGAGAACGTTACCAGGCGACGGCAATGATCCGGTTTGGAAGGACCTGCGACACGATCAGCTCGCGCGGGCCAATCGACAAATTCGAGTCACGAACCAGCGTCACCGGGACGGCCCGGCAACATCTGGTCGCATTCCGTGCTTCGACAAGATCGGTGACTTCGCTCGCCAGAGCATCTGGCGCGGGCTGCCTTTTCGGCCATGGCAAGAACCATGGCCTTCAGCTGCTCTACGTCATTCGGGAGGCTGAGATCGGGCGGCGTCATTGACCCGACAAGAGCACATTTGCTCCGGTTCTCTTGCCCTTTCGGCTCACTGATTCACTTCGCCGCAGTGCTTTTACCCAACAAGTCGGCTTGACCGTCGCGGTCCGCCCCGCTTCCAGTCCATCCTATCGACCACCGCTGTAAAGGAAGTTCATTGTGACCGTCCCTTCTCGATAGATATCTCTGCCCTAAGAACCTGAATATTCGGACACGCCCTTGAAGCGACGGCGGTGGTCGTCCACGCCGCGGGACTCGGTCGGTCGATATGCTTGATGTTTTCGAGTTGAAATAGTGGGCCTTTGTAAGGCAGAGACGCAGCCAACTGTTCCGCAGAAAGGAGAGGGACAGTTTGCTTACTGCTCTCAGCGGCCTCGAGAACCCCCAGGGCTGCGCTGGCCCCAATCACCATCGCGGCGATCCGATGAACCCAAGCAGAAAGTAATCTGAATGGGACTTGACACTCGCTCGGTGTGCTTACACGCGCGAGATGCAATCCTATTCTGTTAGCTTTGTGAAAAGCTGAAGCCTGCCGCCCTTCAGGCTGCGCTTTTCTACGGTTCCTCGATCCGGCCGTAGGTTTCGACAATGTGGTGTGTCGTAAGGTGGTAGTCTTGTGTTCTCGCCTCAGCAATGTTGGCAAGCCGCCGACCGGATGGAAAGGTTAGGCGAGCGCTGAAATTGAAGTGAGGGTATTTGCCTCGGATTTTCGGGTGCAACTCAGCCGCAACTTCTACATCGGACGCTTCAATGTGCCTGCCACCCCAAATTTCGATGATGTTCTTTAAGGGATATGATCGACTCAACATTCTCTTGGTCAGTATTTGTGCGTCCAACCATTGATAGGCAATCCTGACACAGTCGTCGTGTTCGTCCTCAACGTTGGCGTGTCGATACTGAACGCGCTTTTTTGCGTCCGCAATTTCGGCGGCTGTGAGCTTGGTTGAAAGCGCATCCGACATCGAGAGTATCCTTTGACACCCTCGCGAGATTAGTCGTAATGGTTCATCGGGAGTACTACCAAACTTGGTAGTTTCCTCTATCATTGGAGCTAATTGGGCCAACCGACATTCGTGTAGATGCTTGAACGCCGTGCACGCTGTGAGATACCGTGATCGGTCGGGGCCATCGCACCGACCGACACCGAACTGCGTGGGTAAATAAACGGGACGCTGCGACACTTACACACCGCTTCGGCGGTGGGTCAAAGGCGACATGCCGTGTATAGACGTGAGCGTCACGGGAAGCTCACCGTGCCGGGCCTTGACTCTCGCGGAATGCTCTGGACAGCGCGGTCGGGATGATTGACGCCGCCGGGGCGCGGTGATGGGTTGATCCCGGTTCGGAGCGGGCAACGGGGATCAGAATGACCAGCGAATCGCAGCTGCGCGAGAAGCTTCGGAAGATCGAGGCGTTGTTCGTGGGTGCCGGAACTGCTGGTGAGCGCCTTGCAGCTGAAGCCGCGCTGCAGCGGGTGCGGGCCCGGGTCGAGGAACTCGCTCGCCACGATCCACCGATCGAACAGCAATTCTCACTTCCCGACCAGTGGTCTCGGCACCTGTTTCTGGCGCTTTGCCGCCGATATGGGCTGCGGCCGTTTCGTTATCGGCGGCAGCGACGTAACACGGTGATGGTCCGTGCGTCACGAGGCTTCGTCAATCGAGTCCTGCTGCCCGAGTTCACCGAGCTGGAGGGTGCGCTGCAAGTGTATCTGCACGAGGTAACGCTGCGCGTGATCCGCGAAGAGATCTACGACGACGCCAGCGATGCGCAGGAAGTTCCCGACGCCTTGCCGTCGAACTGATCAAGTGGCGAGCTTTGCCTCCGAACCGTCGCGCTAGGCTTTCCAATTCCAAGGCAGCAGCGTGTTCAGCTGATTGATCTTGGTGCGTCCGGAGACGATGCGCTCGAGAACATCAGTAAGATAGTGCCGCGGGTCGATGTCGTGAAGCTTTGCCGAGTTGATGAGCGATGCGAGAGTGGCCCAGGTTTCGGCGCCGCCCTCACTGCCTGCGAACAGATAGTTTTTCTTTCCCAGCCCGATCGGCTTGATGCTGCGTTCGACCGTATTGCTGTCGATCTCGATGCGCCCATCATCGATGAGGCGCGTCAGGCCTTCCCAATGGTTGAGGGTGTAGCGGATCGCCTTGCCAAGGCCGGATTTCTTCGAGACTTCCAGCAGTCGCGCCTCGAGCCAGGGCTTGAAGTCCTCGATCAGCGGCCTGGTGTCGGATTGTCGCACCGCAGCTCGCTGCGTCGCCGGCAAACCGCGAATGCGATCCTCAATGGCGTAGAACATCGCGATCCGCTGCAGCGCTTCCGCGGCAATCGGCGATTTCGTCGCGACGTGGACGTCCCAGAACTTCCGCCGCGCATGCGCGAAGCAGAACGCCAGTTGTACCAGACGGCCGCCGTTTTTAATCAGCCCCTTGTACCCGGCGTAGCCGTCGACCTGCAGGATGCCGTTGTAATGTCCAAACAGCTGCCTGGCGCGGATTGCCTTGCGATCCTCGGTGAACACGTAGACTACTGCCGGCGGCGCCGGGCCGCCCCACGGGCGGTCGTCGGTGGCGATCGCCCAGAACTGGCAGACTTTGGTTCTGCCACGGCCGGGATCGAGAACTGGCAGCGGCGTCTCGTCGGCAAACAGCCGCGGGTAGGACATCACTGCGCGGCGCAACAGCGCGTGAAGCGGCTTCAGCCACCAGGCGACGCGGCCCATCCATGAGGCCAGCGTTTGCCGGTCGAGCGTGATGCCTTGGGCGGCAAACATCTGTTCCTGGCGATACAGCGGCAGCTGGTAACCGTATTTCATCACCGCGACGTGGGCCAGCAAGGCTTCCGTCACCATTCCACCGTCGATCGCCTGGGCCGGCGCGGATGCCTGTACCACACCCTGGCGGCATCCCCGGCAGCCGTACCGCGGACGCACGATGCGCTTGACCCGGTACTGCATTGGAATGACGTCGAAGGCTTCCTTGACGGTCTCCCCGATCTTATGCAGCTGCTCGCCGCAGCAGGGGCAGATGTGGCTCTCGATATCGATCACGACATCGATGCGCGGCAAATGCTCCGGAAGCTTCCCGCGGTTGCGTCGCGCCGGTCGCTTTCCACGGCCCTCCGCTCCGTCAGGCAGCCCGCCTCCGGTCACGTCATCGTTGGCGGCGGCACCAGCCGCCTGCGCCGTGATGGCGAAGAGAGGCAGCTGTCTGGGATCCAGTGTCTCAGAGCGGGGACCGAAGATCGTGCGCTTGTACTGGGACAGGATTATCTGGAGCTTGTCGTTCTCCTGGACCGCAGCGTCGCGTTGGCAATCGCCGCATCACGCTCGGCCGCCAGCGTGCCGCATTCCGCCGACAACGCCGCAAGCCGTGACGACAGCGCCATTACGGCTTGTCGGAGCAATGCTGGATCAGAAGGCAAATCACTCATGCAGAGTGATTCTACAACAACTCCGCATGAGTGACGAACGACTCTTGATACGGATCAACCAGCTCGTGCTGGCTGATCCACAACCCGCATCGGCACACGCTTCCAGTCTGAGCCATCGAGCAGCACCGAGAGCTGAGCATGAGATAGCGGCATGACGCCTTCCTTGATCGGCGGCCAGGTGAACTGCCTCGATTCTCTTGTAGTAAAGAACAAGGCCGCTTCCGTCCCAGGTCAGGATCTTCACGCGATCTCGGCGCTTGGAGCGGAAGATGTAAAGTCCGCCGTCGAACGGATCGGCTCCAAACGCCTCGCTCACCAGCATCGCCAGCGAGTCCATCCCGCGACGGAAATCGACCGGCTGCGTCGCGATCCAGATCGACAACCCAGCTCGCAGCCCGATCATCGGCCAACCGTCCCGACTGCCGCCAGCACCTCGCACAGCGCCCGCCGGTCGACCGTCCCCCTGACACGGACGCGAACCGCGCCGACCTCGATCTCGATTGCCGCCTGCTCCTCGCGCGACGGCAATTCGCCCCCGCAGCCGGTGATCGCGACCGGCACAAAGCCAGGTGGCACGTCTCCGGCCCGGCGCGCCGCGACCTTCGCCCGCGTCGTCTGACGACGCCACAGAAACAACAGGCTTGGACTGATGTCGTGTCGCCGCGCCACCGCGGACACGCTTGCACCCGGCGTGCGCCGGCCGATCCCAGTGATGATCTCGACACGCTGCAGCGTGTCAGAAAAATCCTCGAGGATAGGCGTATGCCTATCCCTATCGCTATCCTTACGGCTATCCTTAGACATGGCGAGACCTCGTGATGATTCAGTCCACGAGATCTTCCTAACCGACCAGATTAGCCCTCAGCGCGTGGTCCCTGGATGACGCTCACAAATGAACAGCCGACGGTAGCCGAACCGTCGGCGCTCGTGGGCGAGGTCGCGCAGCCGAACACGAAGCTCCGTATCCGCAGCGCGGCGAGATCGGTAGCGGATCATCCTCCGATCCGCGCCGACGATCATGCAGGCCCGTCGCTCCGACAGGCCCATCACGGCCTTCAGGTGCGCCACAGCGGCGCGCTTGGCGGCGGGCCCTACCATTTTTTTGGCAGAAGCTCGCGCAGTGCCGCCGCATCGAGCATTTGCTCGGCCAGCAGCTTCTTCAGCTTCGCGTTCTCCTCCTCCAGCGAGTTCAGCCGCTTGGCTTCGGAAGCTTCCATGCCGCCGAACTTGGCCTTCCAATTGTAGATCGTCGCCTCCGAGACCCCGTGTTTGCGAGCCAGATCGGCTGTCGTCGCTCCGGCCTCATGCTCCTTCAACACTGCGATAATCTGCTCTTCCGTGAACCTTGCTCGCCTCATCTGTCCGTCCTTGCTCAGGCCGGACTCTAACTCCATCTGGAGGAAATACTCAGGGGCAGGTCAGCAACTCTAGGAAGCGGGTCTTGGTCGCATGGAGCCAATAAGGAAGGCAGGCTCCGCCTTCGCCTTGCAATAGAGCTTTCTCTGAAGGCTCCTGATCTTATCGGGCGTTTGTAGGCTCATCGCCAATCGATTCCCTCGCCATCTTCAAAAGCGCACCTGAAGTCAGGGTCCTTTTCTCCGCCGGAATTACCCGGTTTCGTCAGTATACGACCCTGTCCGACTCCCGTCTGGTCCGTCGACTGGCGATCCTGGCTTCGATCGTGAACACGGCAAAGCTCCATGAGCTCGATCCCCAGGCCTACTTGCCGACGTGCTGGAGCGCATCGTGTCCGGACGAACCAGGAGCCACCAACTGTACGAGCTGCTCGCCTGGAATCAGAAAGCGCGCCGCGCAGGCTGCCGCATGAGCCCGCGTCGCCTAAGCAGCATCGTCGATGGCGTCAGCCGCGATGCCGCTTGTGGAGCTCGAGCAATGGCTCCAGGCTCGCGTCGATCGGCATCCTGCCGCCACCAGCATTCCCATGCTCGACGGCTATGCCGCCGCGATCGTAGCCGGACCGGTGTCGATGAGCCCGCTCGACTGGATCTGCCCGCTGCTCGCGATCGATGCCGTCGCTTTCAACCATGCGGCACGCCGGAGTTGGCCGCGATATCGGCCGTCGCGCTGCGCCACAGCAACACCACTCGACCGCGCCCGGTCGGTTCGAGCCGATGCACTGGCGCAAAGTCAGTGGCAGTATCGATGCCGCGATGCGGCTCAGGCTGTCGGCGTAGGCGTCGTTGCTGGACGCCGGCAACGTCAATCACCGGCTGCTGCTGCTCATCAGTCGCGACGATCAGAGCCGTCCGCCGCTCGGACCGTGCGAAGCGGCCGCGAGGCCGAGGACTTTCTCTGTAGCTCCCTGGAAGCCGATCAGCTACGCACGTTGATGACCGCGGACGTGGGAGCTCATACCACTTACTCACGAGCCCATCGCCGCGCCTCACAAAACTGTCGAGATCCCCCGCAAAAATGAGTGAATCACGCCACATCCGACCTTTTCCGCATCGGCCTCAAACCAGCCCCTTCGCCACGCTCCAGCGCTGCCGCTCGAAAAGACGGCGGTAGATGCCGCTGTTTAGACGAATCAGCGCGGCGTGGTCGCCCTCCTCGATGATACGGCCGCGATCGAAGACGAGTAGCCGATCGAGCGCGCGCACCGTCGAGAGCCGGTGCGCGATGATCAGCGTGGTGCGCCCGACCATCAGGCGCTCCACCGCGTTCTGGATCAGCACTTCCGACTCCGTATCAAGGCTCGAGGTTGCCTCGTCCAGAATTAGAATCGGCGCGTCCGCAAGGAAGGCGCGCGCGATCGCCACCCGCTGGCGCTCGCCGCCGGAAAGCTTTACGCCACGCTCGCCGAGCAGCGTACCATAACCCTTCGGCAGGCGCGCGATGAATTCATGCGCGCTGGCGAGTTGTGCCGCCTCCTCAATCTCGGCCTGGCTGGCGCCGGGCTGGCCGTATGCTATGTTTTCGGCGAGCGTTCGATGGAACAAGAGGCATTCCTGCTGCACAATCGCAATCTGAGAGCGCAGCGAAGCCTGCGTCACCTTCGAAATGTCTTGCTCATCGATCTGGATCCGACCGCCGTTCACGTCGTAAAGCCGCTGGATGAGCTTCACAAACGTGGTCTTGCCGGAGCCGGAGGGGCCGACCAGACCGACCCGTTCGCCGGCCTCTATCGACACTGAGAAGTCCCTGAAAAGCGGCAATCCATCGTTTCCATAATGGAAATGGACTTCCTTAAAATCGATGCGGCCCTTCATGATCCGGATCTGCTTAGCCTCCGGACAAAGCCGACTCTTCAGCAGCAGAACAGCTCTCTCCGCTAACCGTAACGCCAAGGGGCCAGGGTCGCCGCGATCGCAGCGCGTCCGCATCCCGCAACGCGGGGCAGCGCGTGATAAGATCCCAGGCAAAGCTATCGTTCTCTCTCAGCTGAACGCATTCGGCCGCCACCGCTCTGCGCGCCTGCGCAAAGTCATCACTTAAATCTATAGCAATCACCATTGGCACGGCGGACGCAAGAAGGGCCTCCACAGCGCTCCCGCCCGCTCGCGATCCATTCGGCGCGGACCATCCCAATTGTAGCTCTGACTCCCCAGTAGTGCGGGCGAGATAGATCAACCAGGCGGTTAACAGATGTTCTGCACGATCACTGGGAGATAGCTCAGCCAACGCATGCGGCATGAGCCAAGCGCTCGACTGATATGTCGCCGGAGCCTTGCCTTCTAACGACGACGAAAACGGAAGCTGAACTATCTTGAACTGCTCTAGTCGCTGTCGCCAGAACTCTTCACGAAATGCCAATAACTCATGGGCAACTGTTGTGCTCCGCGCCTCAGCTTCGCTTAAGGTCGGTAGGCGGTTGCCTATATCCATGCCGGAATTCCTCGCGAGTGCCCGCGCATCCACAGGCCGACCATCTGAGCGGCCGAACCAAACATCAACATCCTCCGCACCTGTCGCCACATGCCCAGCTGGGCGCACCCTACGGCTAGCCTCCCACCAGCAGCAAAGACTCTAGAACCCATTGTTGACGTTACGGCTCGTTGCCCATCTCTCTCGCAGAGTTCGCAACTTGATGAGGCCGACACACATGTGTCGTGATGTACGTACCGCGCGCCCATGATAAACCTCCACCTGTGTAACTCGCGGAGGGCGCCGCTTTCAGCAGTCCTGCGATGGACTGCCGAACTCCACAAGATCCGCGCGAGGCCCCTCGAGATCCGCGACAATTAGCGACTTAAGTACCCGCCTGTGGCGCCCCTGAGCGCGCGACCAAGACGCGTGTCGGCGTGCAGCGGCGAAGAATATCTTCACACTCCGGCCGAGCCGACTGGCGAATCGAAACACCAAGCAAGTGTGAAGGCTGAGGAAAAGGGACGCGACATCAGGCTCAAGCACTTGATCGCTGAACTTTGCAGCCGGGCACCTATTAGACAGGCTTGAAGCGCGGCTGGGCGATGAAGATGTTGGAGCACGCGCACGACTGGAGACCCTGCCTATTCTGTCAATATTTGCCCGACTGTTCAAGCTGACCAAAAAGCTGCTGAACGTTCGATTCGAGGAGGCCACTCTCTCCATCTCGGTGAATGAATTCAAAGCTAAGCCCCGTTTCAATGGAGCGACTCGAGAAGGCCTGCGCCAGTCCAGGACAACGAACCACGGTCGCATCAAATCCCAGACCACGAGACTTTAGGGCCTGCACAGCAGCATCCACGTTGTCGACCTCAAGCGCAATGTGAGCAACTCCAACACCGTTACGCCGCACCAGCTCTGAGACCTGAGAGGTTGACTCAGTCCCCTGACACAAAACAAACCTGACGCCCCCGCTCTCGAGGTTAGCATAAAGCATGCCTGTCACCCGTCCCTTAACGTGAGAACGGCCCTTCAATTCAAAACCCAGCACGTCCTGAAAGAACAGAATTGACGCCTCAAGATCGAGCACTGCAATGGCAATGTGATCTATCCCAAGGAACTTCAAAAACGAACTTGCGGTTTTCCGATTGTCGCCCGAAGTCGCATCCAGTCCGATCTTGCTGTCGATGCTGTCCTGCATAGCGCCCTCTTCAATCACACAATGGATCATCAGACCAAATCAATGTCGTCCCGCGAGCGGCAGGTACCCCTGCAGCAGTTTAGTTCGTAGTAGCGAGCAGGTTCTTCCAACAAGTCAGCGTTATGCCTGGGCCACATCCGCTTGAGCACGGAAGAGCTTTGTTTTGCTCTCCTCCCATTTCCGCATTTTTTCTGAAATCGCCGACGGTGGTGGATGGGCTATTTGCCCATCGCGAAGCCAACATGAGGCCCCGCAAGTTCTGAGCGCATTTGGTCCGCATCGGATGCTACATTTGGATCGATTGAGAACGTCTAATCCGAACTCTTGGCAGCGCCTGCGAAGCGAGATGACCGTCACAGGGTTCTACGCATCTTAAGCAACCGACGTGCCAACGATGTTGCGCGAGAGTTGCTCAAAGAACAACGCCCCTATAGCCGCCATGGAGGAGTTTTACTGTTCGACCTGAGACATCGATGTCGTGAACCAGACGCAGCTCAAACAACAACACCAACGACAAGGCGACCATCACCAAAACAAGCGCCTGGGCGAAGATCCCTGCCGGCGACAAAACCTCTCCTATCGAAGTCTATTGTGTCCTCAAAAATATTGGGCGCTGCAGCATCACCACAACGGACGGTAGCGGGCAGAACCTTCAAACTGATCGCAGTCCGTGACGCCCCTATCCAACCTTTGCAAGATATTTCAACAGACATTGTTTCTCATCGCCTGGACCGCGACGTGTTACCCTGATCTGCGTAGCGCAGAATTTGGAAAACGAAATGGTGAGGACACAACAGGCTGCACTTAGATCAAAATAAATTGCACCCCACATATTTGCCGCCTATGGTTGCGCCAGTCATGTGGAGGCAAATATGGCAAACATCAAAGGTCCGCGCGACCATTCGCTGCGCCACAGTAGCACGGGCCTCCCGTATTAACCCGTGGCTGCAGAACCCTCGCGGTGTGGTTTATGACGTCGCCGAACACATCACGGGGAGACTCACAATGAAGAAGCTCGTTTTGACCGTCAGTCTGATGTTCGCCGCCACTTCCGCGCAGGCGCAGTGGACAAATCCGAACACGCATACCTCGTCTGGCTATACCAGGAGCAACGGGACCTGCGTGCAGCCTTACGTCGCGACCAATCCGAACGGCACCCAGCGCGACAATTTCAGCTCCACTGGCAACACGAATCCATATACGGGCGCCGCCGGACATCGGACGCCGCGATACTGACCGCCGCGTGTCATCGAGCCGCGACGCATGGCGGCACGGTATGAGGAACAAATTTTTCATTCGATTATCAATTAGGTGGAAGCAATGAAAGTGTCACCCTACCATACCGATTCGCAGGAATACCCGCCCTCACATCGCAACGTCTACCACGATCACGATAATTGCCCCGCGGGGAAGCAGATCAAACCGCAGCACAGAAAGATGGGACCGGCAGGACGCCCGCGCTGCGACGACTGCAAGAAACTCGGATAGCAAGAAGGTTGTTGAGGGGAGGCTAGATAGCGTCCCCTCGATTGCCCGCGCAACCCCTTGGTACCCCTCCCGCGGCGGCATGGTGCTGTTCGGAGTTGGCGCCCTACTCGCTCATAGATTTCGACGGTGAGCGGCCGAGCGAAGGTGACTATGGCGACGTGCGGGTTGCTCGGTAGAAAGTTGACAGCGAATACAATGGCCGACTATCGAGACATTTCGCAGCAATATGCACAGGGCGCGATCAAAGCCTGCATTCTTATAAATGCTGGTGCGGCTGCGGCTCTCCTAACCCAATCTGCAAAATTCATCGAGATGGACAAACCCGCAATAACGGCGGGCCTCACCTGCTCAATGTTTCTTTGGGCGCTTGGAACAGTAGCCGCTGCAAGCACTTGGATATTGGCTTTCCTTTCCACCCGTTATGTGGACAAGAGCGAACGGGAAAACACCCTGCAGAATCGTCACCTGCGAACGTCCGACCTGTATATGCTCGCTGGAGTAATTGCGGTTGTCGGCTCTCTCGTCTTATTCATCGCGGGGTGTCTCACCCTGGCTGTGAGCATGCGGGGCATCTCCTAGTGCCAAAGCCCTGGTTGCTAGGGTTGCTCTTCAGCGTGCCCGTCTGCCGTCATCTTCACAGACCCATCAAGACAAGGACGGTAATTCCCGCAGCGTTACTAGGGAATATCGCTGAGCCTTGGAGGGTCATTCCGCGCGAAGGCTTAACTGAAACTGATTTCCTGGCGTAGGGTTTGCCGTCGCTCAAATACCAAATCAGGTAGGTTGTCGCCGTCTATTTAACGGCAGAGAGTCGCTGGTCTAAAGCCGTAACATCGAGCAGGGCATCTAGGCCGCCCCGGCGCGCGCTAACGTTCGGTGCCCAGGGGCTCGCTGTTGCGCGTGTGGTGTGCGGACGTCCGAAGATGCTCTCATTTCAAGCGACGACCGGACTGTTACCTCAAGACGCTCTCAAAGCCACTTATCAAGTTCAGCAATTTGGATCGAGAATGATAGGCGAACTAGGTATCCTGAGTACGATTTCGGGATCAGTTCTCGCCTTGTACACACGTCGGCATAGATCGAAAGTCTTGGAGGCATGCGCTGGCGCGCTGCTAATTGTTGGCCTCATCTGCTTTGGCGCATCCCTGCCTGAGTGATTATCCGACCCCGGAAAGTTACGGAGTGAAGTTGCCCTCTTTACGATGGACAGCCGTTGGTTGCGGCAGTAGTTTGATTGCTATTTTAGAACGTGAGAGTTTCTTGGGGGCTGGGGATGGCAACTGCCGTTTCCTCGAGCGTGTTTGTGCACCTCAAAGCCCGAACGAACTTTTGGTGCGTGATGCTGCTCTACATCTTTGCACACATCATGATCGAGTCTTGGGTCGGTTTCTGGCTCACCGCAGCCCGGCGCCTCAGCCGAGGAGCTTTTTAGCCCGTGTCGAAGCTTCTTTTCTAGGTGCAATTGGAGGCCGTCTTGGAATTGGCAGCACAAAGGTTCATTGTTCGTCAGGGCACTATCGGATGGATGGTTTACGATCGAGAACGCAAGGGGCCGGCTCTTTTAAGGAACGGCACCTGGGCCGAGAAACTGTCGAAGGAAGAGGCTGAACGAATAAAGTTTGTGCTTGCGAACCACGCCTCCTGATCAGGCGTTAACCGTCGCAGAGACGCATTCGGACTACCGGAGTCACCCGAATAGCGAAGACGTGCCCCCTACTCCATACCTACGGGGGCCAGGATTTTGCCATTCCTCCTGGGGCTAGAACCAACGCCGTCCGTACGTGTTTCAAGCGGGCGGCGTTGGGCTGTTTTGTACTTTCCATGAGCCTTGCGCCTCCTCCACCTCCAAGAGGCACACGTGCAGTGTCATCGGGCGCATGTTGCCGTCCAACAGGACGCGCACCCTTGTCCTAGTCGTGCCAAGACCAACGATGAGGCCGCGCCGCCGCTTCAATTTTGAACCAGCCCAGCGCGCTACTATCACGCGAGACCCGACGGTCATTGCATCATTGGCACGCGAAAACTGGATCGGAGCAACAGGTCGGTCGGCAATTGGTAATCTCTCCGCTAGACGTGACCTGGCGCCCTCCCGCTCCAGATCATCAGTCACTCGCTTTGCGGACTTGAACCATTTCGGTGGCAGGCCCAGCAGGTAACCGCGCCGTCTGAGATCCTGACAAGTTTTGTTCAGCGCCTCCGCGATGACTTCCTCCGGAGTTTGCTTCCCTACCAAATGCCAGAAGAGTTCGTCCTGCTCGCGCGTCCATCCTTCGGAGTTTTCGCTCATCACCAGCAATCGGGTCATTGAAAGGTAGGTTTGCATAGAACGAGAGCGTCTATTGCCCCGTGTGACCGACGCCTGCGGCTGAGCATAGAAAAGCGTGCGGGCGCCTGTGATTGGCCGCCCGCACGCCGACAACCAGCTTAGCACTCACGAGGGTCATTCGATAAGCGACCAAGCCATGCATGGCTCAGCAACCTGCGTGCCAGAGAGAAAAGCTGTACACTATCAGAGCGTGCCAACTAACTGCTCGAGCGGCTCGCGGACATATATGTCGTTGACCCGACGCGGTTGAACGAGATCCGACGCCGAACTAATGGCGCTTGGGACGTGAGATGATTGGACCAACCTCTTCATCGCTTACAACTATAAACTCACCGGGCTTCACGCCCAACATTTGCAACTGCCCCTCTTCGATCGGGCAGTTGAGCATTGCGGCCTTGGCGCCACTGTCCTCTATAATCATTTTCGCGGCTTCCCCCGGGTCAGCGACGGCAACCGCATAAGTTATGTGCCTGTACTCCTCGTCGTCGCCGCCCTTCCTTGAAAGGGCGACTGTTACTATCCAACCATCCATGTTGTTGCCGCCTCGGGAAGCATCAACCAAGCCTCTGCAATTCCGGAGCCATTGGGCATATGACCGAACGCGGCTGAGCGCTAGGTCGCTCACCTCATTGCATGAATATTACGACCGCTGCGATTGCGCAGCGATGTCAGTCCCATCAAAACGACGCAAACTATGTACGGGGTGTCGCTGCGCACTCCACAACTCCAGCATTGAACGAAGCGTGCCACTCCGGGAACGCGGCAAGCCACCGACTGGCACGCTGCGTTCCCCAGCCTGACACAGCAAATCCAAGGCCGGCACCTATTCGTTTGAGTAGGCGCCGCCAACGACATTTCGGGGTTATTCGCCGCTATATGATGCTACTGGCGTCGATGATAGGCGACGGATTCTCCGTCGAATTGATGTGCTGATTGCCGATACCGGTAGGCTGGAAGAACACCTTCCCGGATGAGATTGTCCACGGGCCGCTCAGTGACGGCGCCGACATTTGCACCGTGTAATCGCCGAGGACGTCAGAGAACGCTTTGTAGACAGTGAAAATCCCAGTGCATGTTCCGTCGCCGTTTTCCACAATGATAGACGGATCGATCGCATTCGCGGCTACATGGGCACACTCGGCGCCAGAATACGTTGCTAGCAGCGGCAGATCGAATGTCACCGTCGATCCACTCTGAGCAATGGGAGTGACAATGCTGGCGGCTTGGTCGCCGCTCTTGAACACCATGTAAGGCTCGTTCAGGCTAACCGTGATGCTCGAGGTCCCGGTGTTCTGGCCTGCGGTGCCGGTCAGTGTCCCGACCTGCGTGGTGTATGGTGAGGCGATCAACGCTGCCGCTCCGAAGGCGCCGCTCGGCGACGTTGCCTCCGCGTATGCGCCATATGCTTGCGCGAGAGAGGCGTTATAGGTGTTCATGGTGACCACCCAATTGCCATTCGGGCCCCGATAAACCGAGCTGGGAACGATGCCGCCGTCCTGCCAGGTATCCGCCCCTTGCGTGAACACGTTGCCGGCCTGCACGGTCCAGCTCGAGCAATCCGCGCTCGTGGCCAGCCTCAGGCAGTCGGAACACTGTTGGCGCCACGGATCCCGAGCAGTATCTTGAACGGTGACGTATCACCCGGCACGACGTAAAGAGCAGGCCCGATGATGCCATTGCTGGCGCTTAGCGATGCAGCTGTAATGACCGACGTTGGCGAACCGAATGTCACACCGCCATCAAAGCTATCCCAATATGCGATATCGGTCCAAATCGTGCCGTTGAAGCGCATCGCGAAAACGCGGGTCCGGTCGCTGAGCTTGACCGGAGATGGCTGAGCGACGAGGGTAATGCCGCTTCCCGCATTGCTTGCCAGCGGACCTATGATGGCGTTCGATGGATTGGCAAAGCCGAACCCGTCGAAGCGCCAGATGTTGTAATTTGCGCTCGTTCCATTTCCATTCAAGAAGTAGAACGGTGAAGAATCTACGGCTTTTTTTTACGCCTTGCACAGTGTACGTACCGCCGGCCGCGAACGCGCCACTGCCGCTCCAGACCAGGCGCAACTTCACCAGC
The DNA here is from genome assembly GCF_020329495.1 of Bradyrhizobium australafricanum. Lineage (NCBI taxonomy): Bacteria > Pseudomonadati > Pseudomonadota > Alphaproteobacteria > Hyphomicrobiales > Nitrobacteraceae > Bradyrhizobium > Bradyrhizobium australafricanum. The sequence goes on along the minus strand of NZ_JAGKJL010000066.1, from coordinate 4,234 downwards.
GCTGCTTGCCCGCCGAGCCAGGAGCCAACCACATTAAGCTGCAATGGATTGAGGTCCGTTCCAACCTGGTCCATCCAAGCATGAATGAGTTTGTTGCCGGTTCCAACTGGACGACTGACCTTGACGCGCAGCTGTGCCAATCGGCCCGCCGGGAAGAGATTGCTGACCGGAATGTTGGTGCCGGTGCCAGCGACGCTGTAACCGTGGTAAGTGGTGTCAGCTGTCGTGACGTAGTTGCCGGCGTAGCTATAACTGGAAGAGAGAAACGTGGATCCGTCAGTGGAAACCTGCAGGTTCAGGCCCACACCGGACACGGTGCTGCCAAAACCGTACAATCCGATTTCGATCTCGTCATAGCCCGAGGGCAACGCGATATCGAAGCTTGCCGTCTGCGGAATGTTGCCCTGGTCGATGACACGATCGACTACACCCAACGTATCGAGGGCAGCATCGGCTGCTAGCAGACTTGATGCGCGGCAGCAAGGCTGCAGGCAAAAAAAGAAGTCCCTCTGTCTCCGATCGCGATTGAGGTGGTGCGTCGGACCGGTGCGACGCGCTGGCCGGTTGTTCGATCGACGGCACTCGATCTCGAGCCGCTCGAGATCATCGACAGTTGTTTCTCGGACCACGGCTTCACCGCGGGAAAGGCAAGCTTGACAACAAACCGCAATTAAAGGACCGAATGATACGCACAACGAAATAAGTCGATACGGTAGGGTCGGAACCAGTCGTTCGGACGAGGCAACGGCGAGCGCGGCATAGATCGGCGAAACGAGGATCGCTAAAATGCCGCTCGAGGACACGATCGCGCAGCCGACCACCGATGACAGCGTGCGCGAAACCCCGTCGTGCGCATCAAGCGAAGCAGATTCATTCGCCGGGGTCCGATACAAGTCGCACCGTCCGGCCTGCGCTCGCGCACAGCCGGGCGGTCGAAGAGTCACTGGGGTCGATGCCTTCGACTGGAGCAATCGATAGGGAGAACTATCAATTGAACTCACAAGACGCCGCATCCGACGAGTTCGGCGCGCAGACGCCGGCGGACACCTGCGCCGAGCTCCTGGGAAAGCTGTTTCCGCGCCCGGTCGGTGTAGCGGCCACGAGTTTTAACGGCGCGAACTACCCGCTGTTTCCCAGCGAGGAGAATGCTGTCGCGGGTGCCGTAGAAAAGCGGCGTCGCGAATTCGCCGCGGGACGATACTGTGCACGGCGCGCGCTTTCGCAACTTGGGTTCCCGACCGTCGCGATCCCCAGCGCACCGGACAGGTCGCCCGTTTGGCCGGCGGGCGCGCTCGGCAGCGTAAGTCACGATAGCTCGCTTTGCGTTGCGGTCGCGGCCCGACGCACCGCTTTCAGATCGATCGGCGTGGACATCGAGGTTATCGGTGCAGTTGGTCCTGAATTGGCCGACGTCATCCTGCGGGCCGACGAGCGGCATCATCTCGAAGGCTGGCGGCCGGGCGATACAGATTGGCTCACCCTCCACTTTTGTCTGAAGGAAGCCGCCTATAAGGCCTTCTATCCGTTGTGCGGCCAGATCATTGATTTCCAGAAGATGCACCTCAGCCTGGCGCCGGCCGACGGGCATTTTCGCGCGTTTGTGACCGTGCCCGACCCGCTGTCTTTCGAAGGCCGCTACGCCGTCTGTGGCAGCCGGATCATAGCCGCCGCCTGGTAGGCCTATGCGCAAGCACAGCTTTCTTTGACGCCAGCAACCGCGCTCATCAGCAACAGCTCAACCTGTTCAGCGACCAGTGCGCGCTTGCAACCCCAGTGACCCTCGCCTTTTCGCCAGAGGCAGCCCTCAGGCTGCGGTTCACGGGTGAGCCCGCGCTCGGACTCTGCGAACGACGCCCAGGACATTCGAGAGAAGTTGGGACCTCGGCGAAGCCTCGGCCCTGAACGGGAGCGCGATCGGCATGTTCGCAGCGAGAGCCTCGTCCCACTCGTTCTCGACTTGAGCAATTGGAGCGCGCTTGGTTAGGCACCTAAACGCAGGAAGAATGCATCATCGCGGGGATGACGATGAAGAAATGCGCCAGAAGCGCAGAACGCCCCAGACGCAGGCAGCCATGACGCGAGATGCGCCTCACACAATGATGTTAGTCGCCCAAGCGCCGAAGCTCGTCACAATTGCAACACGACAAGGGTTTCAGACGTCGTTGCACGCACGGGATCATGGCGATCGGAAGCCTGTTTTCTGACTCTTTTTGTCGCCGACGCCTCCTCGGTCGATTTCAAGCCTGAACCCTTGAAGACTTTCGCTCCGCATGATGAAGCATACGACCGCGCACGTTCTGAAGGCAGGATCGATTGCGCTGTGAAACGTCAGCCCAATATTCGAGCCCACGTCAACCACCATTTATGGTAGTATCAAACCACGAATCTCTTATAGATTGCATGTCTAGGAAGGTCAGTTTATGGATGATCGGCTCCCCTCCCGGAGCGCTATGGAGTCGGCGATGTCTCAACCGAACTGGAAACTGATGCGATGGGTGGCGTTGGTGTGCCTTGGGCTGCTACTGGCAGCACCGGCAAAGGCGCAACCCATCTGGACCTGGACCAACCAATACGGCTCAACTCTGGCCGTTAACAGCTACGACCAGAGTACAGGTGCGATCTCCGGCACGTACACGAACAACGCAAGCAGTAGCTGCGATGATGGCGTGCCCCAGGCGATAACTGGCTGGCTCGCTCAGACCAATCAAGGTACGGCGATCGGCTTCACGGTCAACTTCGGCGGCTGCGGATCGACGACCGTATGGACGGGGCAGCTCAACGCTGCATCGGGGTTTCAAGGGCTCCGGCTGCTCTCACTCGCCGAACCGGCGGTATGGAATGGTATCAGCGCCGGAGCCGACACCTTCACGTTCAAGAGCGGCGACAGGGCAAAGCTGCTGTCCAGTGGTGGCGAAGCGACCCAGGGGGGCGCAGGCGAGAAGCTCTCGAATACGAAGAAGGGCCTCAAATGACATCAAGGCCCGCAACGCCGATGCCGATACGCGCATCGAGCGGCTGACGCAGATCCTGAAGGCCTTCGACCGCGCCCGGTTCGGCCGACGATCGGAAAAGCTCGGCACGGCGAACGGCGACGATGAACAGCAGGCCTTCGTCTTCGAGGAGATCGAGACCGGCATCGCTGCGATCAAGGCCCAGGTCAGCAAGGGCCGTGAGCAGGCCGATGGCAAGCGTGCACCGCGGCGGCGCAAGGGCTTTGCGCCCCATCTGGAGCGGATCGAAACCGTCATTGAGCCGGAAGAGCTGGCTGAGCATGCCGGCAAGCAGAAGGTGCTGATCGGCGAGGACGTGTCGGAGCGCCTGGATGTGGTGCCGGCGAAGTTCCGGGTGATCGTCACGCGCCGTCCCAGGTATGCCTTCAAGAACGCGGACGGCGTCATCCAGGCGCCGGCCCCGGCCCATATCATTGAAGGAGGCATTCCGACGGAAGCGCTTCTGGCCCAGATAGCCGTCGCCAAATATGCCGATGGCCTGCCGCTCTACCGGCAGGAAGCTATCTGCGCCCGCGATCATGTCGAGCTCGACCGCCAGCTGATGGCGCAATGGATGGGCAAGCTCGGCTTCGAGCTCGAGATCGTGGCCGACTACATCTTCAGCGAGGTCAAGAAGGCCGAACGGGTCTTTGCCGACGAAACCACCTTACCGACGCTCGCTCCCGGTTCCGGATCGACAAAGATGGCCTACTTGTGGACCTATGCCAGGGATGGCCGAACCTTTGGCCGCAGCGGTCCCCCGATGGTGGCTTATCGCTTCGAAGACAGCCGCGCCGGCGAATGCGCGGTCCGGCACCTCAATGGTTATCGCGGCATCCTGCAGGTAGATGGCTATGCCGCCTATAACAAGCTCGCGCGATCCGATCGCGGCAAGGATGGCATCACATTGGCTGGCTGCCGAGTAGGCGGGGATGTTGCCATCCCCGCACCGGGTCACCGGAGGCGGTCGCCCGCCCCCGGTTCCCACAGAACGTGGCGTGCGGATTTCCCGCACCGACGCTCTTCGACAGTTGGTTCACAGCACCGCAAGCGCCTGCAGCTCCCGATAAGGAAGGCGCAGCTTAGGCTTCAGCAACGGTGTCCGTTCTTTGATTTGGTTGAAGGCGTCCCAAGTGAGGTGGCCGCCTGCCCAGCTGCGGCTGCGCAGCATTCCGCGCCAGTAACGCTCCACGGCCCGATAAACTTTTACGAGACTCCGGAGATTTCCGGCGACGCCGTAATAG
>NZ_JAGKJL010000065.1:0-44857 GCF_020329495.1 Bradyrhizobium australafricanum | reverse complement strand
CTGCTGAGACGGCGGCCGAAGGATGAGATCGACGATGGCGTGACGTACGGCTGGCATGGTTGGCTGAGGCGGAGGCCCGTTGATTCTTTTTTTTCCGCCCCGCGTATGCGAGGCGACGATGTTGCAGGAAGGCGTAGGCAATCATTGTCATCAAGGCGTGGCGATGAAGACCTTGCCATGATCGCCCTTCGAAGTGATCAAGTCCAAGTTCCTCCTTCAACTGCTGATGCGCCTGCTCACAAATCCACCGTGCCTTGATGGTGGCGGCCAGCGTGCGCAGATCCGTCGCCGCCGGAAGGTTGGCCAGATAGTATTTCTTCTCCCCGGACGCACGTTGCTCGCCAATGAGCCAGGCTTCGTCGCCTGGGAGATGCTGCTGACCTTTATCCCATATCCGCTGCGGAGGGCCGTCGGCGGTCCGGACACGGAGAGCAGCAAATTGGGTTTTAAGCCGACCTTTCGTCCCGCTACGCCAACTCACGGTTTTCCATTTGGCGCTGGCGAGCATTTGTTCTGCGGCAATCGATAAGATATCGGGCACGTGGTGCTTTCGTGGTTTTCCGCGGACTTTGGTAATCGGCCAAATGAGCTTCACATCGACCGGATACACTTTCTGGTGCCGAGGGATGCCGACAGCCCAGGTCAGCCCGCGCTCTGTTAGCCCTTGTCGAAACGGTGCGCTGAGGCCGTATCCTGCATCCGCCAGCACACATCCAAAGCGCACGTTGGCTGCCATCGCGCGGTCAATCTCGGCTAGAGCAATCTCGGGCTTGGACCGTGCCGTTCGATGTTCGACTGGCACGCGAGCGCGCTTCAAACGAGATATGTCGCTTGTCCAACTGTCAGGCAGAAAGAGACGTAACGCGACCATCACGGGCACTTCGCCGCGAGCAAGCGTCAAAGACACCAGCGTTTGGCAATTTGCCGTTTTACCGAGAGCCGACGCGTATTGAGCCGCAACACCGACCGAGCGCTCACCCTTCTTGGGAAGTGAGGTGTCATCAATAACCAGCACCGCATCCCTGCCGCCGACAAGTCGGTCCGCCTGGTTGAGCAGCTCTGTCTCCAGCGGCGTCGCGTCCCAGACACCGTCCGCAATGAAATGGTGCAACTGGTCGTAGTTGCCCGAGGCAAGGCGTTCCGCCATCGGCTGAACGCTCTTGCGATCGCCCGGACCGATCAATCCCGCAACATACAGAGGACACATCCGCTGCCGGGTCTTATGACCCAGCCGGTCCAAGAACGGCATCAGCCAACGTTCGAGTTCGTCTTCCCATCCGGGCATGGTCAGCCCTCCCAGAGCCGACCACCCATGAATCATTGAAAAATTGATTCGGGAATCCTATAAAACGCGGCAAAATCAACAATCTGCCAAAGTAGTGCTATGCTCGGCATCCAAAAGTCAGAGCTAGTGACAAGAATATCTCTGTACGAAACGCTCCAATCTGTAGCTGAGATAATTCGCTCGCTGTGTATGGTGCTCGGCGGCGCAACTGTTACAATTTGCAATTAGTGTCTGCGCGATAGGCCCGCCGAATTCTTCATGCCCGTGGTCGAGCGACCGTAGCGTGCCCGCCGCGCGTACGAAACCCATCTCGCTCGTGCCAAGTGTGCGGCAAGACATGTGGCAGCTGCTGCGGAGCGGTCGGTCGGGTTAGAAATAAGATAAACTACTACATTCCTTGGAGACCTTTGCCCCGCCACATTGTTCGCGATCGCCACGCGAACAGACTTTGTACGACCCGAACGAACGGGCACGGCCCCTCCGGCTAGCCAATCCCAAATGAAGTCACGACGGTACATTTCGTACCGAACGACTGCAACGCCATTACCAATTTCGACATCTCAAACCACCAACCCTCTTGCCGCGTGTCGCCGTGGGGCCGCATGGACTTGCTAGTGTCCTTCGAATTCGAAGTTCGCTAACGTGCGCCGCCGCTGAATGAAGCGAAGTTCGGATCCGGAACACTCGCGCACTGGTCCAGCACAACCATGACACTCGCACCGCTGATTACCTATGCCCATGTGGGGAAGAGTTTTGCCAGCGGTCGTGACGCCGAGCGCGTCAACGCGGTCGATGATGTCTCGCTCGATATTGCCGCGGGCGAATTCCTGGCGATCGTTGGCACCTCCGGCTCCGGCAAGTCCACCTTGTTGCGGCTCGCCAACCGCCTGCTCGATGCCGACGGCGGCCACGTCATCGTGGAGGGCGAGGACGTGCGCAACGTCGACCCGGTGGGTTTGCGCCGGCGCATGGGCTTCGTGTTCCAGAGCAGCGGGCTTTTTCCGCATATGCGCGTCGCCGACAACATCGCCGTCACACCGAGACTGCTCGGCTGGCCCGCCACCGAGATCGCCGTGCGGGTCGATGAGCTCCTCGACCTGGTACAGCTCGATCGCTTCCTCCATCGCGATCGCTTTCCGCATGAATTGTCGGGCGGCCAGCAGCAGCGTGTAGGCGTGGCGCGGGCGCTCGCCGCCCGTCCGCGTATCATGCTGATGGACGAACCCTTTGGCGCGCTCGATCCGCTGACCCGCTACACCATGGGCGAGGAGTACCGCGCCCTGCATCGCAGGCTCGGTTTGACTACGGTAATGGTCACCCATGACATGACGGAGGCGTTGCTGCTTGCCGATCGCATCGCGGTGATGCGGGCCGGACGGGTTGTGGCGCAAGGCCAGCCAGCCGAGCTGGCAAACAACAAGGATCCCTACGTGGCGGAGCTGTTGAGCACACCCAGGCGGCAGGCCGAGCGGCTGAACGCCCTGCTCCCGGGAGCAAGCGCGGAATGAGCTTCCTGTCCGACCCTCGCTGGCACGACGCGGCGGCGCATCTGCCGGACTATCTTGGCAGCCACGTTCAGGTCAGCCTGGCAGCGCTAGCGCTCGGGCTCGTGATCAGCCTCCCGCTCGCGATCCTGGCGCGCAATCATGCCGTGAACCGCGGCATCCTGCTGGGCCTCGCCAGCATCGTCCAGACCGTGCCCGGACTGGCCCTGCTGGCGCTGTTCTACCCGCTTCTGCTCGCCATTGCATCGTTGACGCTTCGCTGGTTCGGCTTCGACTTTTCCGCATTCGGATTTCTGCCCTCCATGCTGGCACTGGCGCTCTATTCCATGCTGCCGGTGCTGCGCAACACCATCACCGGCCTGAACGGCGTCGATCCCGCGTTGCTTGAGGCGGCGCGAGGGGTGGGCATGACGCCGCGGCAATCGTTGTTCACGGTGGAATTACCGTTGGCGCTGCCGGTGATCATGGCCGGCATCCGCACCTCGGCGGTATGGGTGATCGGGACGGCGACATTGTCCACGCCGATCGGGCAGACCAGCCTCGGCAATTACATTTTCGCCGGCTTGCAGACCCAAAACTGGGTGCTCGTGCTGTTTGGCTGCGTCGCCTCAGCGCTGCTGGCGTTAGCGGTCGATCAACTTTTAACGCTGATCGAACGCGGATTGCGCGAGCGCAAGCGCCTCCGCACTGCGCTCGGCAGCGTCGGGATCGCCGCACTGGTCGCGGCCACATTGATCCCTTCGGTCTCGCGCGCCCCGTCGACCTACATCATCGGCGCCAAAACCTTTGCCGAGCAATATGTGCTCTCCGCGCTCATCGAGCAGCGTCTGCAGGCCGCGAGATTACAGGCCTCGACGCGCGAAGGTCTCGGCTCGAGCGTGATTTTTCAGGCGCTCGCGGCCAACGACATCGACGTCTATGTGGATTATTCCGGCACCCTGTGGGTCAACCAGTTTCACCGCAGCGAGATGCTGCCGCGTGAAGCATTGCTCGCCGAGCTGAAGAAAATCCTGGCAAAGCAGGACATCACCCTGCTCGGCGCGCTCGGCTTCGAAAACGCCTACGCCCTGGTGATGCCGCGGCAGCGCGCCGAAGCACTCGGCATTCATTCGATCACCGACCTGGCTGCGCACGCGCCGACGCTGTCGATTGCGGGCGACTACGAGTTCTTCTCGTGCCCGGAATGGACTGCCCTGCACAAGGCCTACGGACTCTCATTCCGTACGCAACGACAGATGCAGCCTGATTTCATGTATGCGGCAGTGGCGAGCGGCAACGTCGACGTCATCGCGGGCTATACCAGCGAGGGGCGGATCAAGGAATACGACCTGGTGACGCTGGCCGATCCCAAGCACGCGGTCCCGCCCTATGATGCGGTCCTGCTACTTGCACCACGGCGCGCTCATGATACGGCGTTGCAGGACGCGCTGAAGCCACTGCTTGACCGGATCGACATTGCGACGATGCGCGAAGCCAATTTGCGCGCCAGTGGCAGCAACGCGAACTCCTCGCCCACCGCGGTGGCGCGCTGGCTTTGGCAGAGGATCAGTGGGCAGTAGACGCCGGCCCATAGCTGGCTGGGAACGCATGAACGCGGCTCGGTTGCCCATTACGCATCGGCCGCTCACGCACGCGCGCCCAACTGGGGCTCGGGGTCTCCTCAAGGCTCGAAACAGCCGAGGATTGTCATTGAACCGATCTACTTCTTTTGGAGATTGCCAGTAAAATCCGTCGTTCGATCCGAATGTCAACGATGCGGCGCCAACTGATTCGATCCTGGCTCCCTACGACCAGAACACGTCGTCATCTATTAGCGTCTCCTAGACGCAGACGGGGAAGACGCCGACTGGAGCGAAGCCGCCGAGATCGTGTTGCGCATAGATCCTAAACCTGAGCCGGAGCGCGCTCCCCATGCCTACGATAACCCATCTCGCTCGCGTCAAGTGGATGGCTAAGCATTAACGGGATCTGTTGCGAGCAGTTGGCTATGTTCGAACTAAGCAAGATTGCACGCCGATCTGGCGCGAAGAACGCAGCGATCAGGATAGCGGGCGGCATAGCCGGGATATCGATGATTGCCCAAAGGTTGTCGGGTGCGAGAGCTTTGTTGGATCTGGTTGTCGCGGAGCGTCAAGCGTGGCGTCTTGGGAACTGGTGGACTTCGGCTGCACGGTGGTATGGACCGTGACCGTTGAGGCCCGCATAATGCGTCGGCCCCGTGCGCCGAAGTCTCTCACATCACCTCACTGACGCGGATCCTCACTTTGAGGTCACGCTCCAGTTGTTGAAATTGAAGTTCATTCCTCCTGGGGATGAGGTGACCTCGACGCCGTATTGAACGCTGCCGACGTTTATGTCGCCGAAGTAGCCCTTCGACTTGATCCACTGCAGGATGCTCTTGATGTCCACTGTTCCACTATTGGTCTTCGAAGTGCGCAGGAGTGAGATGACCTTGTGACCGTTGAAGCCTTCAAACACGTTCCAAGTCGCTCCGCCCACATCGACGTTGGTGTAGACCGGGATCGCCGCCCCGGAACGATCCTGGCGATAATGATAAGAAATTGGTTTGACGTTACCGCTGCCGTCTGGATTTCCAGTGTAATTCGTCCAGAGCATTATCTCATGCTGGTTTGAGCTGTCCCAGATATCGTAGGCGACGTCCCAGGCACCGCTAGTCGGAACATCCTGATTGAAGTTCGAGCTCAGAGCGTTGATTGAACTGAGCGGTTTCCCGATATTGAAAGCCTCGTGCGGATAGCTTTTGATGCCAGCAGTATTAGGCTGGTTCGACCACACACTCCACTGGTTGACTGCACGCACCGAAATCGTCTGAGGCCCAGCACCCTTGCCCCACACGTCGTTGTTCCAAGAGTAGCCATCGCGTGAGAAGTTCCCGTATGGAGCGCTCGAACTCCAAATCGGAGCCCTCGCCGGTACAGGCGCGGCAGACAGTGACTTGGCTTCATTCACGGCCTGCCTAAATAGATTATGATCCTCCTGTCTGGAAACATAACCGGTTTGGGATCCTGGCGAGCCGGCATCGTTGATCCGATTGGAATTCATAATGCTCTCCTTGCTCTGATGAGTAACAAAATCTCTCGCCGAACCACCCGAGCGGGTATCCTGGGTCCGTGAGCAGTTCAGTTATAGGCGGCATCGGCATCTAGAGATCAGGTTCGAATGCTAGGAAGGTTGGCTTTCGAGAAGCTGACCAGTACCCCGACACAGAGGTTTTTGATTCGTTGAAGATGGTTTGATTTGGTTGAGGGCCTCGGACAGTCGAGCGCCGTTTTGCGCGAGCCTTTTCGGTTGTGTACAATCACTTGACGCGATCGCGATCGGCATTGCGCCGTTCTCCGGCGGTCTCGGTGACCAGGTCGGGGAAATTGTCGACGCCCATCGAGGCATTGGCGACGAGAATGCCGATCTCGATCTCAACAATATTCAGACAGCCGGCGTGTCTAGGTGACTCCAATCGGCGCAGTATCCGCCGCGCGTCGGCGGCGGGAAAGGCCTGTTGAGCACTCCGGCCGAATGATTGAGATTGTCGAGCACTATTTGGCCTTCATCGGCGCCTAGCCTTCGTCTGCGCTTCCCTGGATCAAACGCGAGCGGCGGAAAAGTGCGAACTAGATGCCCTTGCGCCACATGACTGGGTCGCATCCGGAGTGCGGAAGTACGGCGCCGGCCGTTCACGATGAGCTGCATCAGCCCCGCCGCAGGAAGAGGCGGAAGATGTCTGTCAGGTGCCCCTTGATCTTCCCAGCGGTACGTCGGATCAGCGGCCGCTGGAGTTCTTCGAGCCTCACCTTTGTAAAGTGACTCGTCAGGCGCGGCGGGCGCTCCTCCCGACGAGCTCAGTGATGTCATCCCTGACAATGCGGTCGATATCAAACCAGACCGTCCGCTCGACGAGTTGCCAAGAGCGCTCGTGCGGACATACGACCGAGGCGAGAACCAGCAGGCCGGGCTCTTCCTGCCCCATCCGAATTCGGAGAGGCCCGAGCTATCAGTGGGGATCGCAGCAGAGCGGAACGCTCGCTCGTACTTTCTGCGATCTCTCCTGCATTATCTCGGATTGTGATGCGGTTCGCGCCCGTCGTTTCGATCTCGGTCCCTACTACGAGCGGGCCCGCTGGCGGCGCGAGAGCTTGCAGCCTATCCTCATTCTCAAGGTAGTTCTGCAACGCATTGTCGACAAATTCTGCCAGTTCATGATTGTCGCGCGGCAGTTGCAGGCGCTTTCCCCATGAGCGGCTCCACGATCTCCTTCGTAGAGCTACTGAAGAGTTCCGAAAGGGCTCGGATCGCGCCAAGTAGAAGCTGTCAGTACCGGCGCGGATATGACCCGAGCACGCGAATGTCCGGGCGCTTTCGAAGCAATCCGGCAAGGCTATCCGTCTGCGCATGCCCCGCGACCTCAATCAAATACCGATGGCTGTCAAGGCCCGTTTTGGCCGGTCGCTCGTAAATCGTCAGGATTTGGACTCGGGCACCAGCAAAGGAAGCAAGCAAGGAGGCAAAATCCGCATCACTTACAGTCGCGAGCAACGACGTCTTGTCGTTCTCGGTTGGCCGAGGCATATCCCTGCCTAGCACCCACCAGCGCGTCACATTGTGCGGGCCTTCTTCAATCCCAGCCACCAGCGAACCCAGCCCATAAATCGCCGCGCCAATTCTGGGGCCAATAGAAGCCCTGTCCAAGGCTTCGCTGTTGGCAACGGCTTGCGCCGCGGCGCCACCACTCGCCACCGCGGTACGTCGAACCTGCGGCAGCCGGTGATCTAACCAAGGCTTAACCTCGTCAAGGGCAACCGGATGCCCGAAGACCTCTCTAATATCCTCCAGACGCGCTCCATGACGAACAAGAAGGCTATAACCGAGCATTTTGGGATATTCGGCCACGATCCTTACATTCGGCAGGTCCAGGATCGGATCCAGATACGGGGTAGCTCCCACCAGGGACGTGGTAACGGGCAGGCAGGCGCGGTCGATATTCCCACTTTGGTATGCTGAGAGCAATTCCTCTTGGGACATAGGGGCTAGGTCAGACGGACCGAACAGCTCAAGGCAAGCTTGGTGTGTCCATGATCCGGCTGGCCCAAGATAGCAAGTTTTACCCGCCGTCGCAGCTGTCAAGGTGAGCACATGCAGTGCCCCACTCGCTGCCGCAACGAGCGGAGTGTGCTTAAGAACAACTGTGCGATCCGCGACAACATGGTCATGACCCGCCCAGCTGGATATCACGATACCAAGCTGTGCGACAGCCCCTACGGTCTGGTAGGCGCGGCGACAGAGTTTTCCGCACGTTCTTTTTGCGCCACCAGGTAGCTTCGACCACCTGTGGGGCAGCCTCGCGGCCAACCTCTATTCTCCGCCCTCGTAGAACAGTTCCAGCGGCAGGCCGACCACCGCCTTTCCGATCCAGTCGCGCGCGATGACATTGGACGGCCCCATCGCGATCGCCGCGCGGGCATCGCGATAGGCGCGCTCGATCGGGCCGCGGTGATAGCCATACCCGCCCGTCACCGTCAGCGCCGTCGCCGCGACCTTGTTGGCGACCTCGGCGGCGTGCACCTTGAACTCGGTCAGCGGGATGAGGATTTCGCTTTGCGGCTTGCCGGCGCGCCAAAGCGCATCGAGCTTGCCGGCGAGCTCGTTGCGCCACGGCCGTAGCGTCTCGACCAGCACCTTGGCCGCGCCGAGCTCCTGGCGAATCGCCTGATAGTCGGACAGGCTCTTGTTCCGGTCCTTGTGCACGAAGCTCGTGCTGTGTGCGATCGCCGCGTTCAACGCGCCGCGTGCGACGCCTTCCCAGACCGCACCGAGCCCGATCAGATAGACCGGAGAGACGCCGTCATAGATGATCTCCTTGCCCTGTCCTTCGGCGCCGAGCCGGTCGCGCTGCGGCACATGCACGTTGCTGTAGCGGATCGCCCCGGAATGGTTGGCCCGCACACCGAGCGCATCCCAGGGCGGGGACACGATGCCCTCGGCCTTGCCGTCGACAATGAAGAAGATGATATCGGCCTGGTCCTTGGCGCCAGGCGTGCGCGTCTGCACCAGGTAATAGTCGGCCTGGCCCGAGCTTGTCGTGAACGACTTTTCGGCATTGACACGATAATCGTCGCCGTCGCGCGAGGCTTCGGACAGATTGTACCACCAGTGACCGCCGGTGGCGCGTTCGCTGGTCGAATAGGTGCCGAGCAGGCCGCCATTGTTCGCCTTCAGCCAGCGCTCCTTCTGGTCGGCGTTGCCGAACAGGTTGATGGTCTGGGCCGCGCCGACATGCATGACGTAGATGAGCCCGGTGGAGGCATCGGCCTGTCCGATCCGGTACGCGGCTTCGGCGAAATCCAGATGGCTGAGGCCGAGTCCGCCGAACTGCGGCTCGTTCAGCACGCCGGTCCAGCCGGCCTCCGCCAGAGCACGAAGATTCTCGCGCGGAAAGCGGCTCTCGCGGTCGTTGCGGTCGGCATTCACCTTCACTGTCGCGTCGATGGCAGCATCGAGCCTGGCATAAACGTCGTCGTCGATCTTGCGTGCGAGATTGTCGTTGGCCATGGTCAGTCTCTCCGGGTTGCAATCATGCGACAGCCTTGCGTGGCTGGCTCTGGCCCTGATCGTCCCGCGACGATCCGCCGAGATAATGGGTCTTGATATCGGCGCGCTGGCGCAGTTCGGCCGCGCGGCCGGCCAGCACGCTGCGCCCGTTCTCGAGCACGACCGCGAGGTCGGCAAAGCGCAGCGCCACCGTCGAGTTCTGCTCAGCGATCAGGATCGACAGTCCCTGTTCGCCGTTCAGCTGCTGGAGCGCGCGAAAGATTCCTTCGACGACCAGCGGCGCCAGGCCCATCGACGGTTCGTCGAGCACCAGCAGCCGCGGACGCGACATCAGGGCCCGGCCGATCGCCGTCATCTGCTGCTCGCCGCCCGAGGTCAGTCCGGCCAGCGTGCGGCGATGCTGCTTCAGGCGCGGAAACAGCTGATAGACGCGCTCGAGATCCGCGGCTAGCTCCGCCCGGCGCGCATCGCGCCCCATCGCGCCGGTGATGAGGTTTTCCTCCACCGTCAGCGAGGCAAAGCAATGCCGCCCCTCGAGCACCGGCACGAGCCCGGCGCGCACCAGCGTCGCCGCCGAGGTGCCTGCGACATCGCGGCCATCGAACACGATCCGCCCGGCGGTGATCTGGCCGCGGCGGGCAGCGAGCAGCGCCGAGACGGCCTGCAATGTGGTCGACTTGCCTGCGCCGTTGGCGCCGAGCACGGCGACGATCTCACCGCGCCGCACGGCAAGCGAGACGTCGCTGACCGCCGCGATCGCGTGGTTGTAAGTCGCGGCCAGGCCTTCGACCGAGAGCAGGGTTTCACTCATCACGTGATCCATGGCGTTGGCGGATGCGGGAGGCCGGATCGCTCCCGCATCGCGCGCGGCTCAATTGCTGACGGCTTCGCCACCGGAGGTCCGCACCTTGATGCCGTGCTCCTTGGCATAGGCGGCCGCCGACTTCTCAATGATCGGGCGCAGGAAGGCCCAGTCCGGTGCGATCCAACCGGAGACGACCTTCCATTTGCCGCCATCCCACTGCTGGAAGGTGACGCGGCCGTCGCCTTCGTGATTGTCCCAGGTGACGTTGATCGAATGGAACAGATCCTTGGCGCCGAGCGCTTCAACCCGCGCCGGATCGAGCTGGAGATGCTCGAAGCCCCATCGCACCTCGTCGCCGGTCAAGGTGCGCTTGCCGAACTTCGCCTGCGCGATCCGGATCGCCTCGACATTGAGGATGCCGTTCACGATGCCGAGGTTGTGGTAGACGCTGCCGATCCGCTTCTTGTCGTCGAGATTGCCCTTGCCGGCGCCATAGACCGTCTTGATCACCTCCTGCAGCACCGGATACTGCTCGCCGGAGGCCTGCGTGGTGATCGCGATATAGCCCTTGGCGGCGTCGCCGGCCGGGATCACGTCCTCCTCGGAATTGGACCAGACGTTGCCGATGATGTGGTCGGCGGGGAAGCCGACCTTCTGCGCGGTCTTCAGCGCCACTGGATTCATCACGCCCCAGCCGCGCAGCACCACGTAATCGGGCTTTGCGCGGCGAATCGACAGCCATTGCGACTGCTGCTCGTTGCCGGGATGCGGCACCTCGATCTGCTCCAGGCTGAACTGGTACTTGTCGGCCAAGAGCTTGTAGATCGGGATGGTTTCCTTGCCGTAGGGCGAGCCGTGATAGAGCACGACGATCTTCTTGTCCTTCAGCTTCTCCACCCCGCCCTCGCGGCTCGCGATGTAGTTCACGATTCCCGAGGTTTCGCTGTAGGGATTGAGCAGCAGCGGAAACACATAGGGGAACACGCGGCCGTCGGTCGAATCGGTGCGGCCATGATTGATGGTGATGAGCGGCACCTTGTCCTTGGTGATGCGGTCGATCATGGCGTAGGCGATGCCGACCGAGAGCGGATTCCAGGCGGCAACGCCGGGCCGGCCCTTCAGCCGTTCATAGACCTCGACACCGCGCTCGACCTCGTACTGGGTCTCGCCCTCGTCCCAGGTCAGCTTGACGCCATTGACGCCGCCGTCGCGGATGTTGATCAGATTGAGATAGTCGATGAAGCCGCCGAAGAAGCCGGTGCCGCCGGCCGCATAGGGGCCGACCCGGTAGCTTTGCAGCGGAAAGAACTGTTCGTCGGCGCGCGCCGCCTGTGTTGCGGCTACCACGGAGGCGAGCGCTGCGGCAAAGGCAACTTTCAGATATCTCGATTTGATCATCTTCAACTCTCCAGTGGTGCGAAACGTCATGTGTTGCTAATGGCGGCCGGCCGCGTGACGGCACTCCAAAGCCGGTCCCACAGCGCGACCAGGCCGCGCGGTTCGACAATCAGGAAGGCGATGATGAGCGCGCCGAGAACGATGCGCTGGCTCATTTCCAGCACGCCCGAATCGAATACGCCGCCGAGCAAGGCCGCGCCGGCGCGTGACAGGATCAACGGAAACACCACGATAAACGCGGCGCCGAGAAACGCGCCGCGCAGCGAGGCGAGCCCGCCGATGATGATGATGAACAGGATCTGGAAGGAGCGGTCGAGATTGAAGCCGGCCGGCTCGACCGTTCGCAGATAGGCGAAGGCCCACAACACGCCGGCGATGCCGATCAGGAACGAGGAGACGGCGAAGGCCAGGAGCTTGGTGCGCAGCAGCGGCACGCCGATCACCCTGGCCGCGAGCTCGTGATCGCGCACCGCGATGAAGTTGCGGCCGCTCTGCGCGCGCAGCAGCCGCAGGGTCAGGAACGTCGCCGCCACGACGACGCTCAGCGAGAACACATAGCGCCCGGCCGGGCTGGTGAAGGCGAAACCGGCCACGCTCAGCACCGGGGCATCGATCACGCCGGACGGACTGTCGTTGGAAAACCAGCCGAACTTGGTGAGCGTCCATTGCACGAAGAACTGCGCGGCCAAGGTCGAGACCGCGAGGTAGAAGCCGCGCAGGCGCAGGCTCGGCAATCCGAACACGATGCCGATCGCGGCCGCGACGAGGCCGGCGAGCACAAGGTCAACGATCAGCGGCAGCTGCGGCAGCCGGAGGTGAAGGTTGTAGGTCGCATAGGCGCCCACCGCGAGGAATGCGGCGGAGCCCAGCGACACCTGCCCAGCATAGCCGGTGAGCACGTTGAGCCCGACCGCGGCAAGCGCCAGCGCAAGGAATGGCGTCAGCACCGCATCCAACAGGTAATCCGAGCCAGCGACCGGAATGACGCCAAAGGCGATCCCCGCTGCGGTGGCGATCGCAATGGTCTCGACGCCAGGCGCGAGCCATCCTGCCGGTGCTGCTGCGCTCATCTCCTAGACCCTTTCCACCAGCTTCTGCCCGAACAGCCCCGACGGCCGCACCAGGAGCAGCACCAGCGCCACCACGTAGGCGGCCCAGGCTTCGATGCCGCCGCCGAACAGCGGCCCGACATAGACTTCGGCGAGCTTCTCGATGGCGCCGATCAACAGACCGCCGATGATCGCACCAGCGATCGAATCGAAACCGCCCAGCACCAGCACCGGCAATGCCTTCAACACAACCAGCGACAGCGAGAACTGCACGCCGAGACGCGCGCCCCACAACAGTCCGGCGACCAGCGCGACGATGCCGGAAGCGGTCCACACACTGGCCCAGACCCGTGGCAGCCGCAGGCCGGCGGCAAGTGCCGCGAACGGATCGTCGGCAACGGCGCGAAACGAGAGCCCGGTTCGGGTGTAGCGGAAGAACAGCGCGAACAGCGTCACCAGGCTCCCCGCGACCGCCGCGGCGAACAGATCGAACCGGCTGATGAAGACCCCGGCGATGTCGAGCGGCACGTCGCTGATCCCGATGTCGAGGCCGTGAACCTGCGTGCCCCACAATAGCTGCGCCGCGCCCTCGATCACATAGGAAAGCCCGAGCGTCGCCATGAACAGCGTAATCGGCGGCTGGTTGACGAGCGGCCGCAGCACGGTTCGCTCGACGCTCACGCCCAGCACGACCATGATCGCGAGCGTGACCAGGAACGCGACCGGAAACGAGATGCCGCGCTCGATCAGGCTGACGAAGGTCAGCGCCGCGAACAGCAGCATCGCGCCTTGCGCGAAATTGAGCACGCCCGAGGTCTTGTAGATCAGCACGAAGCCGATCGCGACCAGCGAGTACATCACCCCGGACAGCAGGCCGCCAACCAGCACCTCAATCAAAAACTGATAGTCGAACATCAGACGGCGAGCTCCGTGACGTCCTGATGCGCGACGCCGAGATAGGCGTCGATCACGGCCTGGTCGGTCCTCACCTCGTCGGGCGTGCCATCGGCGATCTTGCGGCCGTTGTCGAGGACCGCGATGCGATCAGAGAGGCCCATCACGACGCCGATGTCATGCTCGATCAGCACGATGGTGGCGCCGTAGCTGTCGCGCGCATTGCGCACGTGCTCGGACAGCTCGAGCTTCTCGCTCAACGTGACGCCCGCGAACGGCTCGTCCAGCAGCAGCAGCGTCGGTCGCGCGACCAGCGCCCGCGCCAGTTCGACGCGCTTCTGCAAGCCATAGGGCAAGGTTCCGGCGGCGCGCTCACGGACGTCGCCGAGGTGCAGGAAGCCAATGACATCCTCGGCGGCGGCGCGGTTCTCCGCCTCGATCCGGCGCGCCAGCGGCGAGCCGATGATCTGGCGCAGGAAACCTGCGCGGACGCGATGCGCGAGCCCCATCAGGACATTGTCGAAAACCGACAGCCCCTTGAAGATCGCAAGGTTCTGGAACGTGCGCGCGACGCCGTGCGCAGCCAATCGCGCCGTCGGCACCTGAACGAACGCACGCTCGCCAAGCCACACCTGCCCGCGGTCGGGCCGATAGAGCCCGCTAATAACATTGAGCAACGAGCTCTTGCCGGCGCCATTGGGCCCGATCACCGCGCGGATCTCACCCGGCGCGACCGCAAGGTCGACGTCGCGCAGCGCCGCGACGCCGCCGAATGTCAGCGCGATGTCGCTCAATGCCAGGACCGGCCGTACCGCGCGATCGGCGGCCGGCGCGAGCCCCCGTTCGGGCGCATCGACCACCCCCATTGCACGCGGCTTGCCTTGCGCTGGAGCCGCCTCCAGCGCAAGGACGTCAGCATTCGTTGCCATCGCCGTCACGTCGAAAGGCTCCCTATCATTCGGCGGCCTGGGCGTGCGCGGCGGTTTTCGCCTCCAGCGCACGGACCAGCGGAATGACCCGGCGGCCGAAATATTCGACCTCCTCCTGGAAGTGCAGGAAGCCGAGCAGCACGAGATCGACGCCGACCTCCTTGAGCGCGACGATGCGCTCGGCGATCTGTTCCGGCGTGCCGATCAGATTGGTCTTGAAGCCGTCATTGTACTGGACGAGATCCTCGAAGCTGGATTGCGCCCAATTGCCCTGGCCCTCCGGCGAAGCCTTGCCGGCATTCTTCACCTCATGTCCGAACGCATTGACCGCCTCCGGATCAGCCTTGACGACGATCTCGTCGAGCACGGCGCGGGCCTCGGCCTCGCTGTCGCGCGCGATGGCAAAGGCATTGACGCCGATCTTGACCGAGTGATTGTTGGCGCGCGCCTTCGCCCTGATGTCGTCGACCTGCTTCTTGATCTCCGCCACCGAATTGCCGTTGGTGAAGTACCAGTCCGATACCCGCGCGGCCATGTCGCGCGCGGCGCGCGAGCTGCCGCCCTGGAAAATCTCGGGCAATGGATGCGCAGGTTTCGGCTTCAGCGTGTAGTCGGAGAAGCGGTAGAAATCGCCACGGAACGTGAAATTGTCCTGGGTCCAGATTCCGCGCAGCGCGCGGATGAATTCCTCGGAACGGCGGTAGCGCTCGTCGTGATCGAGCCAGGGCTCCCCGATCGCGGTGAACTCGCCGCGGAACCAGCCGCTGACGATGTTGACGGCAACGCGGCCCTCGGTGAGCTGGCTGATTGTCGCGATCTGCTTGGCTGCGACCGCCGGATTCCACGGTCCGGGCAGCAGCGCCGCGATCACCTTCAGCTTCGTGGTTGCGGCGAGCAAAGCGTGGCTGAAGGCGACCGGCTCGTGCTGGAACTCGGCGCCGTAGCCGGCGGTGAAGCGGATCTGGCTCAGCGCATAGTCGAAGCCGCTCTGCTCTGCGATCTGCGCCAGGCGGCGGTTGTAGTCGATGTCCCAGCCGGTTCGCTGCTCGATCTTGCTGATGACCAAGCCGCCCGAGACGTTGGGCACCCAATAGGCGAACTTGATCGGATCATTGCTGGCGGTCATTCGAATGTCCTCATTCGGTTGGGATGTGACGACGCGCGCCACGGGAGGTGGCAGCAGGATGCATTCACGCTGCGCGGGACAGCGGGTTGGGAAATGACCGACTGACAATTTGTCAGTTCGGATGTTTTTGAAAGGTCGGAGCGGTCAGCAATTCCGATCCGCGACGCACGACCATTGCGTCAACAGCAGATCGTGCGACACGACGTTCGCAATGCGCAGGCGTTGATTTCGTCGAAGACGTCGGTGCAAATCATTAGAATTTCCCCTCGCAAGCACCATCGGCTGACGATCAAGTGTCTCAGAGAAATTGCGGGCGAGCGAGTCCAAGCCAAACTCTTTTTTGCCCAGTCCGGGAAAGCGGTATTCTCTTCTTCAAAACGAAATGCGTGGTTTGTTCCTGCGCGGCTGAAATCACGTCGACGATGATGCGCAAGTAAGATTCGACCGCTCAAGATCCGAGAACAAAATGAGTGCAGGAGAACCGCTTTCTCCTTACCAAACGTTTGCGCGCCCGGCGCAGCTACGTAAAATCAGGATAACGCTTGAGACATTTTCTCGGAGCGATCTTTTCTGGTCGAAATGCATCGTCGACGATCGCTGAACGCAACACCTCGGGAACGATCGCGTTCCCGAGGTCGAAAGGTGATACAGGGAGCGGCGCCTACTTCACCATCGCGCCGGGGACGATGTCCTGCACGTCGTTAACATTTGCACAGCTCGCTGGGCGCTGCGGTTCCCATGATCAGAACGAGCCGCTCCTTTTGCCGCCAGAAAACTTGCCGATCTAAGCTGGCTCGATATCAAGCCGTCAAAATCACTGTGACCAGCCACTGGTAGTTCCAGTGTACCGACCTTCACGCACGATCGTTTCCGCTCCTCTAGATGAGGTCGCCAGGGCTCAATCGACACCAAGTAGTTGACATTTTTTTCATGCGCCTGACGAGCTACTCCCATCGGTATCGGGCGCCGCATTGTGCTTGGAACGCTGCAATTACGTTCCACAACACGGGGTCATGTTGGAAGCCATTGAGAGATACCTGGTTCACACACGAAATTGGCCTCGAGCCATACCTGATTGAAGCCGAAGGCGTCTGATGATCGGAGCGGCGCCAGGATTCCATCCGCATTTCGAGAAATCGTGGATGTTTGCGCGAACGCCAGGTTGCTTGTTACCGACTCCGTCGGCGGCGTTACTTCATCATCGCTTCGACTTCCGCGCGAAAAGCTTGCCGCGAGGCGTCTCGTGAATAGAACATGTGGCCGCCCGGAAAGACCACAAGTTTGATGCGCGGAGTGGAGGCAAATGGCGGCAATTGATCGAGCACGATTTGTGATCCGAAATACGGCGTGGCGAGGTCAAACAGCCCGTGCGCGACCAGCAATTTCATGTTCCGGTCCGTTGCCAGGATTTGCCGCAGCTCCGAAACTGACTCCGGAGGGCTGCGGCCGAAATCCCAAGCCTCCATGACCTTGGGGTTGCCCAGTTCATAGGAGCCGTCCGGCCGCCAGCTTAGTTTGCGTGTGAGGAGATCGACAGTGGCGCTGGTCAGAGGCGCCACCAGCGTATCGCCAGAGGGATCGCCGGAACGTTGGAAATCGGACTCCGGATATGGATCGAGGCCACGCACAGAGGCATCATACCGGCCGATCAACTTGCGGTTCTTACGGTCGAACTCGCGGCGGAACTCGGCGACTTCGAAGCGGCCGGCGAGCCTACGACTGACCGCTTGGTCGATGCCAGTCAGCGCCGCGACCTTGTCAGCCAGACGCGTAGTCGCTTCCTTATCCGCCTGGCCTTTGATGAGATCGACCAGAAACTCGCCGCGTACATAGGCTTCCACGTCAGCGAGATCGGTTCGGTTTACTGGACCCTCGGCTTCACGCAGGGTCGCGACGTAGCTGGGCAGCGTTTCGGCGTAGTGCAGCAGGCTCCTGTGCGCACTGTAGTCGAATGCTGGCGACACCATGATCAGGCCCTTGACGCCTATGCCCTGCCGCACCTGCAACTGGTGGACAACCTTTGGCCCACGAATGCCGCCATAGCTTTCACCCGCGATGTACTTCGGCGATAGCAGCCGGTCATGCTTTTCGAGCCAGCGGCGGATCACCAGCGCGAGCGCGTTGACGTCACCCTCAATGGAATAGAGCTGCTTGCGCGCATCATCGCTGGTCGCGACGAAACGGCTGTAGCCGGTGCCTACGGGGTCGAGAAACACCAGATCGGTGAAATCGAGCCAAGTTTCCGCATTTGGCCTCACCTCTGGAAACGTCGATGGCGTGACCTCGTCAGCATTGATCGGCAACCGCCACGGTCCGGCATTGCCAAGCTGCAGCCAGGCCGATGATGAGCCTGGTCCGCCGTTGAAGAAGAATGTTACCGGGCGCGTGCCGCGATCGGTGCCCTCAAGCTGATAGGAGGTATAGACGATGTCGGCCAGCGGCTCGCCCTTGTCGTCGAACAGGCGGATGGAGCCGGCGGTCGCGACGACAGAAAGCGTCCGCCCAGGGAGCTCAAGCGAGTGCTTGGTGCTGGAGTCTGGTGGCAGGCGATGCCGCTCGGCCGCCGACGGCATGCTCGGCGTCTGGCCGGCGCCGCCTTGCTGCCCGGCCGGAGTCGTGGCTTGGGCGGGCGGCGGCGGCTCTGCGGCCCTAGCGCTTCCCATTACCCCGCAGGCAAGCAGGATCATCGCAAGCGAGGTGCGGTGCGGCGCGATCAAGTGCATCGAATTTCTCCTGTCCCGGCGCGCACTTGTGTGTGCGAGGCGCGTCTATCAAAAACCGCGCCAACAACTAGCTCGTGGCCGGGAACAACAAACCTACTGAATCCAGTAGTCGTCACCATCGCCGGGTGCCCTATCATTCACGACGCGAAACCTGCCGTTCCAGACAGATCCAACAGAGTGCCCCTCCACAGCTTCAATCGACGCTGCTACAGAGGCGCGCAATGTTATTGAAGCTAGTTCCGCCGGCCCAAGGGGTTTCCGATACGTTCCAACCGTTATGGCGAACGTGCGAGAGACTTTCCGGCTGTGCACCGCGCCGCCATCGTCACCTATTGGCGATCAATTAAGTCTGCTTCCTAGTTCAGCTTTGCCAAGAACGAATTGATCGCGTCAGCACCTTGCTTTGGCTGCTGACACATCCACCAATGACTGCCCCCTTCCAAAACAGCAATGTTCGCGCCGGCGCGTTCGGCACATCGGCGCGTGAGCGTCTCCCCGCCGCAGTAGCGGTC
Organism: Bradyrhizobium australafricanum; assembly: GCF_020329495.1. Classification (NCBI taxonomy): domain Bacteria; kingdom Pseudomonadati; phylum Pseudomonadota; class Alphaproteobacteria; order Hyphomicrobiales; family Nitrobacteraceae; genus Bradyrhizobium; species Bradyrhizobium australafricanum. The sequence continues at coordinate 26,067 of NZ_JAGKJL010000065.1, read as the reverse complement.
TTCTTAGGCCAGGTTTGGCGGCTGCCCGCGGCAAGCCGGCCCCGAGATCTCGAATGATCGGTTGCACGGCCGATCTGTATAGCGCCAGGATTGCTCTGCCCATGTCTCCGTTTGCAGCAGCAGCCACCTTTCGTGCGATCGCCGCGGTCATGCCCAGGCCCTCGTACCCTCGGGCTAGCGCCTCGGCGGGCATGCTTACCATCTGCGCGACCGCTTGCTCGCCGACCTGTGGCGTCTGCCAGACCTGCGCCAGGTCGTGCCAGACGTAATCGGGGTCGAACGCGCCCAGCATATCGGTCGCCCAGGATCGTATCAGAGCGGGATAGTCCATTGCGACTCGCATGACATGTCCCCCACCCCAATCATGTCCCACGAGATCGATTGGTCGCGCCAACTTCCCGAGTTCGCCCACAAGCCAGCTGAGGTAAGCATCAACAGAACAATCAAAGCCAGGTCGGACAGTTGATCCAAATCCGGGTGGACAGAGACGGACAATATTCTGGTCGCTCAGAAGCGGTACCAGATCGTCCCAGATCGCCTCGGTTTCAGGATTTCCGTGAACGAGAACGATCGTCATCCGCGTTTTACTCCAGGCAGTTCTGCCGGTGCACCACTCGTCGGATAGCACTGCCACCTAACAAAGATGCCTGCGATGACAGCTACGCGGCATATGAACGCGCAGGTTCATCGCTCGGCAAGTACATGAATAGGTAGTGCAACATGCTTGGAAGGTTGGATTTCCAACGCAGCAAGGCTAGAGCAACCGTGTCCCGCGTGACGACCGTTGGCCCACCTACGAGCTCGGAGCACCTAAACCTCTTGAGCCGCTGATGGGGTAGACCGGACATCAGTCAGCCATCGCTTAACGGGGACATGCCCGAAACGAGAATTCACAACGCAAGATGAGCATCAAATAGATGCATAGCGCCTCATACCAAACTGCCAAACACGGCACCGCGGTCATTCCTGAACCCACGTTATCCGAACAATAATTCGTCTTGGCAGGGTCGCGCCGGGTAATCGCCACGCGTTCGGCATCAAACGCGAGTGTCATGCTGAGAGTCCAGATTGGCGCGAGGTAGCGCGGGTGCTCTTTACGTTAATGCTGCCCGCGAACAGATCGGGCACGTCACCCTTTTAAAGGTAGTCAAGTCGCGCAACAGGTGATTGCCCCGCCCGATGAAATCGGTCCAGGGCAGGTAAGCGACGTCAGCGCTCAATCGCCAGCGCTCGGCGGTGGAACAGGATCGGCTTCTGCTGCACGATCGCGATCTGGCTGCGCAGCGATTGCTGCGATCCTGGACGAGGCGACCTCGAGCCTCGATTCGGAGTCCGAGGCGCTGATCCAGCATGCGATGGAGCGGCTGATGAAGGGCCGCACCTCGATCGTGATCGCGCGCCGGCTGTCCACGGTGCGCAGCATGGATCGCATCCTGGTGTTCGATTATGGGTGTCTCGCATCCGCTTGGAGCTCCCGGACATGTGTGGCGTCGGACTTGCAGCATATCGCGAGAATCAATGTCGGCTGCTCGCGTTTTGCCGCTTGTTTCGTTTCGGGTCTTGCGGACCAAACGCCGAGGAGACCGCCTATCAGTTGGAATAGCGGTCCGTCAGGTCGCGTGATATTTTCAGCCCTTCCTCTATATAGAGTCTGATCGCCAGGTTAGCTGCCGGCGTGCAGCTTCGGTAGGTCTGCGCGAACACGTTGTAGCCGCGGTTAAAGCCCGCGACCATGCGGGTGCGGCGAGCACCGGAGGGGGTTTCGGCATCGATCAGCGCCTGCATCTCGTTGCGCCATTTGGCCCCCTCGTTGGAGCCGCAGATGCCGCGCAGATGGTGCAGCGCGCCGAGGATCTCGGCCAGCCGCTGCAGGTCGCCATCGAAGGGAGCAGCCGCGTCCTGCGCGCGGGTCGGCATCGCAAGGAACGCCGATATCAGAATCGCAACCGCGAGAAAGGTTTTGATCACAGGCGTTCTGGAAGTCCGTTCCCTCAATGCGCCCAGGCAAGGCGGAGAAGCCCAAACAGCCCTAGAAACGACCCCTGCCGGCCTCTCTGGCGGACGCAATGACTTCGTGCAGTCCGCCGTGACAGTTAGAGTAGCCAATCGCCTTCGGGCCAGGCGCTTGAAATCGTAGTCCTCGTCATTCAACATTAGCTCGCCGAAGGCCCGGCGCGGAGCGATGTCATGATCAATCGTTGCGGGCCGTCTCGGCATCATCGGCGCCGGGCGGCCATGCCATCAATCAATCCGCAACACCCGGAGCTAGCGAACATTCGTTCAATCTCGCGATGTTACTCATCAGCCGTAACTTCAGCTACTCCGGTCTGCGTCTGCCATAAGCAAGCATAAGCGTTTCCAGCCGACAGATCAGTAATAGGCCGCGTTGCTCTATCACGGTTCGTGACGATGACGGCTCCGCGCTGATTCTACCGCCAGATCGCGGAACGTTTCCTGCTGCAGCAGACCAAACTCGACAACCGGACGGCTGCTCGCAATGAGCAGCGGAGCAAAAGCCGGACCAACTCGCCTGACACCTCTGCCGATGCCCGACCGGCTCAACACAGCATGCGCGAGCGGCGGACCGTTCTGTGTCAGAACAAACATTGCCTGTGCGGCGCTCACCATTATCGTCGTACACTCGCCATCGCACGGAAGCAAAACATGATCGAAGTGGGGCGGACGCGACGCGTTCTTTCAGAATGGATAGCTGAGCTAAGCGCTGCTACCGTTCTCAACGACATCAAATCCGATCGGACGCGGTGTCCAGTTCGAATGGCCCCCGGCGAGGCGATGTGCTGCACGTCGACAGCGAAAACGTCGAGATCATCCCGTCGCGTACGCATCCGGACCGCGGCACGGTCGTCGCCCGCGGCGAGACGCGCAACCAGCGCGGCGAAGTTTGTTCAGATCACCAAGGTCTGGCTGATCGTCGCGGCACCGAAATGAGCACCGCGTCCGGCTGGGGGAGAAGGACGGCTCTGACACCTTAAGCCCGCTTGTGTTGAATATCTCGATGCCTTCCGCTCAGACCTACCTGATGACTACGTCCTTGGGCACGGAGCTGAAAAGCTTTGTCCGACCGTTCCAATAGAATCGGCGAAAGCTGACCCAGAAGCAACTCGCCGAGACGCTGGGGACCACTCAGGAGCGATTTCGCAGTTCGAGACCGGCCGCCTGGAGAACCCGAGCCTCGGAACGGTGCTCAAGGCCTTCGCCACGTTGGGGATCGACCTGAATATCGACAGCTTGCCGGGTCATCCCGCCCGGAACGACGACCTAGACACCGGTGATCTCGCCCTCGACGAGCCGAGCTTCCTCAAGGGACGGCGGCGATGAGCAAATTCATGAACGTCCTGATGGGCGGCGTCCCGATCGGCCGTCTCGAGCAGAAGGATACCGGCGTCCTCGACCATCGAGTACGCCGATCGTTGGCTCGCGGCCGACAGGGTCCAGATTCCGCTTTCGATGTCCCTGCCGCTCGCCGCCAAGAAGCACTCCGGCGCGAAGGTGGCCAACTATCTCTGGAATCTGCTTCCGGACAACGACCGGACCCCGCAGAAATGGGGACAGATCTACGGCGTGTCGCCGAACAGGGCGTTCGCTCTGCTGTCGAAGGTCGGAGAGGACTACGCGGGCGCGATCCAGATCGTCACCGACGAGTGGATGGCCGCCAACGCAGATTCGCCCGGGGAGCACCGGCGCTCAGGTAGGCTGACCTCGATCGACGGCGCCAGGTTCTTGTCGACGAGATCTGGATTGAAATCAACGCGCTCTCATTGCTGTGCAGCACGCCGGGCCAAAATGCATTGCGTGCGTGTCAGAACTTCACGTTGAAGGTGGCATTCAGTCCGTTCTGGGTGATGCCTGAACCGAACTGACCCTGGTAGGCGATGCCAAGGGTGCTGTTGCTCGAAAACCGGAAGTCCAGACCGGATTCGACGAGTGCCACGTCCTTGCCAATGGATAGGCCTGAAGCTGCAAAAGGGCTGGATCCAGCAGCAAAGTTGGCTGCCGACAGCGGAATGAGGTCACCTACGGCATGACGCCAGCCAATATCGGCTCGCGCAGTCGTGGCTATCTGGCCAAGTTGAAAACGGGCGCTCGCGTAAACGCCGAGAGTGGAAAGCGTCGTATCCATCGTGTCAGCGTGAACACTAAGCGCCGCTCCGTTCAGTCCCCTCTCCCTGAAATCATCCGTCGCGACATGAACATGAGCGAGATTGGCATAGGGTTCGATCACCGACCCGTCGCCGAGATGGAGCTTGTAGCCAAGTTCTCCAAAAATCTGGAAAGTGCCTGCATCGTAATCCGAGATCAAGTTATCGTTGAATCCTGGGAACCTAACGTTGCGGGTCATCTCGAGATCGTGCCATGTATAGGCAATGCCTGAGCGGAACGCGATGGCCCCTTCCGGCACGGCCCACTCGGTGCCGGCATAGGTCCCGAACGTGTAATTGTCGCTGCGGCTTGACGACGAAGCAGCGCCGACCTTGAAAAGGGAACGGCTATAGCCTGCAAGAATACCGATACGCCAGTCATCAAATGCCGACGTGTCGATCCCGGTCATAAAGCCGCTGATGGTGGATCTGGTGCTTGCACCATTGCTATCACCCGATTGGGTCGTCCATCCGCCAAAAGCAGAAGCCCACGCCGCATAACCTTGCAGGTCATATGATGGCAGATCAGAAGAAGCCGGGCCGACCAAACCAATGGCAGAAGCAGAATTGCCGTCTCGCCTCGGCTCAGGACCATAACCCATCACCGCCATCGCTGAGGTTGACGCGCCCCCAAACGCCTGTTCAAGACGGTTGTAGACTGCCGAACGCGCGTAGAAACTGTCATTGACACGTCTGCTCTGCTCCGACGCATAGATGGACGGCGAAAGCTGACGCAGCCCCGATGTCACCGCCGTGCCATCCGACGCGGAAAAGTCGAGTGCCGCGACGAGCGGGTGTAGCCCTGTAGCCCCGTTGCCAGCTACTCGATCGAGCGCCGCGCCCACCTGGCGGCTGTTGGCGTCAGCCCCATAACGCGAATAGGCATCGGATGGGCGGGAGAGTGTCAAGGCGTAGATGTTATCACCTTGAGCCGTAGCACTCGCCAGCAAGGTTGGCGATTGCAGCGATGTCGTCACGTTCGCGAACGAGCCTGTAAGATTTGTTGCGTTCAGCCATTGATTTGAGGAGACGCTAAAGCCGCTGCCATACCAACCGCGCTGCGGGGTGATCGTGAGCGTACCGTCGAGCGTTGCATTGCCGTTCACGATGAGGCGGCTGAACGCGCCAGCATCGTTTACGGCGACCTGCAAACCACCGGTCGAGGTTTGCAGATAGTCGCCGTTCACCATTATGCTGTTGTCAAGGCCGCCGATGAGCGGCGCGACAGCACCGCTGTTTTTGAAGCGACCATTAGCATTGAGCAGATAACTGCCGTTGCCTGATAGAGTTGCGCCTTGCGCAACCGTTGCGTCGTACACCTCGTGATGGCCGGTAAACGACACGACGCCGCCGGACACCTGCAGCGACAGGTTGTTGCGTCCAATGATATTACCGTCATAGCGGGCTGCAAAGCTTGCATCGGGCTGTTGCGTTGAGTGACCGCTCGCGTCAGGCGTCAAACCGAACGTTAATTTGGTCAGACGCGGAGAACCGTTCTCGTCAACCTGGTTGTAATCAGACAGGATATCCCCCGACAGCATTGCGCCACGCATCACATTTATCTCGCCGACGTAACCATTGTTCGACATGTACATCGCTGCATGACTGCCAGCCAGGCGGCCGGTCAGATCAAACTTATTGACGAGCGGACCGTCGATTTCGCTCAGCATCGGCGCCGCGCTATTGCCAATCGTGCGAATATACGAACCACGATATTCATAGTTATTGCCCATCGCATTGTTACCAAAATCGAAACTTGCCGCGATGCCATGCTCGCCGAGAGCCTGCACGTCCCCACGCTGAATAAACGCGTGATCCCTGCCATAGGCGAACATGACACCGCGCCCATAGGCGCCGTCGGCATACACGCGGGTCCCGGGCGGAATTATGATCTGATTGTTTTCGCCGTCGACGCGGATGCCGGCGCCCCCTGATCCTTGCGAAAGCAGGTCGGCGCGCTGGACTACAGTGTTGCTGCTGCCATAGACGTGCAGTCCCAGTCCGAGAGTAGCCGTATTGTACGTATTTGGCAGATAGGCGGTACCGTCAGCATTCCGAGCGAAGAACGGATTGTCGTTTATCAGATCGCGACCAGTGCCATAGATGGAGTAACCAAACAGATTACGCCGATCAATGCTTTGGCCGATGTCCTGAAAGGCGGCGATCTCCGCCTCCATCGGGGCGGTGTAGTTCCGGTATTGCTGGTGGCTCAACAGACTGTTCTTAAGCTCGCTATGCGAGACAAAGGGGACATCCAGCCCACCGTACTCACCCTTCACTCGCACCGGAATACCTGGCATGGCACCGGCCAGCACTTCGCTCACATGCTTTCCGGCGAAGTAGCCACGATCACGGCGCAGGTCAAAGACGTCATCAGCTGGAGGATTCAGGCAGGTGGAGCAATAGATCACCTGCCCCGGCCTGGCTTGTTTGCCGTTGTCGTCATACAAATGGTTAGTCCAGGCATTTATCGCTTTAGGGAAGTACGGCGATATCGGCTCGGTGGGCCAACCATCATAGCCGTCAATGGTACCGGCCATTCCCAGCTGATGAGCGAACTCATGAATCATAACAGGTGCCAGGCCGATCTTCGGCGTCATTGGTAATTGCGATGGCATGTACGCTTCGGATGAAAATCCCATTTCGCCGATCGCAACCATACCATGTGCGCCATGGTTCAACTCGCCCGGATTCTGACCGGTGACTGCCGCCTGCATCTTGTTCTCGCCATCAGGCGACATCTGGACTGAGGCCCATGCCGTGTTGCCCTGAATTCCGCCGATGTTGACGACGGCCGGCGACTGCCCGGGTTTGACCCTTATGATTTCGGCCCAATAGCGGATCGCTGCGAGCGAATGGTCCTTTTCCCATTGCGGTAGATTCCGAACTGAATGCGCCGGCTCGTCACCTCCGCCACAACAGAAAGGGCCATCTCCGGGACCGAATATCCGTGCTCGGATGAAGGGCACGCCGTTCGAATCGCTAACATCGTAAGTTTCAAGGGCCCTACTCGGCGAACATAGCAACGCATCCACCGCAAGCACGATGGTCGTAATTGTCTTCGTCTTCATGCTACACGTTCCATTCAAGACATTGATTGCCGGCGTGCTTCGCCGTGCAACTTCGAGCGCGCGTGGAGGCAGATGCGACAGCGAAAGCGCAGCCGTCATCGATCAGACACCAGCTGCGCGCCCTCGGTGCCCAAACCTGACGGCAGCACTTCAATACGGAAGGCTATTTCCCTGGGCCGATCTCGATGAAACCAGATCCACTCACGCAGGTGTGTTCCCCATTGTTCGTGACTTTGATTTCGACTTGCTGGAGCTCAAACTCTGGCGCGTTACGCTTTCCATTTGCGACCCGCCGAGCAGCTAGCGCCTGACCGAAAATGACCGCCCGAAGCCCTCGGCGCCAGGCGATGCCGATCGTTCTCATGGTACCGCCAACAATGCGAGCTCCTATTGTCCTTTAGATCGCGCAAAGACCCTGCAGTGTGCAGCGGACCAATCCCGACAAAGCAGGCAGCTTGCGCGCAACTCACAACGAGCGGAGCAAAAGACGGGCCAAATAGCCTGATGCGTCCGCCCGCGTGCGACCAGCTGAACGCAGCATCCACGCGCGACTGTCCTTCTGTCCGAAAACAGGCGCTTCTTGTTGGGCGCCCACCAATGTTGTCGCACACTCGCCATGCACAGGAGCACAATGATTGCCCCACCTGCCAGTTACGACGCGTTCCCTTATTCATCTTTACTGGCGATTGCCGCGATCAGTTCAACGTTTGAATGGGTCCGCAAGAGGCAGGCATTCTAATTGCACTCGCCGCCGTGAGCTTCGTCCTGGCATGCAGGCATATGTAAAACACCTGGGACGCGCGGCCGGCTACCCCATACTCTACGACGTGTAGAGCAGGCCGAATGCAACGCGCGCGACCTGGCTGCTTAAAATGCTCAGGCCGGCGATCGCGCCTCAGACGGATCGAGGATGGCCAAGCAATTTATTCAGGAGAAGCCGGATCCAGTCCTCGATGCCGCAGACGAACGCTTGACCCGCCACGCCGTGTTAGGTGCAACGATCGGCAATATTCTCGAATTCTACGACTTCGGGACCTATAGCTTCTTCGCGATCCAGATCGGACAAGCGTTCTTCCCTACAAGCGACCCGTTCGCCAGCCTCATGCTGTCGCTAGCAACCTTCGGCGCGGGTTTTGTGACCAGACCGATCGGGGCCATCGTGCTCGGCTCGTACTCGGATCGGGCCGGCCGCCGGCCCGCGATGACCGTCAGCTTTGCCATGATGAGCGCCGCGATCTTATTGTTGGGTATTACGCCCTCATACGAGACAATAGGAATTGCCGCCCCGCTGCTGGTCATTTTCGCACGTTTGGTGCAGGGCTTCGCGCTGGGCGGTGAGGTTGGTCCGACGACCGCGTATTTGATGGAAGCGGCCCCGGCCGAAGGGCGTGGTCTTGCTGTCTCGTTTCAGCCTGCCAGCCAACAGATCGCTGCGACGGCCGGAGCGCTTGTTGGAGAAATACTCTCGCTGACCATGACAAGCGAGGCGCTCAATGTGTACGGATGGCGAATCGCGCTGTTGCTCGGCGCCGCTACGCTGCCCTTCGGACTTTGGTTGCGGAGCTCCCTGCCCGAAACGTTGCACCGCCCTGAGGCGCCGGCTCCGGTCATCCAGACTGTAGGGGACTCGCCTGCCGCGCGCCGCATCATGAGCTTGGGATTTGTCATCTTGGCCAGTTGCACGATCATTACCTATGTCACGGGATATATGACCACCTATGCGCTGAGCACGTTGCACGTTTCCGCACCTCTCGCCTTTGGCACCACGCTCGTTAGCAATACGGTAGGAATTGCTGCCGCACTGCTGGGCGGCTGGCTCGCAGACCGCGCGGGTCGCTGGCACATCATGATATGGCCGCAGATTGCTGCGTTGTTGATGACCTATCCGGTGATCTTCTGGATCTCAGAGAGCCGCAGTGCCCTCGCACTTCTCGGGGGTCTCGGCGCGCTCACACTCATCGGAACGATTCCATATAGCGCCTTCTATGTGAGCATGGCCGAAGGTTTGCCCAAGAACATTCGTGGTGGTGCCTTCGCGACGATCTACGCCTTTGCCATCGCGCTCTTCGGAGGCACAGCTCAACCAGTCGTCACCTGGCTGATCTATCTTACCGGGAGCGCGCTTGCGCCCGCCTGGTACATGCTTGTCGCTAGCGCGGCTGGGCTCCTTGCCATGCTAATGATGCCGGAGACGGCACCGCTCAAAATTAACAGCGCTGTAAACAAGCAAAGCCCGCCATAAGGCTGGACAATATGGTCACGGGTCACTTCCGGCCGATCGCGTGACGCCTCATGCGGTCTGGCGAGAATGTAGGTTGCTGCCTTTGACGCAGGTCGATCGCGCGACCGTCAAGAGCGGCGACAGCGCCGAGTACTCCGAGAGTACCCAAGACCTTGTCGATCAGGCCAATCAGACTGTCGGGCGCCCGCAGCGCTTCACACGATGCGATCGAAGCACCCGGCCGCCGCGAAGCGAGGTGGCCTGTTTGCCCGAAAGCCAAGCCGGGCTCCGAGCCGCGGTTCTCAGAGTGGTCAAAGATGATCCTGGTGAGATCCAGTTCGTCAAGGATCTTCGGTTACTTGACCACATGCCAGGAAAGCATGCTCCATTATAAGCCTGTCCGTTCGGCAATGGCCTTGAAGAAGCGGGGCGTTGCGGCGCGTCTGGCCACGGGTGCAATTCGAACAGCTCGAAATTGACGAGATGCGCGGCGTAAGTGCCTTTTCGGCAGGCCGAGGTGTTCCTGCAAATTGACAAGACAGGCCATCCTCGACAACAAGCATCTCAACGTCGACTACAAGACCTTCTCGCGACGAACGGTGGGACACAGCAAGACGCTCGAACGCATCGAGGGTGCGGGCGTGCGGCTCCTGAGAGGCATCCTGGGGTTTCCGCCCGGGCGAGGCACTGCGGGCAATCGGACGGGAGCGCTTCGCGCACCGCTGCTGCTCGCGGGAAAACTCGACCTCGAGGGAGCCGACCTCTCCCGGATTTCTCCACATTATCTCGGAATCACTCCCAGGGAAGCAGATCGCGTCGGCTTTCGGGAGCCGCCGGCGTACATTCTAACGATCGAAAACTTCGCAAGCTTCAACCGGCACATTGCCGAGGCGGACCCCGTCGACTGGGAACGACGACGTACGTCGGCGGTTACTCCTCGCTCGCCACCCAGCAGGCGCTGCGGACGGTCGTAGGGTCGGTATCCGAACAGACGCCGACCTTCCATCGGTCGGACATCGATCCCGACGGGACCGGATATTCCACACCATCGAGCGCGCCGTCGGTCGACCGATCCGCCCCCGCCTGATGAGCGTCGAAATTGCCGAGCGCTCGGGACAAGTGCCGTCCAAAAACTCCGGACCCGCCAGATGCTCACCAGAGTCCGGTATCGCGCTGCTGGCAGCGTACCTGGCAGAAGATGGAGCCAAGACGGTTGAGCAGGAAGAACTCGATCCCGTTTTGCCAGAGCTTCGTTAGAAAATCCGCGTCGGTGGCGGGACCGACATCGCGCCGTCCGCGATTGAAGAATCTCGGCGGGCGATTGTTGAACAACACCCGCGATCGGCAAAGCGGACGCCATGAGTAAGGCGGCTGCTCGCCGGGATAAGATAAACGTCGTCGGCACGCGGCGACACGCCCCGAAGCACTCGCCTGCCCTCCGGAAGAGATCGCATCTACCGCCTTTCTGAGTTGCGAACCCAAGCTCGTGGTCAAGCGTATGCGTACAAGGGCGGCGCCTGTGATCAGCGTGACGGCGGAGGACCATGTCCATCTCGCCAATGCCCGCGGAGGCATCGTGACCGATGTTGCCGTCCGGACACAAGTAATGGGAAGTGAGTCGATGTCTGTCTTCGACGAACTCATCAATCTCGGCACATATGCGCAGAATTCCGGTCTGGTGCAGCGTGAATTCAAGACGAAGGAGCCTGCTCTGACCGCAAGCCGGCCGATCGCCAATCTTACACCCGTCCCTGCCGCCCGGCATCGCATATTGGCAATCGGCACCCTAGAATGTTTCACGTCTACCGGAGCACGGGGCCGCCAACTCCTTCATAGATGCCGAGGATCGTCTCTATGACGTGGGTCGCTCCTTGAACTGCGAACGCATCTCGTCCGGCAATGCACCTTCTGTGTGGCGTCAACGCGCCGGGCCGATCATTGCCCTCGCCTATGTTACTGACAAGCCGCACTCGGTCAGGTCGACCACGACGTCGCTTGTAGAAACCACGCCTTTGCGGTGAGTGATCGCCAGCACGGTCACATCTTTGGCTAGCGTACGGATATGGTCCATAATGTCCTGCTCGGTTTCTTCGTCGAGCGCGGAGCTGGCCTCGTCAAGAAGAAGGATCGCCGGCTCGCCATAAAGCGCGCGGGCAATAGCAATACGCTGGCGCTCTCCGCCGGAAAGCTTCAAACCACGTTCTCCAACGGCTGTGTCAAATCCTTCAGGCAAGGCCTCGATTAAGGGGAGAATAGCGGCTTTTTCCGACGCAGCGCGAAGGCGCACCTCGTTGCGGGGCCGTCCTAGCAGGATGTTGTCGGCTAGCGACTCATTGAGCAACATCACGTCCTGCGGCACGACAGCAACTGCGGCATACCAATCCGCGCGTTCGATGCCCGCTATATCGGTTCCATCCACCAAAATACGACCGCAGTCCGGTTCAATCGATTTCAAGACGAGCTTAAAGATTGTCGATTTTCCCGATCCCGATTCACCGACAAGGAAGGTGATCCCACCGCGCCCGGCCATAAACGAGACGTTCGTAACGCCACGACCGTTGTCGTAGGCGTAACCAATGCCCTCGAAAGATAGCTGGCCAGCGGAGGGCGTAAAATCTTGAGCGTGAGATGGTCGCCGCTCTTCTGGTGCGGCCCATAGCCTAGCTAGAGGGATGAGGTCGGCTCGCGACCGCGCCACGTCAGAAATGGCTCGCGCAACCATCTCGAATGGCATATTGAGCTGGAGCAGAAGCATGTTGAATAGCACCATATTCCCGATGGTGACCGCCCCAACCTGGTATTCAGGTATGAGAAGGAGAAACGTGACCGCAAATTGTAGCGCGACGGCTGGGCCGAGCACGGCGATGTAGGCGACGCGTTGCAACACATAGGCGCGCCAGTTGTCACGCACCTCCCGCGCCTTCATCGTAAAGCGCTGGCTCACCCAGGAATGACTGCCGAAATACCGCAAGGTGTCCATGGAGTTCATGACGTTGCCAACGAAACGCGCATTGTCCTGTCCGGCTTCTCTGGCTCGTTCCAGGAACACGTACGCGCGACGCGTGGAACTCCACGTCAATGTAATCAGAACTGCGCCATAGACGATGACGATTGCAGCGATCTGGATATTGAGGAGCACACCGAGAGTAGCGAACGTAAGCAGAAGTTGTGTTGCAGCAGGGATGAACACGACGATCCCAAGCTGGACCAAAGCCGTTAGGGCGCTGCGCCCGCGAGCGGCCGCATTCTGTATCTCTACGGGATTGTGCTCAAGAAAAAAGGCTGCGGTTTTCCTCAGGATGCGATCAAAGAAGCCTGTTGCAGCGATGAAGCCCAGGTTCTCGGCTGTCATGAAGGACAGATACTGCAGCATGCGCTGCAATGCGGAGGCTGTCCCGAGTAGGACCGCATAGCCTGCGACCCCCCACGCAAGCACCGACATGTCTTCCCGCGGGAGACGGTCAATGAGACACGAAAATACATAGGGCGCTGCGACGCTGGTCGCGCTTGAGATCAGCACCACCGCGACAACGACGAGAAGCAACCACTGATCGGAGCGCCAATACGCATGCAAGATTTCGAAAACCGGTGATAACGTGCTGTCGTTCGACATATCTAGCGGATAGAGGAAATGAGCTCTGCTTAGGCTGAAAGAGCCGACATAGCTCCGTTTGCACGATGATGATATGCGAGCTCACATAAAAAACGATCGATGAGTGCTCGCCGGGACTTTCCGTGTACCATTGCTTGGCTTCAAATCGAACCATCCAGCACGCTCATCAACTCACCAAGGCTGGTAGGTTGTCGTCCGACTTCTCACATGAGAGATCATGTTTCGTGGCGTGCTGGCTGAACACCAGTGCGAATTTTGCGATTTTTGTTTGGCTATTGCGAACTCGACGTAGCGCTATGGGTTTTCACCTTGAAGCGCGCCGAGACAACATCAGGCAGGAGGTCTTAACTCAGCGATTTCAACCGCGTTGATATCTCGTTCCTGGCCTCGGTGACAAAGTGGAGCTCAGCGGCGCGCGTTGCCTGATTGTTGTCAACCACGCTGTCCTTCCGGGCGCCCCCAAAAATCCGGCGGAGCGGAGTCATAGTGATAGGCAACCGGCTGGCGTCGATCGCGGCGATCCACCAGCAGGAACGACCATTGGGAACCACGGCGATTGAGGTTTGTAGCGTTTGCATCATTCGCGGCAAGAACAGGAAGCCGGCCGTATCGCTACCATTCCGATCATTGACAGTGCGATGCGCAGAAGTTCGCCACGATGTTCACGCAGTCGGCGGAACAGTATCCGCTTAACACCTACGCACACCTATGCTCTCGGCCTGCCTGACCGCGCTCCGGCTGCGTACCAACATGCCACGTAACTGTATCCGCAGGCATTGCTACCCCCAAATGTTGCGGGGCAGAATTATTGCCGGAGGGAACGCTGAAGAAGGTGCAGTTAGCAATCTGCCAGCATAGTCGGAGGAGGAGGACGCGGCCGCCGTCCAGCGAGCGGCCGGTGCCTCTATCCTCGTTCTATGCCTGGTTTGTCTTCCGTCGTTAGTGCTGTACGCACGCCGGATCGGTCAAACAAAAAAACAGATCGCAGATGCCATCCAACGGGTCCTCCGCGCATTGAGGATATGACGTATCGGCTAGCTGCACCTTGCTGGCGACGGGTTGATCGGCGGCCTCGGCAACAAAGGCCGGCAGCGCCGTCGTTGCAAACGCAGCGGCGCTCGCGGTTACAAACAGCAATTTTTTCATTTCAGAGTCACTCCCGTAGATAGGCCCCAAGCCGTCCTCCACGGATATATGAAGGCGCCATAAGTGGTACAATTGATTTTCTTGATCAGGCTCATCTACGGAATGGATGAATTCGGATATCTCCGCGGCTCTGGTCATCAGTCGCTCGGAATCAGCGAAGTCAATCATGGTTGCTTCTCGCGCGCTTCGAGGACTCACGCATTAATCGGAGCAATTGGAGAACGCGGTGACTGCATTGGCCGGGGCCGGGTGACTTGCGTTCCTTGACCGGACGAGTGACGCCCGGCCGTCCCGTCACATCCCCCATCGAGTGCGCAAGCGATCTCTTCGTGGCGCATGCGATGACCGCAGAGATCGGTGAATTCCGTTCGTTTGTTCGGCTACCTGATCATCGGCGACAACCCATCGATCAGTCCTCCCGCCCTTCCGGCTGCCTTCGCGAGCCCCGCGCTCATAGCAACCAGCCTGCCTGAGCCTTCTGGAGCTTAGCCGTCGATGACAACCAACTAACCAGTCTGGCCATCCCCTTTGCAGCAACGCCTGAGGAGTTCGGCGGTGGATCTTCTTCGCACTGATCTGGTCGCTCCGGATTCGGGCACGGGTCGGAACGCCACTTACAAGCACAATCCTGCTTCCCGCAGGTGCAGGGCTGTGGACGGCAGCACATAAGGTCCCCGCGCCTTGTCCCGCCAGACGTCGCCTTGGCTTTGCGGGCTTTGATGCATTATTCGTCAACCTATTCGGCGCCTTCCTTCTCTCAGCATACGGCTCGCACGGTGGGGGCTTGATACGAGCCGCTTCCTCCGCTGGGAATGATGCGATCGCTAACATCCCTGTCATCGGCTGCCGGCTTACTGACGGCCTATTTCTGGCAGTCGGCGTGGTTTCGTTGGCGCGGGGATTGCGTACATGAATGCTGATGCCGTTCGCGTAGTCTGAGCCGCGGCCGAGAAAAGCACCGCGCGGCGAAAGCCAGACAACCGCCACTCAGGAAATCGGCGAGGATCCCATTGCGACATTTGCTGCGTTGTAAAAAGGGCGATCGCTCTTGGGCGAGCCAGACGTCTACGAAAGATTTATGAACACGCGTGTTAAATCGCGCTCCTCTGTCTGACCCAGCGTCCGCACCCAAGTGAACCGTGAGATTGCAGTTGCGGCAAATCAGAGCGCCAACAAGGAAGTTTTGGCAAACTAAAGTGTTTGGCAAAGCGGCGGAAATCTTTATCGACGGTCAACCACGCGCTCAATCAGCTTAAGTTTCCTTTAGCTTCTCGCTGTAGCAAAGGCGGCCTCAGAGCTTCACGCCGTGATCATTGAGCACCTTGTCTCTTAGAGCGCCCTTGATCTCGCGGGCGATTTCCTTGCGAATCTCAGCACCCAATTCTCGCTTGGCATCCTCGACGAGATCAGATGCACTCCCGGCCAAGCCTTTGTCGGCGAGTTGTTGCTCCAGCCGGTTGTCGAACTCCTCCCCCATTGCATCAATGAGCTGGCCCTGCATCATGGCATATTCTTCAGGAGCGATTCGCCGCACCAGGCCGTCCCAAGGTTGCCAGTCCGTCGCCAAATAGCCGGCGAATTCCGCCGCCTCCTTGGTCAGGACGGAGGTCTCCGCACTGTCAACGTCGGCATCGGTGACGCCGGAGACGTCAAAATAGCGCATAGCGGGCGCGACGTGTTGCAGTCCTAGCCGGTCGCGCAGCTTGTTCTGATAAGCAAGATAGACCTCAACGGCGTCGATGTCTTCGACGTTGTAGGCGGACTGAAGCGAGTGAGTCTTTTTGCGCGCAATCCGCTCAAGCGCGTCCAGACGGAACATGATGCGCCCAAGATCGACGAGATCGGGAAGTCGGGCCGTATCGTCGTAGGCCCCGTTCTCGACGTCTGCGATGAGCCGCGCGGTTTGCATGCCGTTCCAAGTCAAAGTTCTTCGATCCTCGCAGCTTTGGTTGGCGTCGAGAGCCAGTTGAAAGTACTGCGCGCGCAATTGCGGGTTGGTGGCCGCCAAGCGCAGATCGTCAGCGACCGACTGCTGGAATTGTTCATTGCCAGAATTGACCGAGTCGAACAGCTTTTCGAGGAAAAACGCGTATTCTTGGGCGCCCGGCTCTTCTGCAAAGCTCTGCCAAGTGGCCAGTACCTCTCGATCGCCCTGCTTCGGATCGCTCCTGAGCCAGGCTGCGACTGTTTCAGCGAGATCATCGGCCTGTCCATCGTCTGTCCCGGACAAATCACTTTCGTCATCGCGCGAAAGGTAGACGGTCGGACCGGTATACCCTTCGGCGCGGAGGGTTGTGTCCAGGTTCGTCAGCACCTGCTCGGCCAGGGGATTTTCACCCAGCTCTATCCTGGCACCTGCGCCCAACTGCGCCAGCAGGTCCTCAGGCAGACTCGCCAACTGGTTTTCGCTGACGTCGAGAAACCGGAGCATGGCAGGGAGAGATTCCGGCAAACCCGTCAAGCGGTTTTGGCAGACGTCGAGAAACTGGAGCGTAGCGGGCAGATCCTCCGGCAGACCCGTCAACCGATTGTGGCTGGCATAGAGAAACTGGAGCGAAGCAGGGAGAGTCTCAGGCAGGCTCGGTAACTGAT
This sequence comes from Bradyrhizobium australafricanum, assembly GCF_020329495.1. Lineage (NCBI taxonomy): Bacteria > Pseudomonadati > Pseudomonadota > Alphaproteobacteria > Hyphomicrobiales > Nitrobacteraceae > Bradyrhizobium > Bradyrhizobium australafricanum. Next base: position 9,264 of record NZ_JAGKJL010000065.1, on the reverse strand, counting down.
TGTGGCTGACGTCGAGGAACTGGAGCGCTGTAGGCAGGACCTCGGGCAGGCTCCTCAGTCGATTTGAGCTTGCATCAAGCCCTCTGAGCTCGGCCGGAAGAGCCGACAGACTAGTGAGCTGATTGCCCCTGATGTTGAGACGCTGGAGCGAAGCAGGCAGACCATCGGGCAGACTGGTCAGCCGATTGAAGGGGACCTCGAGCACGACGATTTCGGTCGGAAGTCGAGGCAGACTGGTAAGAGATAACGATTCGAGATCCAGTCTCGCGGACTCATGCCGAGCATTTACTCGCCTTACTGCCTCTTCCCGATCCTCGAGTGGGCCCACCTGCTGTTCAGCGGCCCAATTCTCAAGCGCTTGGTCTATTTCGCCGTCCGCCTGAGTTGAATCCGCCGGGCCTTCTGCATAGCCTGACACAGCTCCCTCCCACTGCGCCGCTTCGTTTTCCCGGTCCTCTTGGCCGGAAGACGCGGAAGGGTTGGCACCGCCGCGCTGTATCTGGCGTTCCTGAAAAGAATCCATCTCCACCCCTTACGAGACTGAACAGACTGAGTCCACGACGACATGTAGGAGGGCCTAAGACATCCAGCTTTCCATAAGCTGACAAGTCCGATCGGCAAAAGTTGGCAACGATGGCATCGGAAAGCCGACATTGCTGTCCTGACCTGAAACTGGGCTGTGGTCCTGGCTGAGGATACGATCCTTTCCTACCTGTACGTTCCGGGCATCAGCAGCAGGCGCTGCAATCCCCCGAGCGTGCGGCGTCTGTCCCCAAGCAACAAGCAGTCGGCGCCGATTCATCTTAAGATGTTGACCCGCTCAGCCGTCGGTGTGACCTGCTTTGGCAACAAGAGTTGAGTGAACTGGCTGTCCTGCAGCAACACTCGTCAGCTGATCGACAGGTAGGCCTGCTAAGGTAGAAGGCTTCCACGTTGACGGTCTTCAGGACTTATCTGGTCAACGAAGTGGCAGCAAGCCTGGCAGCAGGATCGATCCAGTTGCCTCGGAGGGCCTCGTGTGAAGCTTACCGGCTCGGCCAGGCGTCGCTAGCCCCGGCGCATCTGCGCTCGCTCGAAAGATCATTGCGCTACGCAACTGCCTGCTTCGCGGTCTTGAGAAGCGGCAGGCATACTCTTTGATTCTAACAGTGAAGCAAGTTGATGAACACAGGACAGGCACAGCAGAGCGCAAATTCCGCCCCGAACACTTTTGAAGAAGGGGAGCAGGAAGGCTACCTCGGCGGCTTCAACCGAGCCTTGGCTGATTGGGTCGAAGCATTGACTGGGTACCGGACCGCCGCCTCTTCGCGTGCGCGCATCCTGGAAAACTGGGCCGCCGAAGAGGGCCAGGGCGAAGCCGAGAATCGGCGACAAGGGCGCTCACGAATTAGGGCTGCGGAGAACATTGGATCGCATTTGGTAGATCTGTCATCCCTCTCCCTGACCGCTTTGCCCGACGCCCTGCCGCCCCGCCTGAGGGAACTGCGCGCCATGCACAACGAGCTGGGCAGCCTGCCCGCTCGGCTGCCCCCGGGCCTCAACGAACTTCTTGTTAGCCATAACCAGTTGACCAGTTTGCCGGACGTGCTCCCGGCGAGCCTCTATCGCCTGGAAGCGAACGATAACAGGCTGACCAGTCTGCCGGCAGATCTCCCGCCGGGGCTCGGGATCCTAAGCGCAAACAATAACCGACTCGTCAGCCTGCCCGACGCGCTCCCGACCGGCCTCACCTCGCTCGCGGTTAGCGGCAATCAGCTGACCGAGCTTCCCGTCCTCCCATCGGGGCTTATCGAAATCGATGTCAGCAGCAATCAGTTGACCAGCCTCCCCGAACCCCTTCCCGGCTGGCTTCAATCGCTCAATCTGAGCGGCAACCGGCTGACCAGCCTGCCTGAGGATCTCCTATCGAGTTTAAACTACCCGAATTTGGAGCTTGCGTTCGCCGACAACCCGCTCCCAGACGAGGTCCGCGCTCACCTGGCGGCACCGCATCTTGAACAACGGTCTCTGCACGAGGCTGCGGCGCACTGGCTCGGGAACGACCTCGCAGCGCTTGCCGAATGGCAGCACTTTGCGGATGAGCCGGGCGCTCAGGACTACGCCCGCTTCCTGGAGAGGCTACGAGGGACCGTAAACCAGGGCAGCGACGAGTTTCGGCAGGCAGTGGCTGACGATCTGCGGCAGGCGGCGGCGGATCCGAGACTGCGCGAGCAGTTTTTCACACAGGCTTCCGAGGCCAACGCGAGCTGCGAGGATCGTATTACCCTGCACTGGAACGGTATGCGGACCGCGCGCCTCAATGCTGAAGTCGAGAATGGGTCGTATGATGACCGGCTTAGCGAGTTGATCCAGCGCGCCCGCGTTGCTTTTCGCCTCGAGGCGCTGGACGGGATCGCGCGCGACAGGGTTGAATCGCTCCTCAGCGTCGACCCGAACGTAGACGATGTCGAAGTCTACCTTGCCTATCAACACCTCCTGCGCGAGCCGCTGGAGCTCAGTCACGTCGCCCCTGAGATGCGTTTCCTGTCGGTCTCTCACGTGACCCCGGATGATGCGGCGCGGGCGCTGGACCTGGTTCGGGAGCAGGAAGCGAACCAATTCACCGACTACATGGCAACCCGCTGGCAACCCTGGGAGACGGTGCTGAGGCGCATCGCTCCGGACGAATATGAAGCAATGCAAGATCGGCTCGTCGAAGCCATGGGCGAGGAGTTTCAAAGCCGCCTGGATCAGCGCTTGGCCGAGCACGGTCTGCTAGGCGACCCAGATGCCGAGCGGGTGCTCGGAGCTCAAATCCGAAACCAAATCGCTGGCGAGATCAAAGGCGAAGTCATGCACCGGCTGCTCGCAGACCGCGGGATCGAACAATAAGACTTCTCAGAGCCGCCGCGCAGATATCTTCATTGCTCTGCAGCGCTGATCGGTTGTGTCAACTGACATCATCTTCGAACTGCCGCTGACCATCACCGATCGAGATTGGTCAGCGGATCGAATAACGCACGCCGACGAGCAACGTCGGGCTCGCTCACGAGTGATGAGCAAGGATCGAGCCGGCACAAATGGGGATCGAAGGCGCGCAGTGGCAGCATAAGAGACTTGAAGTGCTCGCAAGCGTTGGAAGGTCGAGCTATGGACTGCCGGACGTGGCGCGATGTGGCCAGACCCGAGGACGCTAGATGCTCAGGCCTGAGCACGGTAGAACTGAGCTAGGGACCATACGTAGCAGGCGAGCCTGCCCGCCATGACTGGCTAGCCGCACTTGGGTCAACCCAAGAACCTGGATTGCCGATGTTCTCGCAGCGTGGGCTGGGCGAGGCCGTCTCAATAGCGCGATTGGTGAATTGCTTTAGGCGCTAACCAGCCGGCCGATGCGCCGTGGCGGAAAATCCCGCCGGGAGATGTTCGAAGAGATCGAGCGCGCCATTGGCGCCACTCCCGACGAAATCCTTATTCGAATATGCCGAATGGAAAACGGCAAATGTGCACCCGCTTGTCGTGTCAAAGTCGACAAGACCTTTTACTTGGCGCCGCGCCGGCTGATCAGTCGTCAGGTGGACATCTGGCCTGCCATCGCGCGGTCGACATCTTCCAGAATCACCACGTCGCCAGCCAAGCGCGGCGTTCCAAGCGCAGTCGCCATGTTACGTTGAACGAGCACACCCCAATCCCATCGGCCTCACGTCAATATGACGCCGGCCAGCTTGATCAAGATGGCAGCGCGGAATGCGTCTGCCTCGCCATGCCGGTCGAGCGGTTGATGCGCGAGCGCCCGTATTCCGAACAGTATTTTTATTTCGCCACAAGCATTATCGCTCTGCGCGACGCTACGAGCGCAATCGGCTGGAAGCAACCTGCGAGAGGGCGCTCAATGCGATTCAGCGGCTCCTCCGTGAGCGCCGTCTTCAAGGCAGGGCTCGACCACACGAGCCCGCGACGCGCCCGTCGAAGCCATGCCTTTGCCGCGCCAGCATCCGTGGCGGGCTACTATCAATGAAGGAAGTGATGACCGTGATGCTGAGCCACCCGACCCTCGACCAGATGCGACTCGGCCCTGGCCGGAACGGTGGCGGCCTACTGACCTCCCGCATCGATCAGGGGGGGAGCCGCCATCCGTCATAGGCGTCTGCCTACAGGATGGCGTTATCGAGCCAGATGTGCCCGAGGATATTCAGCCGAGCGGTCGTGGGAATATTGATGCCGCCGGGCCGGTGCGCCACCGAACGACGGATCGTCCGGACATGGACCCAGCACCGGCGTGGATCGAGATCGGGCGCGCCGCAACGCGCTCAAGGAAGAACGAAAAGCCCCAGCACCTTCTGGGGGCCGTGGAAGCCGGGATGCTGGGGCCATCGTAGCCTCATCCAAGAGTAGCATGGATAGGCAACCGCACTGTGCATCGCCAATTCGATTCGTCAAACTGGCCCAGGATACTTGTCTTCCTGGGGGCGGATCATGCAAAAGCGCCCTAAAATCCCGCCGAAGGTTTGCCCGCCAGTTCGCAAGGATATGACAGGTCTTTGCCGCCGTTCGTGATCACATTCGAACGGACCGCCGTCGGCACCGGACACATTTGTCCCTCCAACTAAAGCACACCGTGCCATGGGGCCGCTTGTCACCCGAGCGCTGGTCTTCGCACTCGGTCGAATCGCTTCGTAGTGGGGGCTTGCTCGCGCGGCATCGAAAAGGATTGCCTGCGATCGTGTAGATAGAGCGCGTGTTCTCTTCCCGCGCCTCGATTCTCCCAGGAGTTGGAGCCCGCGGGCCCAAGGTGCGGTTCATTCGAACACTGGATCCGGATGCGAAGAAGACAGATGCCGTCACCACAAGCGGCACTCTGCAGAGACGCCTTGACTGGTCTCGTGTCGAGTCACCTGCGTATCCCGTGCTCCGTCTCGGTAAAAGGATAGCCTGGGTAGCCGCTCAAAGCGGCACCTAACAAGGATTTGCAGAACGCAGGCGTGAGCTTGCCGCGGTGAATCACGACGTCATCGTGGCCTGTTGCAGCTCGAGCGTTCTGCCAGAGGCGATTGTAGCCGCGCTGTTCGTTGGATTTCACGTGGCAAGCGGCGAACTCGGCGTCATCCAATGTCGCCAACTGCCATGCATGGACCGGCCGCTTCGTATGGATGTGCACCCACATCGGATGTGGCACCGCACCATTGACCAGTGGCGCAGGCTGCAGCTTGATCTCGAACAGCTTTCCTGGCTCGCCCTTCAACGCGCGCGGTGGCTCCAAGGGAGCCAACTCTTCGGCCGTCTGCAACCGTTCGAGGTACTTCTGCGAGGGGAACGCGTAGGTCTTCATACAATCGATCTCGATCGACGCCTTTCGTGCCTTCAAAGCATGTATCTGCCCCTGAACCTCCGACAACATCGCCTTGAGGCGGACTATTTTGTCGTGCACTTCCGGCACTTGCACAGGCGTGAGTAGGCCGCGTCGGCGAGGTTCGTCGAGCGCGGCTACACACGCCTCTATCTCCGCAGATTGGCTCTGCAGCCGCTCGACCACGGTGTCCACGACGTGGTCGGCATCTTCCGGCTTCATGTGGCGCGCTTGCGAAATGGCTCTTTGCTGACTGCCCAGATCGAATTGCAAGAGTTCGTCCAACCGTTCGAGCAGGCGTGTCAGTGCCTCCTTCGATGGCGGAGCCTGCCATATCGCCAAGTGTCCCCTCGCCGACGATGACGTCCTCGCATGCGCCTCCTCCGCACTCGCGAGTTTCTTCGTGCCCAGATCCGAGAGCACAATAACCTTGGCGGCTCGCGCCGTGTCGGCGTCGGGCATAGCGGGCTGCGGCTCGGGCCGCCGCCCGGCTGCCGAACTTCCCGCACCTCCGGCCTGCCTGCGCTTTCCCTTCCCTTTCCTGCGCGCTGGACTGTCTTCGGCCGCCGGGGCCCTGCCGGCGGCGTCGGCCGGTATCGCAAGGCCAGCCTCCGTTGGCGGTGCAATGATGGCTGGTGTCTTCGGCTGCACTGCCAGGAGGCGCATAACCTCATGGGCAGTGACCCACGCTCCTTCCACGATCTGATCCAACAATTCCAACGGAAGCTCGGGACTTGCCACCTTATTCCTTAGCTCGGCAACCATGTTGGGCAATGCCGACGCAAATTCCGATAGGCGCTCCATGACCCCTTCCAGAACAGCGCAGTGCGCTGCATCGAGGGCTTGCCCTTTGCTGTTCAGAACAGCGTCGCCCGTTGAGAGGAACGCCGGAATGACATCCTCCATGAAGGTTCCGAGTAGACGTGCCCGACCGTTCTCACCCAAGAGGATTTGCCTGACGGCCGGGTCGAGCGTGCTCGCCTGCGACTCAATCATGACCCGCGCGAGAGCGACCTGCGACTGCAGATGCACGCACTTCGTATACAGTGCCCAGCCGGTGTGCAGCCGTAGTGTCGCCTGCTCGGCCTGTCGTATTTCGGCCGTTGCACTTGGCAAGTTGGCAGTGGCTCCGCAGACGGACTGCATCCGTTCGGAGCGCAATGCCTTTTTTCCCCACCACTCCGTGCAGGCCAAATAGTGTTTCGCCGCACTAGAAGCCGCTCGGATCAGGTGGTCCGGCGGAGCATTGGATTGGCGCATCCGCTCGAGTATCTTTCCTGCATTCTTCCTACTCTGCTCCAAGGCGTAGATAGTCGGCGCGGCCAGCGCGTTGCATTGGTTCCCCGCATCCAGCGTCTGGTCACGAACTCGGCGAGCCTGATCGTCGGAAAGAATGCCGCGCGCCACATCTGGGGGCAGGCTCGCGTAGTAGTCCAGAACTGCTGCGCCCGCTTTGACAACCTGATCGATCAGCTCTTGCGCCTCAGACGAGCTCTGAGCGCCCATGGCAGCACTGTGGCAAGCATCAAGTTCCTCAAGCAGGCCGTCCATATTTCGTTTCGCTGCGTTGATCCCCTCACCGCTTGAGGAAATGGGGACTGCCACACCCGAACCTGAGGGCAGGCTCGCGAGCGTCGCTATTCTATCTTCAGGCGCTAAGCGCATCCGCTCCACGACGGAGTCGAAAACCCGGTTGCCTTCCGCAGGGACAAAATTGGGCGCCGAAGGCGTACTACTCGATCCCGACGTGCTGTCGGCTCCTGTAGCCCCAACATACGGTTCGCCAGGTCGGCCAATGCCCGTCATGTCCATCTCCCATACGGTCAACAATGCGCAGCCTCCCTGGATAGACCGCCTGGCTGACGGTTGGCTGACGAAGGATGCTCTGCGGATGCACAAAGCCCCCCCAGCCGCCCGAGTTCCAATTTCATGGAAGCTGTTGTGGCGCTGGAGGCAGCAATAGGGATGACCCATGAGGCGCGGGACGCTCGGTTCTAACGCGTGTCCGCGTTCGGCGCTGCCTCGCCGTGACCAATAGAAATGCGCGCTGCCAGGCTGCGCGTTATGGCAGTGACGGCGATCCCTCAAGGACTCGGCGATGGCGGCGGCTTGTCTAGGGCATAGCCCTGCCAATGCCTTCCCGAATACCGAAGGGTGTCTAGTGTCCTGAACCAAAAGTTCATGGCATTTTATGCCTTGGCGGGCAGATTGTAAGCGCAGAAGCGTTCGATTGAGCCGAGAATGTCGTCAGCTGATTTGGTCCATCGGAACGGCATTGGGTCAGCGTTGTGATGGTCGATGAAGGAGGCAATCTCGGCCCGTAGCGCCGCCACACTGCGATAGATGCCGCGCCTAATCTTACGCTCGGTGATGAGTGCAAAGAAGCGTTCGACCTGATTGAGCCAGGATGAACTGGTTGGCGTCAGGTGGACGTGCCAGCGCGGCCTCTTTGCCAGCCAGTTGCGGATCAACGGCGTCTTGTGGGTTGCGTAATTGTCCATGACGAGGTGGACGTCCAGATTGTCTGGAACCGCAGCTTCGATCTCATCGAGAAACTTGCGGAACTCTTTGGCACGATGGCGTCCATAGCATTTGCCAATGACCCGGCCGGTTGCGACGTCGAGGGCGGCAAACAGCGAGGTGACGCCATGGCGTTTGTAGTCGTGACTACGGCGCGCCGGCTGGCCAGGTCGCATGGGCAGCATGGGCTGGCTGCGATCCAGCGCCTGGATTTGCGACTTCTCATCGACACACAGTACGATGGCGCGCTCGGGCGGAGCTACGTAAAGGCCGACGATGTCGCGAACCTTGGCGACGAAGTCGGGGTCGGTTGAGAGCTTGAAGGTCTCCAACCGATGCGGCTGCAAGCCGAAAGCGCGCCATATACGCTGTACTGTTGAGACTGACAGCCCGCTGGCCCGCGCCATGCTGCGCGAACTCCAGTGGGTGGCCCCGGGAGGCTGGGTCTCAAGGGTGCGAACGATCACCGCCTCGATCCGGGCATCCTCAATCGTGCGTGGCGTCCCCGATCGCGGCTCGTCCCAAAGACCTTCAAGCCGATGCTCGGAGAACCGCCGCCGCCATTTGCCGACCGTGTCGGGATCGACAGCCAAACGGGCCGCCACGACCTTGCTCTGCTCGCCCTCAGCACAGGCCAGGACGATCCGAGCCCGCAGTGCCAACGCCTGAGCAGTGCTTCGACGCGACGCCAACGATGTCAACTCAGCACGTTCCACCTCATCAAGCTCCAGCGGAGCAAAGCGTCGACCCATCGCCAATCCTCCCCAAATCAGGAGAGTCCGCTATCATCGAGTCGATTTGGAGTCCGCCGAACTTTTGATTCAGGACACTAGCATGCCGAACCGTGGAACGGACTGGAGGACTGCGGCAAAGGAAGTGCCGGAAGGATGACGATTTGCAGACTTTCGGCAGCAGCGAACCTCTTGCTAACCGGGAAAGAGATGCCGTTGTTCGACCGAAGAGTTTACGGATCCAACGAGAAGAGCTTACCGATCCAACGATACGTAGATCTGGCTCGATGTGGAACGGTCCGTCATAACAACTCTTCTTCTCGTGTTCGAATTGAGCAGAACCGACGTTGTGCAAGTCCTTTTCAGGATAGAAAAGCCGAGATGCTGCTCATCTAGTCTTACTGCGTCACAAACGACGATCTGTGTAGTGGTCGAACTTGATCGCACAACAAGGACATCTCGACAGCGTTCGGACGAGCCCATGCTCGAGCTGCCGTCGCATCGTCGCGATCGAGTTTGGAATGTGACGTTGGGACCGCAGCGGCGGATCCGCGGGGTCTATAATCTGCGGGAACGCGAGCGAGCGGGATCGGCCGGGCGCGCCGCGCGCCTGAGGGGGGAATCGTCTCCCGTTCGGAGATCAGGAATCCGTAGGCCGCAATGCACATCGTTGCGTGATGATGAAAGCCG
>NZ_JAGKJL010000064.1:0-45613 GCF_020329495.1 Bradyrhizobium australafricanum | reverse complement strand
CGGAGCGGCCCGACCGCCGTATCGAGTTTGTCCCGCTGTTGCAGGAGACCGCCGTGGTGGCGCTGTCGCACAAGCACGCGCTGGCGCGGCGCAAGCAGATCGTGCTGCCCGACATCGCGGATCAGCCCCTGATCGTGCCGGAACGCCGCTCGCGGCCGCACAGCCACGATCTGACGACAAAACTGTTCGACGAGGCCGGGCTGACGCCGCGTATCCAGGAGATCGCCGACGAGAAGCAGACCATCGTCAACATGGTCGCAGCAAGGCTCGGCGTCGCCATCGTGCCGCGCTGGACCGCGCGGATGGCGATCCCCGGCGTCCGCTTTGTGCCGCTCCGCCTGAAGCGCGGCAGCAGCGCCGGCCGGCTGCCGCTCGCCGCCGCCTGGCTGAAAGGCTCCCGCGATCCGGTCCGCGACCAGGTGATCGCGGTGCTTGAGGCAAGGTTGAAGAGTTACGCGCGCGAGGCGTGAGGCTGCCTCGTTGCGTGATGCCTCGACGGCCGATGAATGATTTTGGCCGGTTGACCTAGGTCAACACGACCTGCGCTGGCCAGGATGAGCGTGCCCGGCATGGCGAAGCGTCAGGACTGGGTCATGATCGCAGGGTGCGTCGCTACCGCTTTGGCGGTGGTGGCGCTCGTCGCCCTTTTCTCTGCCTGAGCTGTGTCGCCCCCGTAGTGTTACGGGGATGTCCAGCTAGGTCCCTGAGATAACTGGGTAATTCCCAAAGCTCGAACACCGCTGGCACAAACTGCACTGGCTTGCCGAGTTCCTCCCGGCATAGCTTCCCCTTCCAACGTAGGGCGGCATTATGGGCAACCTACTTTACAGCGTGTTTGTCGTGCTGATGGGGCTAAGCCCGGTCATCCTCGTGGCGATTGCCATGTTCATAAATTGAGGGCCGGAGCAGTGTCTTTCGGCGTGCCAACCACCAATCCATTCCGCTGGCGTGTTTAGTGAATCAATCTGCGATGCCTTAACCTGGTGAAAGGTTGGCGTCAGCGCGGGCGTGTACGCTCGCGCCCATGAATTGGGATCTGCTGTATTTCCGCCTCTCGCTCGTCTGGATGGCGATCACCGCTGCCATGCTGGTCTATGTGCTGGTCGCATAAAGGCAGCCTCTCCGTCGCCGAAGGCCTTCCGCCGGTATTTTCCCCACGCCAATCGGTGATTTGCCGACGGACAACTCAGCAAAACGTGTCAAGTCCCCGCACGGAGCCCATGGGGGCGATCGACACCCGGCTTTCCCGCGCCCTCAGTTCAAGAGAGGGCGGATTGAAAAGTCAAAGCTCGGCAATTCATATCGCGAGAGCGCAGAAGTTTGTCTTACTCGCGGCTCCACACACTCAGTGTCGTCCCGGCGCAAGCCGGGACCCATAACCACAAATGCCGATTGTTACGCACCGTTGGAATAACGAGTCCCGTCAACAACACCCGCCGCGGCGTATGGGTCCCGGCCTGCGCCGGGACGACACTGAATTTGAGGCGCGCAGGCGGGCCTCGCAATCTGCACCACGGATTCGCCGTTGTCTCGGCCTTCGCCAGGACGACGCGGAGAGAACTGCGCACGGGTCTGCCTTCGCTCCGGCGCAGGTAGCCAACGGTTCCCATCCAGGCAGGTTTCCGGCAAAGCTGTCGACCGGGACGTCACTCTCCCGGCGCGGCTCAAATCTCCCCGGTTTTGCGGGTCGGTCATGAGTTCCTCGTTTGTAGACTCGCGTTATGTTATAATATAACAGTCGTTCCATGGCGCATACGCACACCCACGAGCACCACCATCACGGCCACGCCCCCCACGGGCACAGCCACGCCCCGCACGCGCATCCGGCGCAGGCCGCGCACTGGTCGATCCTGCGCATGCCGGTGCCGGCCCGACTGCTCGCGGCGCTCGCGGTCTCTGCCTGCCTGTGGGCTGTCGTCTGGCTGGCGATGAGGTGAGACCGGTGGCTGCTCTTGTTACCTTCCGCGACGTCACGCTCGGCTATGACCGCCACCCGGCGGTGCATCATCTCAATGGCGCCGTCGAGGCCGGTGCGCTGCTCGCCGTGATCGGCCCGAACGGCGCCGGCAAGTCGACCCTGCTGCGCGGCATCGCCGGCGTGCTCAAGCCGCTGTCGGGCGTGATCGATCTCGACGGGCTGGATCATCGCGACATCGCCTATCTGCCGCAATCTGCCGACATCGACCGCAGCTTCCCGATCTCGGTGTTCGATTTCGTCGGCACCGGGTTGTGGCGCTCCACCGGCTTCTTCGGCGGCATCGGCAAGGCCGCGCGCGAGAAGATTTTGGCGGCGCTCGCCGCCGTCGGCCTCAACGGATTCGAGAACCGCCCGATCGGCACGCTGTCCGGCGGCCAGACCCAGCGCATGCTGTTCGCGCGCGTGCTGTTGCAGGACGCCCGGCTGATCGTGCTCGACGAGCCGTTCAACGCCATCGACGCCAAGACCACCGCCGACCTGCTGGCGCTGGTGAAGCGGTGGAACGGCGAGGGGCGCACCGTGCTGGCGGCGCTGCATGACCTCGACATGGTGCGCAACAATTTCCCGGAGACGCTGCTGCTGGCGCGCGGCCCGGTCGAATGGGGACCGACCGCCGAGGCGCTGACGGCTGATAATCTGATGGTCGCAATGCGGATGTGCGAGGCGTTCGACGATAGCGCCGCGGCCTGCGCCGCCGATCCACGCTCGCGGGCCGCCTGACGCCGATGCTATCCGACGCGCTGGTCACGCCCTTCACCGAATTCGAGTTCATGCGCCGCGCGCTGGCGGCGGTGATCGCGCTGTCGCTCGGCGGTGCGCCGATCGGCGTGTTCCTGATGCTGCGGCGGATGAGCCTGGTCGGCGACGCCATGGCGCATGCGATCCTGCCGGGGGCGGCGATCGGCTTCCTGCTGTCCGGGCTCAACCTGTTCGCGATGACGACCGGCGGCCTGATCGCGGGCTTTGCCGTGGCGCTGCTCGCCGGCCTCGTCGCCCGCACCACCGAATTGAAGGAGGACGCCTCGCTTGCGACCTTCTATCTGGTCTCGCTCGCGCTCGGCGTCACGATTGTTTCGATCAAGGGCACCAATATCGACCTGCTGCACGTGCTGTTCGGCAACATCTTGGCGATGGACGACCAGACGCTGCTGGTGATCGCGTTCAACGCCACCCTCACGCTCTTGGTGCTCGCGGTGATCTATCGCCCGCTGGTGATCGAATGCGTCGATCCGGTATTCCTGCGCACCGTGAGCCGGGCCGGCGCGCCGGCGCATCTCGCCTTCCTCGCGCTGGTCGTGGTCAACCTCGTCAACGGCTTCCACGCGCTCGGCACGCTGCTCGGCGTCGGACTGATGATCCTGCCCGCGGGCATTGCGCGGTTCTGGTCGCGCGACATCACCACCATGATCTGCATCGCGGTGGCGAGCGCGATGCTGTCGGGCTATGCCGGACTGGTGCTGTCGTACCAGACCCGGATTCCCTCCGGCCCCGCGATCATCCTGGTCGCGGCGGGGCTGTATATTGTGTCGCTGCTGTTCGGTAATGTCAGCGGCCTGGTGCGGCAGCTGTTTCCCGGCCGCCATCTCGAGGCGTGAGTACGATGCGGCGATTGTTCGGTTTGATTGGTCTGGCGCTGCTGCTGGCGAGTGGACCGGCGCGCGCCGCCGAGCGCATCAATGTCGTCGCGAGCTTCTCGATCCTCGCCGACATGGTGCGCAATGTCGGCGGCAATAATGTCGACGTGACGGCGCTGGTCGGGCCCGACGGCGACGCGCATGTCTACGCGCCGACGCCGGCGGATGCCAAGAAGGTCGCCGACGCCAAGCTCGTGGTGATTAATGGTCTCGGCTTCGAGGGCTGGATGCCGCGGCTGCTGCAGGCCTCGGGCAGCAAGGCGCCGGTCGCGGTGGCGACCAAGGGGATCATGCCACGAAAGATGGGCGGCCATGACGATCCGCATGCCTGGCAATCCGTGGCCAATGCGAAGATCTACGTCGTCAATATTCGCGACGGGCTGATCGCCGCGGCCCCCGACCACACAGCCATCTTCAAGGCCAATGCCGACGCCTATCTGGCCAAGCTCGAGGCGCTCGACCGCGAGGTGCATGAGGCGGTGGCGAAAGTGCCGGAGGCGCGGCGCAAGGTGATCTCGACCCATGGCGCTTTCGGCTATTTCGCCGACGCCTACGGCGTCACGTTCTTCTCGCCACTCAGCGTGTCCACGGATTCCGAGCCCAGCGCGCGCGATATCGCCGCGATCATCGCCCAGATCAAGGTTGCGAAAATTCCGGCAGTTTTTCTCGAAAATATCAGCGATCCCCGCCTGATCGAGCGGATCGCGGCCGAGACCGGCGCCCGGGTCGGCGGCACCCTGTATTCGGACGGTTTGACGGCCGAAAAGGGCGATGCACCCACTTACATTGATATGGTCAGGCACAATATAAAGGCCCTGACCAGCGCGCTCGCCGAGTAGGGCAGGGGCCTCCCTGTCTGGATTGAGCGCGGCCCCAAGTTCCTTCGGAGTTGTTATGGCTGAAGCTTCGCAAAAAATTCCTGTGACCGTGCTGACGGGCTATCTCGGCGCCGGCAAGACCACGCTGTTGAACCGCATCCTGTCGGAAAACCACGGCAAGAAATACGCCGTCATCGTCAACGAATTCGGCGAGATCGGCATCGACAACGACCTCATCATCGGCGCCGATGAGGAAGTGTTCGAGATGAACAATGGCTGCGTGTGCTGCACGGTGCGCGGCGACCTCGTCCGCATCATGGACGGCCTGATGAAGCGCAAGGGCAAGTTCGACGCCATCATCGTCGAGACCACCGGCCTTGCCGATCCGGCGCCGGTCGCGCAGACCTTCTTCGTCGACGAGGACGTGCAGAAGAACGCCCGGCTCGACGCGGTCGTGACCGTCGCCGATGCCAAATGGCTGAGCGACCGCCTCAAGGACGCGCCGGAAGCCAAGAACCAGATCGCGTTCGCCGACGTCATCGTGCTGAACAAGACCGACCTGGTCTCCAAGCCCGAGCTCGCCGAGGTCGAAGCCCGCATCCGCGGCATCAATCCCTATGCCAAGCTGCACCGCACCGAGCGTTGCCAGGTCGGGCTGACCGACGTGCTGGAGCGCGGCGCGTTCGATCTCGACCGCATCCTGGAGATCGAGCCGGATTTCCTCGAGGCCGGCGACGATCACGACCATGATCACGATCATCATCACCATGACCATAATCATCATCACCACCATGATCACGACCACGGCCATGGCGGGTTGAAGCATTATCACGACGAGGACATGCAATCGCTGTCGCTGCGTTCCGAGAAGCCGCTCGACCCGACCAAGTTCATGCCCTGGCTGCAGCAGCTCGTCGCCACCGAGGGCCAGAAGATCCTGCGCTCGAAGGGCATCCTCGCTTTCACCGGCGATGACGACCGCTATGTGTTCCAGGGCGTCCACATGATGCTGGAGGGCGACCATCAGCGGAAATGGAAGGACGGCGAGAAGCGCGAGAGCCGCGTCGTGTTCATCGGTCGCGAACTGCCCGAGCAGGCAATCCGCGACGGCTTCGAGCAGTGCATCACCACGTGATGAAAGAGTTCGATCCGGGCGAGGCCCCTTCTTCCATCGTTTCGATCACCGACCGCGTCAAGCCGCTGCCGCTCGGCGCGGCGGTGGGGTCGGTGCATTTCCTCGGCGACCGCGCGTTCTTCGTCGGCGCCGAGGAGGGCGTTGCGATCGCGACCGCCGACGGCGAGATCACACGGACGCAGACGCATTTCGGCGCCATCCTGTGCGCCGCCTCCGACGGCAAGCGGCTCGTCACCGGCGGTGACGACGGCAAGCTGATCGCGATCGACGCCAAGGGCGAGACCGCTGTCATTGCGACCGACGCCAAGCGGCGCTGGATCGACAATGTCGCCCTGCACAGCGACGGCACGCTGGCGTGGTCGGCGGGCAAGACCGCGTTCGTGCGCAATCCCAAGGGCGAGGAGAAAACCTTCGAGGTACCGTCGACCGTCGGCGGGCTTGCTTTTGCGCCGAAGGGCCTGCGGCTTGCGATCGCGCATTACAACGGCGTGACCTTGTGGTTTCCCAACATGGCGGCCAATCCGGAGTTTCTGGAATGGGCCGGCTCGCATCTCGCCGTCATGTTCAGCCCGGACAACAAATTCCTCGTCACCGCGATGCACGAGCCCGCGATGCATGGCTGGCGGCTCGCCGACAACCGGCATATGCGGATGAGCGGCTATCCCGGCCGCGTCCGCTCGATGTCATGGAGCGTCGGCGGCAAGGGGCTCGCGACCTCGGGCGCCGATACCGTGATCGTCTGGCCGTTCACCAGCAAGGACGGCCCGATGGGCAAGGAGCCGGCGATGCTGGCGCCGATGCCGGCGCGGGTCGCCGTGGTCGCCTGCCATCCGAAGAACGACATCATGGCGGTCGGCTATGCCGACGGCACCGTGCTGATGGTCCGGCTCGAGGACGGCGCCGAGATCCTGGTGCGCCGGAACGCCGGCACGGCGGTGTCGGCGCTCGGATGGAATGCCAAGGGCACGCTGCTCGCCTTCGGCACGGAAGATGGTGACGCGGGCATCGTGGAAATGTAAGAAATCGCGGCAGACGAAGCGTTTTCGAGCGAAGTGGGTACCGGTTCGCGTGAAGAAAACGCGTCAAAAGACGAAGCTCGCGCCGGGGCCGCAGCGTCATGCGATTTCTCACCACGTTCCAGCTCGCCGACTTCATCGACACGCTGGTCAGCCTGACCACGGCCTTTGTATTCGGCACCCTGATCGGCGCTGAGCGGCAGTACCGACAGCGCACCGCGGGTCTGCGCACCAATGTGCTGGTCGCGGTCGGCGCTGCCGCCTTCGTCGACCTCGCGATGCATCTGGCCGGCGCCGACGAAGCGGTGCGGGTGATCGCCTATGTGGTGTCGGGGATCGGCTTCCTCGGCGCCGGCGTCATCATGAAGCAGGGCATGGATGTGCGCGGCCTCAACACCGCGGCCACGCTGTGGGCCTCGGCCGCGGTCGGCTCCTGCGCCGGTGCCGACCTCGTGGCGCAGGCGGCGGCGCTGACCGTGTTCGTGATCGCCGGCAACACGCTGCTGCGTCCGCTGGTCAACGCCATCAACCGCATCCCGCTGAACGAGAAGGCCTCGGAGGCGACCTACTACTTCAAGCTCGCGGTTACCCCGGAAGCGCTGCCAGACATGCGCGATCGCCTGGTCGAGAAGCTGGAGGCAGCGAACTACCCGGTGGCCGATGTCGACGTGGTCGAGGCCGGCGACGACTTCCTCGAGATCGTGGCGACGCTGGTCTCGACCGCGGTCGAACCCAACGAGTTGAATGCCGTGGTGGTGGACCTGCAGCATCAGCCCGGCGTGCGGCACGCGACCTGGGAGGTCAGCACCATGGATTGAGCCGAGGTTCCCGCAGGCACCGCTTCGGAACCATGCCGTGGCGGGATCGTTGACCCCGCGGACAAGGCGCAGGTGAACGAGATGGCTGTGGATCGGACCAGGTTGCGAATCGACATGCTGATCGCCTCGACGCTGGTGGCGGCGGGCGTTGCGATCGCGGTGCTTTCGCTGCACGCGATCAATGCCGCTCCGCCGCAGGAGATCGCGCAGGCGACCCAGCCGCTGCAACCGACGCCGACGCCCGAGCCGCAGCAGACGGCGCCGCCGGCCGAGTCGAAGCCGGGCGGCGAGCGGCCGACCACGCCGGCGCCGCAGCCCGCGCGTCCCGACGATGAGGCACGGAAGGCCGGCGCCAAGCCGGTGCTGCCGCCCGCGCCCGCGGAGAAGACCGCGCCGCCGATCGAGAAAAAGTAAGCGCACCGCGGCCCGCATTGTGACGCGGATTTGACGGACGCTGCCGATTATACGGTCTCGCCTCCGCCACCGGCGCACTCCATAATCTGTCGTCTCGCCAACGACAGATGGGGCCTGCCATGAAGATCGAGGACGTCCGGCGCACCGCCTATTCGATGCCGCTTACCAACCCGTCGTTTCCGCCGGGGCCCTACCGGTTCTTCGACCGCGAATATTTCATCATCACCTATAAGACCGACCCGGAAGCGCTCGCCGCCGTGGTGCCGGAGCCGCTCGAGGTCGCCGAGCCGGTGGTGAAGTACGAGTTCATCCGCATGCCGGACTCGACCGGCTTCGGCGACTACACCGAGACCGGGCAGGTGATCCCGGTTCGCTTCAGGGGTGAGGAGGGCGCCTACACCCACGCAATGTATCTCGACGATGAAGGCCCGATCGCCGGCGGCCGCGAGCTGTGGGGATTTCCGAAGAAGCTGGCAAAGCCCAGGATCGAGGTCGAGAGCGACGTGCTGGTCGGCTCGCTGCATTACGGCTCGGTGCTCTGCGCCTCCGCCACCATGGGCTACAAGCACCGCAAGGTTGATCACGACACCGTACTGAAGTCGATGACGGCGCCGAACTTCATTCTGAAAATCATCCCGCATGTCGACGGCAGCCCGCGGATCTGCGAGCTGGTGCGGTTTCATCTGGAAGACATCACGCTGAAGGAGGCCTGGACCGGTCCCGCCGCGCTTGGGCTGTTTCCGCACGCGCTATGCGACGTCGCCCGCCTGCCGGTGCGCGAGGTGGTCTCGGCGCTGCATTTCAAGGCGGACCTGACGCTCGGCCTCGGCTCGGTGGCGTTCGACTACATGGCGAGGTGACGAAGTCATTCCGGGGCATCGCGCCAGCGATGAACAACGGTGCGCACTCGCGCACCGGAGAATCTCGCGCAGCCATCTCGAGATCCCGGGTATGCGCGCCGAAGCGCGCATCCCGGGATGACCTTTCGGGTCAGCGCACCAGAATATTCTTGAACTGCCAGGGATCGCTGGTGTCGATATCTTCCGGAAACAGTCCCGGACGATCCGTCAGCGGTGTCCAGTCGGTGTAGAAGCCCTTCACGGGGCCGAGATAGGGTAGCTGGATTTCCAGCAGACGATCGAAGTCCATCTCGTCGGCCTCGACGATACCTTCGTTCGGGTTTTCCAGCGCCCACACCATGCCGCCGAGCACGGCGGAGGTCACTTGCAGGCCGGTGGCGTTCTGATAGGGCGCGAGCTTGCGGGTCTCCTCGATGGAGAGCTGCGAGCCGTACCAGTAGGCATTGTTGTCATGGCCGAACAGCAGCACGCCGAGCTCGTCGATGCCGTCGACGATCTCGTTCTCATCGAGGATGTGGTGCTTTTCCTGCATCTTCGCTGCGCGGCCGAACATTTCATGCAGCGACAGCACGGCGTCGTCGGCCGGGTGATAGGCATAGTGGCAGGTCGGCCGATAGATCGCCGTGCCCGATGCGTCACGCACCGTGAAGTAATCGGCGATGGAGATCGACTCGTTGTGGGTGACGAGGAAGCCATACTGCGCGCCGCGGGTCGGGCACCAGGTGCGCACGCGCGTGTTGGCGCCGGGCTGCATCAGATAGATGGCGGCGCCGCAGCCGGCTTCGTGGGTGCGCGCATTCTCGGGCATCCATTTCTCATGGGTGCCCCAGCCGAGTTCGGACGGCTGCACGCCTTCCGACAGGAAACCTTCCACCGACCAGGTGTTGACGAAGACGTCAGGCTCCTTCGGCGACTTGGAGCGCTGGGTGTCGCGCTCGGCGATGTGGATGCCCTTCACACCGGCCTGCCGCATCAAGTCCGCCCATTCGGCCTTGGTCTTCGGCTTCGGGGCATTGAGCTTCAGATCGGCGGCGACATTGAGCAGCGCCTGCTTGACGAAGAACGAGACCATGCCGGGATTGGCGCCACAGCAGGAGACGGCCGTCGTCGAGCCCGCGGGGCGCGCCTTCTTGGCGGCCAGCGTCACCTCGCGAAGCGCGTAGTTGGAGCGCGCTTCCGGGCCCTTCGAGGAATCGAAATAGAAGCCGAGCCAGGGCTCGTTGACGGTGTCGATGTAGAGAGCGCCGAGTTCGTTGCACAGCTCCATGATGTCGGTCGAGCCGGTATCGACCGACAGATTGACGCAAAAGCCCTGGCCGCCGCCTTCAGTGAGCAGCGGGCTCAGCAGGTCGCGATAATTGTCCTTGGTCACGGCCTTCTGGATGAATTTGACGTTGTGCTTCTCGCAATGCGCCTTGCGGCCCTCGTCCTTGGGGTCGATCACGGTGACGCGCGACTTGTCGTAATCGAGATGCCGCTCGATCAAAGGCAGCGTGCCTTTGCCGATCGAGCCGAAGCCGATCATGACAATGGGACCTGTGATCTTCGCGTAGATCTGCGAGGCGGGGCTCATCATTTTCTCCAGGAGAGTGCCTAGCGGCGGATAGAGTGGATCAGGGGTTGCGACGCTTCGCGGTGACTTCGATCTCGACCTTCATCTCGGGCTTGTAGAGCCCCGCGACGATCAGCATCGTTGCGGCCGGGCGGATGTCGCCGAGGACCTCGCCACAGACCGCGAAATGGGCATCCACGTCACGGGCGTCGGTGAGGTAGTAGGTCGCGCGGACGATGTCGGCCATCGCAAAGCCTCCCTCCTTGAGGGCGGCCTCGATGGTCTTGAAGCAGTTCCGTGACTGGCTCGTGACATCTGCCGGCATGGTCATCGTGGCGTAGTCATAGCCCGTGGTTCCCGCGACGAAGGCGAAGTCGCCGTCGATCACGGCACGGCTGTAGCCGGCGGTCTTCTCAAAGGGCGAGCCGGTGGAAATCAGGCGGCGGGACATGTTGGACCTCGACTGAAAAGGCTTTGCGCGGGGTTTACGGGCATTTTTGGCGCCCGCGCAACCCCTTGGTTCAGGCCTGGTGCGGCCGGCACTAATGGGACTGCAGCGTGGTGTCCGGCGGCGATGGCGGCGTGCCGGTCCAGCGCCGGACCAGGATATCCCTGACGATCATCACTGAGATCAGAATCAGCATGACCGTGGTGACGAGGCCGCGCCAACGCGGGCGCGCGCCATCGGTGATGGGAAGGTGCTCCGACATGGCGGCCCGCTTTACGCCGCGTGCGGCACGGCGAGCGGTGCCTTCCGGGTCCGGGACCGCATCCGCGATGCCTTGGCCTCGGGCAGCGGCGCGCCGGTCGGCGTGATCATGCCCCAGGCGCCGTCCAGCGCGCCCGCGACAAGCTCGACGCCGAGCAGCCGCTCGCGCTCGAACGTGCCCGGCAGCGACAGCTCGCTTGTCTTGGCGGCGGTGAAGCCGAAGCGGGCGTAGTAGGGCGCATCGCCAAGCAGGATCACGGCGCCGTGGCCGCGCGTCTTGGCGACCGCCAGCGCACGCCGCATCAGCGCGGCGCCGACGCCGAGGCCGCGGCAGTCGTCATCGACTGCCAGCGGCCCCAGCATCAGCGCGCTGCGGCCCCCCGCGCTGACGTGCCACAACCGCACGGTTCCAACCAGCCGGCCGTCCTGGCGCACGGCCGCAAGGCTCAGGCCTTCGGCGGGCGCGCGTCCGTCGCGCAGGCGCTGGCAGGTGCGCGTATGGCGATCACAGCCAAAGCAGGCATCCAGCAGCGCTTCGCGTGCGACGACGTCCGAGCCACGCTCCGCACGGATCGCGAACGGGGCGGCATCTCGGATGAGGGCAACGGGGGTGTTCCGTTTTGCAGTCATGGCACGTCAGTCCCCGCTTGCAACGGCATGTCGTACGCCGCGGCAAGCGTCGTTCAGGAAAATCAAAAATGATCGGGGAGGAGCCGGCGGGGCCGGCTCCCGGTTTATCGGGCCTCGAAAACGAGGCGGGTCAGATGTGGTAGGTCTTCAGCGGCGGAATGCCGTTGAACGCCACCGACGAGTAGGTCGACGTATAGGCGCCGGTGCCTTCGATCAGCAGCTTGTCGCCGATCTCGAGCGTCACCGGGAGCGGATACGGCAGCTTCTCGTACAGCACGTCGGCGCTGTCGCAGGTCGGGCCCGCGAGCACGCACGGCGTCATGTCCGCCCCGTCATGCGGGGTGCGGATGGCGTAGCGGATCGACTCGTCCATCGTCTCGGCGAGACCGCCGAACTTGCCGATGTCGAGATAGACCCAGCGCACCTCGTCCTCGTCGCTCTTCTTCGAGATCAGAACGACTTCGGTCTCGATGATTCCAGCATTGCCGACCATGCCGCGGCCCGGCTCGATGATCGTCTCCGGAATCTGGTTGCCGAAATGCTTGCGCAGCGCGCGGAAGATCGACCGGCCATATTGCAGGACCGGAGGAACGTCCTTGAGGTACTTGGTCGGGAAGCCGCCGCCCATGTTGACCATGGTGAGGTTGATCCCGCGCTCGGCGCAGTCACGGAACACGGTCGACGCCATCGCGAGCGCGCGGTCCCACGCCTTCACCTTGCGCTGCTGCGAGCCGACATGGAACGAGATGCCGCACGGCTCCAGGCCCAGGCGCTTGGCGAGGTCGAGCACGTCGACCGCCATCTCCGGGTCGCAGCCGAACTTGCGCGACAGCGGCCACTCGGCGCCGGCGCAGTCATAGAGGATGCGGCAGAACACCTTGGCGCCGGGGGCGGCGCGGGCGATCTTCTCGACCTCGGCGGCGCAATCGACCGCGAACAGGCGAATGCCGAGCGCGAAGGCACGCGCGATGTCGCGCTCCTTCTTGATCGTGTTGCCATAGGAGATGCGGTCCGGCGTCGCACCGGCGGCCAGCGCCATCTCGATCTCCGCAACTGTCGCGGTGTCGAAGCAGGAGCCGAGCGAGGCCAGCAGCGACAGCACTTCGGGCGCAGGATTGGCCTTCACCGCGTAGAACACGCGGCTGTCCGGCAGCACCTTGGCGAAGGTCTGGTAATTGTCGCGCACGACTTCGAGGTCGACGACGAGGCACGGCTCGGTGTCGAGTCCATCCTGGCGGCGGTGGCGCAGGAATTCCTGGATACGTTCAGTCATGGCACTCTCCAACGGCCCCAGCGACGGGATCCGCATCAACGTGACGTCGGGTAAGAGCGCTTCGGCCACATCGCGCGATGGAGGCGCGTTGAGGCCAAGAGACTCAAACCAGACTGTGCTGCCGTGGATTGGTTGGGAGAGTTTCCCGCCCGATCACCTGGCAATGAAGGACAAGCCTTTTCAGTAGCCCGGGCCGGCGTTGGACCGCCGGTAGAGACCAAAAAAGCCCGATCCGTCGTTGCTTTAAGTCGCGTCCCCCGTTGAGAGCGGGGTGCGCCGGTTCGCCTCCGGCTGCCAGTCACGGTTGCAAAGAGTGGTGAGACCTTCAACGGCATCCCTGGAGAGAGATGCTGGCCGCCTCGTGTCCTGATGGACGTAAGCGACCCTCGGTTCTTCCACCCCTTGGCGGCTGTCCGGCCTCTTGTCCGGATACCTACCGACTGACACACGACCACAGGCACGTGCGAAATTGGGCAAGGCAGGAAATAAGTCTTTTGACTTCGTGGCGCAAGAATTTTTTTGCGATAGCGGCAAATTTCCCTAACGCGTGCTTGCGATGTCGCGCGCAGCACGCGTCGGACACGCTGAAGATGAACGGCTGTTAAGAATGACTAACGAAGCGTGTGTGCGTTTTAGCCTTGCGCCGCAGTGCTTTCTTGAATCGCTCAAACTCACGCGCGACGCGTGAACGGCTCGACGCGCTGAGCTGCGCGGATGAAGGCGATCATGATCAGCACGCCGATGCCGAACAGCACTGCCTGCAGGATGTGCGCGGCGACGTCGTCGAGCCCGAGCAGAATCGCGAGCGCCCAGCCGCCGGCGAACGCCGCGCCGAACACTTCCGCGCCGATCAGGATCGCCGCCGAGATCACGGTGATGACGCTTGGCCAGGCGATGGTGCGGTTGCCTGAGGTGGAGGGCTGCATGGTCATGAAATAGGTCCTGTTCAGGGGGCGCAATCTCTCCGAAAAGTGCCCATCTATCAAGCGCAAAAGGCCCAAAAATGCCGTATCGCGTGATATAGATTGGGCAGCATTTTCAAGGCGAAAAACGGGACATTCGATGTCAGAAACCAGCGCAGACGCCAAGGCTCAGGCTCTTGCCAACCCCCTCCTGAAGGCATGGCAGACGCCGCTCGAGACGCCGCCGTTCGCCGAGATCAAGCCGGAGCATTTCCTGCCCGCCTTCGAGCAGGCCTTCGCCGATCATTCCGCGGAAGTGACTGCGATCACCCACGACCCGGCGCTGCCCGACTTCGACAACACCATCACTGCGCTGGAGCGCTCCGGCAAACTGCTGTCGAAGGTCTCGGCGGTGTTCTACGACCTGGTCTCGGCGCATTCGAGCCCGGCGATCCTGGAGATCGACAAGGAGGTGTCGCCCCGGATGGCGCGGCACTGGAATCCGATCATGATGAACGCTGTGCTGTTTGGCCGCATCGCCATGCTGCACGAGAAGCGCGCCTCCCTCGGCCTGACCCGCGAGCAGATGCGGCTGCTGGAACGCACCTACACCCGCTTCCGCCGCTCCGGCGCCGGCCTCGACGATGCGGCAAAGGCCCGCATGGCCGAGATCAACGAGCGCCTCGCCCATCTCGGCACCTCGTTCAGCCACCATCTGCTCGGCGACGAGCAGGAGTGGTCCATGGAGCTCGGCGAGGACGACCGCGCCGGTCTCTCCGACACATTTGTGGCGGCTGCCAAGGCTGCGGCGGAAGAGCGCGGCATGCCCGGCAAGGCGATCGTGACGCTGTCGCGCTCCTCGGTCGAGCCGTTCCTGCAGAGCTCGTCGCGGCGCGACCTGCGCGAGAAGGTCTACAAGGCCTT
Source organism: Bradyrhizobium australafricanum (assembly GCF_020329495.1). Taxonomy (NCBI): domain Bacteria; kingdom Pseudomonadati; phylum Pseudomonadota; class Alphaproteobacteria; order Hyphomicrobiales; family Nitrobacteraceae; genus Bradyrhizobium; species Bradyrhizobium australafricanum. Next base: position 30,950 of record NZ_JAGKJL010000064.1, on the reverse strand, counting down.
CACGGCGCGCGGCGACAATGGCAACGCCAACGACAACAACGCGACCATCGTGGAGATCCTCAGGCTCCGCGAGGAGACCGCCAAGATCCTGGGCTTCCCGACCTACGCCGCCTACCGCCTCGAGGATTCCATGGCGAAGACGCCGGAGGCCGTGCGTGGCCTCCTGGAGCGGGTCTGGAAGCCGGCGCGGGCCCGAGCGCTCGCCGACCGCGACGCGCTGCAGGCGCTGATCGCGGAGGAGGGCGGCAATTTCACCCTGGCGTCCTGGGACTGGCGCTATTACGCTGAGAAGCTGCGCCAGCGCCGCGCCAATTTCGACGATTCCGCGATCAAGCCCTATCTGGTGCTCGACCACATGATCGAGGCCGCGTTCGACTGCGCCACCCGCCTGTTCGGCGTCACCTTCGAGGAGCGCAAGGATATCCCGGTCTGGCATCCGGACGTCCGGGTCTGGGAGGTCAGGGGCCGCGACGGCCAGCACAAGGCGCTGTTCTACGGCGACTACTTCGCGCGACCCTCGAAGCGCTCCGGCGCTTGGATGACCTCGCTGCGCGACCAGCAGAAGCTCGACGGCGACGTCGCGCCGCTGGTCATCAATGTCTGCAACTTCGCCAAGGGCGCCGATGGCGCGCCGTCGCTGCTGTCGCCCGACGACGCGCGGACCCTGTTCCACGAGTTCGGCCATGGCCTGCACGGCATGCTGTCCAACGTGACCTATCCGTCACTGTCCGGAACCAGCGTGTTCACCGACTTCGTCGAGCTGCCCTCGCAGCTCTATGAGCACTGGCAGGAGCGGCCCGAGGTGCTGCAGCGCTTCGCCCGCCACTACCAGACCGGGGAGGCACTGCCGGACGACCTGCTCAAGCGCTTCCTTGCCGCGCGCAAGTTCAACCAGGGCTTTGCCACCGTGGAGTTCGTCTCCTCTGCGCTGATCGACCTCGAATTCCACACCCAGCCGGCAGCGGCGAGCTGGGATGTCCGCGCCTTCGAACAGAAGGAGCTGGAGAAGATCGGCATGCCCGCCGAAATCTCGCTGCGGCACCGGCCGACGCAGTTCGGCCACATCTTCTCCGGCGACCACTATGCCTCCGGCTACTACAGCTACATGTGGTCGGAGGTGATGGATGCTGACGCCTTCGGCGCCTTCGAGGAGGCCGGCGACATCTTCGATCCCGCGACCGCCAAGCGGCTGCATGACGACATCTATTCGTCGGGCGGCTCGCGCGATCCGGAGGAGGCCTATGTCGCCTTCCGCGGCCGCGAGCCCGAGCCGGACGCGCTGCTGCGCCGTCGCGGCCTGCTCGAAACGCCTGAGGCGGCCTGAGGTGCGGCCGTCGTTGAACCGGCTGATCGGCTGGCTCGTGCTTGCGGTGTCCGTCGTGCTCGGCACGGCGGCCGCCGAGGCCCATCCGCATGTCTGGATCGTCGCCAGGAGCGAGCTGATCTACGCGCCCGACGGCACCATCACGGGGGTCCGGCACGCCTGGACGTTTGACGACATGTTCTCGACCTACGCGCTGCAGGGCATCGAGACCAAGGTGAAGGGCGCCTACAGCCGCGAGGAGCTGGCGCCGCTGGCGCAGACCAATGTCGAATCGCTGAAGGAATACGCCTACTTCACCTTCGCCAAGGGCGACGGCAAGAAGCAGAAGTTCACCGAGCCGGTCGACTATTTCCTCGAATACAAGGATTCGGCGCTGACGCTGCACTTCACCTTGCCGGTGAAGACGCCGTTCAAGGCCAGGCAGCTCTCGCTCGAAGTGTTCGACCCGACCTATTTCATCGACTTCCAGTATGCCGAGAAGGAGCCGGTCAAGCTGGTCGGCGCCGCGGCGAACTGCAAGATGCAGTTCGAGCGGCCGAATAGCGACGGCACCGCCGCCGCGCAGAAGCTCGGCGAGCAGACCTTTCTCGACGGCGGCAACGGCAATTTCGGCATGATGTTCGCCAACAAGGTCTCGGTGGAGTGCCCATGACGCCGATCGTCTCGCGCATGACGCGCGGCCTCGCCGTGTCCGCGGCCGTACTGACGGCGTTTGCGCTGCTCGATGGCGCCGTTCATGCGCTGCTGGCACAGAATCCGTTCGGCGCGCCGCGCGCGGCGGAGCCGCAGGGCGGGTTGGTCGGTTGGCTATTGGCGAAACAGTCGGAGTTTTACCGCGAGATCTCCCAGACCATCCGCGCCGCGAAATCCGACGGTTCGGCGGTCTGGACCCTGCTTGCGATCTCCTTTGCCTACGGGATTTTCCATGCCGCCGGCCCCGGCCACGGCAAGGCGGTGATCTCGTCCTACATGGTCGCCAATCGCGAGACCGCGCGGCGCGGCATCGCGCTGTCGTTCGCCTCGGCGCTCATGCAGTCGGTGGTCGCCGTTCTCATCGTGGGCATCTGTGCCTGGCTGCTCAACGCGACCGCGAAGACCATGTGCGGGGCGGAGAAGGCGATCGAGATCGCAAGCTACGCGCTGATCGCGGCGTTTGGCGCCCGGCTGGTCTGGGTCAAGGGCGGCAGCTTCTTCCGCGCCCTGCAGGCGCCGCGGCCGGCGCTGGCGATGGCCGGCGCGCATCATCACGACCACCATGATCACGATCACCACGACCACCGCCATGATCACCATCACCGTCACGCGCATGACGATCACGGGCATCATCATGATCACGGTCACGATCACGGGCATGACGCGCAGCACGTCCATGACGAGCATTGCGGCCATTCGCACGGGCCGACGCCGGCCGAGCTCGCCGGTCCTGGCGGCTGGCGGCGGGGGCTCGGCGCGATCCTCACGGTCGGGATCCGGCCCTGCTCGGGCGCGATCCTGGTGCTGGTGTTCGCGCTGGCGCAGGGCCTGTTCTGGGCCGGCATTGCCGCGACCTTCGTGATGGGGCTCGGCACCGCCATCACGGTGGCGGCGATCGCGCTGGTCGCGGTGTCGGCGCGCGGCGTGGCGGAGCGGCTGAGCGCGGCGCGCGACGGCGGCGGCATGGTCATCATGCGCGGCCTGGAGTTCGCCGCCGCGGGCCTTGTGCTGCTGTTCGGGCTCGGGCTGCTGTTCGGCTACGTCGCGGCCGAACGCGCGACGTGTTTGTAGGGTCCCACTCCAGGTTATCCGTCATCCTGAGGAGCCTGCGTAGCAGGCGTCTCGAAGGATCGACGGCCACCAGCCGGGCCGTGCATCCTTCGAGACGCGCGCAAGGGCGCGCTCCTCAGGATGACGGGGAGGGGAGCGGATTCGCACTCAACTCGTCAGATACCCTCTGATCGCCGGCAGCAGGAAGATCGCGATGTTGATCGCAAATCCGATGCTCCAGAGGATCGAGCGCAGCGTCGGGCGGTTGCCGATATAGGTGAAGACGTAAGCGATCCGCACGATCAGGAACAGCACGGCGAGCTCGTCGATCAGCCGCAGCGGGCCGACGCGGAATTCGGCGAGCAGCACGGCGAAGGCGAAGAACGGGAAGGCCTCGATGCCGTTCTGGTGCGCGCCGAGCGCCCGCGAGCGGATCGGGTCGTCGTAGAAGTCGGGATCGCGCGGCCTGGCATTGTCGAAGCTGCGGAAGCCGGTCCACTTCACCGACACGATCGTCAGCAGCGAGAGCATCAGCGTCCCGAAGACGCACCATTCGGCGATCGTCATGGTTCCCCCTTATTCCGCAGGGGAACGTAGCCAACCCGCACTCGGCTTGACAAGGTTGGAGCAACGCGCGAAGCCCAAAGCTCCCAGGCGAAGGATATCAAGCGCAAGGCCATCATGAGCACGGTGATCCCCTTCGAGAGCGCGAAGTCTGCCGCGGCGCCGAAGCCGGAACGCGTCGGCGTGCTGCTGGTCAATCTCGGCACGCCCGATACGGCGGATGCCGCCGGCGTGCGGGTCTATCTCAAGGAATTCCTGTCCGATCCACGGGTGATCGAGGATCAGGGCCTGCTCTGGAAGCTGATCCTCAACGGCATCATCCTGCGGGTCCGTCCGGCCCGCAAGGCGCGCGACTATCTGAAGATCTGGAACACCGAGAAGAACGAGTCGCCGCTGAAGACCATCACGCGCTCGCAGGCCGACAAGCTGGCGGAGGCGATCGCCGATCACGACCACGTCGTGGTCGACTGGGCGATGCGCTACGGCAACCCTTCGATCAAGCAGCGCATCGAGGCGCTGGCGGCGCAGGGTTGCGGCCGGCTGCTGGTGGTGCCGCTTTATCCGCAATATTCCGCCGCGACGTCGGCGACCGTCTGCGACGAGGCGTTCCGCGTGCTGGCCGGCATGCGCGCGCAGCCGATCCTGCGGGTGACGCCGCCTTACTACGACGATCCCGACTACATCGAGGCGCTCGCGGTCTCGATCAATGCGCATCTCGCGGCATTGCCGTTCCAGCCCGAGATCATCGTCGCCTCGTTCCACGGCATGCCGAAGGAATATGTCGACAAGGGCGATCCGTATCAGGCGCAATGCATCGCCACGACCAATGCGCTGCGCAAGCGGCTCGGGCTCGATGCCGACAAGCTGATCCTCACCTTCCAGTCGCGCTTCGGCAAGGCCGAGTGGCTGCAGCCTTATACCGACAAGACCGTCGAGAAGCTGGCCAAGGACGGCGTGCGGCGCATTGCCGTGGTCACGCCCGGCTTCTCCGCCGATTGCCTGGAGACCCTGGAGGAGATCGCGCAGGAGAATGCCGAGATCTTCCGGCACAATGGCGGCGAGCAGTTTGCGGCAATCCCGTGCCTCAACGACAGTGACGGCGGCATGGACGTGATCCGCCAGCTCGTGCTGCGCGAGCTGCAAGGCTGGATCTAAGGAGGCTGGATTTGATTGTTAACGATCCGTGACACCGGGCACGGGCATTCGTTGGCATCTGGTCATCCGACAGCAGCTTCCTATGTGCTAGGGAGAACAACAGCCGGCTGAACCGGCGGAGCGGTCCTGCCGACCAATGCACGACCGTGACTGGCGACGGTCTCGCCGGCCCTGGAGGACTTTATGACTGGCTTCGACGTTTTCGCGATCGCGTTTGTTCTTCTCGTCATCGTTACGCTGTTCGCCGGGATCAAGACCGTTCCGCAGGGTTTTGACTGGACCATCGAGCGGTTCGGCAAATACACCCGCACGCTGTCGCCCGGCCTCAATCTGATCGTGCCGTATTTCGACCGCATCGGGCGCAAGATCAACATGATGGAGCAGGTGATCGACATCCCCGAGCAGGAGGTGATCACCAAGGACAACGCCACCGTGACGGTGGACGGCGTCGCGTTCTATCAGGTGTTCGATGCCGCCAAGGCGAGCTACGAGGTCGCCAATCTCAACCAGGCGATCACCGTCCTGACCATGACCAACATCCGCTCGGTGATGGGCTCGATGGATCTCGACCAGGTGCTGTCGCATCGCGACGAGATCAACGAACGCCTGCTGCGCGTGGTCGACGCCGCGGTGTCGCCCTGGGGTGTCAAGGTCAACCGCATCGAGATCAAGGACATCGTGCCGCCGGCCGACCTCGTCGAGGCGATGGGCCGGCAGATGAAGGCCGAGCGCGTCAAGCGCGCCGACATCTTGCAGGCCGAGGGCCAGCGGCAATCCGAAATCCTGCGCGCCGAGGGCGCCAAGCAGGGCCAGATCCTGCAGGCCGAGGGCCGCCGCGAGGCCGCCTTCCGCGATGCCGAGGCGCGCGAGCGGCTCGCCGAGGCCGAGGCCAAGGCGACCCAGATGGTGTCGGAATCGATCGCCAAGGGCGACGTCGCCGCGCTGAACTATTTCATCGCCGACAAGTACATCAAGGCGTTCGGCCAGCTCGCGGAATCGCCGAACCAGAAGGTCTTGATGCTGCCGATCGAAACCTCGAGCGTGCTCGGCTCTCTGGCCGGCATCGGCGAGATCGCCCGCGCCACCTTCGGCGAGAGTGCGGCGTCCGCTACGGCCGCAGCACGGCGTGGCGGCTCGGTGCCGCCGGCCGGCCCGACGGCGCCGCCTCCGGTGCCGCCGCAGCGGTGAGGGCGTGACGGCGTCGCGCCCGCAATGGTAGAGGTCACGTCATGGCCGAGATGTTTTCGACATTGGGTACCTGGAACTGGCTGATCTTCGGCTTCATCCTGATGGCGCTGGAGCTTGCGGCGCCCGGGGTGTTCCTGTTCTGGCTCGGGCTCGCGGCACTGCTGGTCGGCCTGCTGTCGTTCGCCTTCACGCCGTCCTGGCAGATACAGCTCTTGATGTTCGCAGTGTTCGCCGCCCTGGCGGTGCCGGCATGGCGGCATTTCGCGAAGGGCGCGACGGCGGCAAGCAAGACCAATCCCTTCCTCAACCGCCGCAACGAAGCCCTGGTCGGCCGCGAATTCACGCTGGAGAAGCCGATCGTTGACGGTTCAGGCACGGTGCGGATCGACGATACGGTGTGGCGCGTCGCCGGCCCCGATGCGCCGGCCGGCAGCCGGGTGAAGGTCGTCCGCGCCGACGGCGCAAGCCTGACGGTGGCGATCGCTTAGTCTGGCCTGAGCCATCGACGACGACTCGGCCCCGAGCGTCGGATGCTGCTTCGGGCGAGTAATCCGTAGCCCGGGTGAGCCAACGGGTCGCGCGCATGCGCGCCCGATGACAGGCTCCGCGATACCCGGGGAAACCGGTCCCGCATGTCGCTCCGCTCATGCGGGCTACACACTGACGGCCGCCGAGGTCTAGCTGCCGCCCTGCTTGCTCCAGCGCTCGGCGAAGCGGTTGAGCGGCGTGAATGTCGCAAATAGCTCGCGGCCGAGCGCGGTGAGGCCGTAACCATCCTCCGTCAGCTCGACGAAGCCGGCCTCGCGCAGCTCCGTCAATCGCGTCTGCAGGATCGTCGGCGAGGCCTCGTCGCAGGCCGTGCGCAGCGCGCGCGAGGTCAGCGCGCCCTCGCGCAGCTCCCAGATGATGCGCAAGGTCCAGCGCCGTCCCAATAGATCGAGCAGCGCCATGATCGGGCGGCCGGTCCGCGAGCCGCGGACGCCGGGTCTTGTGACTGGGCTCTGCTTCGGCATGTCGCGAATTCCTTTCGAATTCCTCTTGCGAGTCGCTACAGATATTGTAGCATGTCGCTACATTAAATGTAGCAACGGGATCAGCCCATGTCACGCCTCGCGCCGCTCGATCCGCCCTATCTGGTGGACGTTCAACAGCATTTCGATCGCATCATGCGCGGCAAGCCACCGCTGGTACTGTTCCGCGTGATGGCCGGCCATCCGCGCGCCTGGGAGAAGTTTCGCGGCGGCAGCTTATTGGACCGCGGGCCGCTTCCCTTGCGGGCGCGGGAGATCGTGATCGACCGCACCTGTGCGCTCAATGCCTGCGAATATGAATGGGGCGTCCACGTCACGGCGTTCGGCGCGGCCGCCGAACTGACGGAGCAGCAGGTCCACGCCACCGTGCGCGGTGCGGCCGACGCCGGCTGCTGGTCGCAGGCCGAACAGGCGATGATCGCGGCAGTCGACGCGCTGCATGGCCGCGCGACGCTGGATGACGCGGAATTCGCGGCGCTGTCGGCGCATTACGATGAGGACCAGATCCTGGAGATCATCCTGTTGTGCGGCTTCTACCGCACGGTCTCCTACCTCGCCAACGCGCTGGCCCTGCCGCTGGAGGAAACCGCGGCGCGGTTTCCGAGGTAATCATCGTCATTGCGAGGAGCGAAGCGACGAAGCAATCCATTTCCCGCAAGAGGAGAGATGGATTGCTTCGCTTCGCTCGCAATGACGGGGGAAGCTTGCGCTACGCCACACCCGCCCGCAGCAGATCGTGCAGATGGATGATGCCGACCGGCTTCTTCGCATCGGTCACGATCAGCGTCGTGATCTTCGAGGCGTTGAGCAGTTCCAGCACTTCGCCGGCGAGCGTATCGCGGCTGATCGTCTTCGGCGTCCTGGTCATGACCTCGTCGACCGACAGCGTCAAAAGGTCGGGGCGCATCTGCCGGCGCAGATCGCCGTCGGTGACGATGCCGACGAGATGGCCGTGGCGGTCGACGATGCCGACGCAGCCAAAACCCTTGGAGGTCATCTCGACCAGCGCATCCGACATCTTGGTGCCGAGCGGCTTCAGCGGCAGCGCGTCGCCGCCATGCATCAGGTCGCGGGCATATTTCAGGAGCGCGCCGAGCTTGCCGCCCGGATGCAGCACGCTGAAATCGGTCGAGGTGAAACCGCGGCCCTCGAGCAGCGCGATCGCCAGCGCATCGCCGAGCGCCAGCATCATCAGCGAGGAGGTGGTCGGCGCCAGATTGTGCGGGCAGGCCTCGCGGGCCTTCGGCAGCGTCAGCTGCACGTCGGCGGCCTTGCTCAGCGTCGAGTCCTTGTCGGCCGTCATCGCGATCAGCGGAATGCCGAAGCGGGCGGCATAGGCGATCAGGTTGCGCATCTCCGGCTGCTCGCCGGACCATGACAGCGCCAGGATCACGTCATCGATCGTGATCATGCCGAGATCGCCATGGCTCGCTTCGGCGGCGTGCACGAAGAACGCCGGCGTGCCGGTCGAGGCAAAAGTCGCGGCGATCTTGCGCCCGATATGGCCGGACTTGCCGAGCCCGGTGACGATCAGCCGTCCCTTGGCATTGCCGATCAATTCGGACGCGGCCGCGAACGGCGCGCCGAGGTCGGACTTCAGTGCCGCGGAGATGGCTGCGACGCCGCTTGCTTCGGCATCGAGGGTGCGGAGCGCCGATTGAACGGCGCCGTCATCGGGGCCGGATGATTTGGTCATCAGCGGTTTCGGTTTGGCCATTTAGGATTCCAAGGGAGGGTTTTGCACCCGGGCGTCTCCCTTAGCACGTTCGATTCCGCGATGCGACGCGCGGCGGCCGATCCTCAACGGCTCATTAACCATAATTGTTTTAACTCCATTAACGACGTTTTCCGCCGCCGGCGGAGTGCGTCCGACAAGTATGTGAATTCGTTGGAGTTTTTCCATCGTGTTGCGGCGGCCAGCAAGCGGCCAAGACCGGCGTGGACGCCTCGTCCGCGCGGTTTTGCCATGCCCTGCCGTGACCGTCTTGGCGCTGACCGTGACCACCGGGTTCGCCGCGGCCCAGACCGTGACGCCCGATCTGTTCAGCCCCAATCGCCAGAGTCAGGTGATCACGCAGGATTCGCCGCTGCGCCGGACCACGGCCGACGCCATGGATCCGCTCAACGGCCTGAGGCTGCCCGACGCCGATCGCGAACGCCGTTCCTCCTCGTCTTCATCGACATCAACATCGACGACGCGGATCGGGCAGGTCCCGACCTACGGGCTCCCCGCGGCGAACGGCGCCTCGACGTCGGGCTATGACTCGCTCAACCGCAAGCGCCAGAAGCCGAAATACTATCCGGGTCAGGCCAAACCGAAGCCGCCGGCGGGACCCGGCTCGCCGCAGCCGACGCCGGCGCCATTGAACGCCACGGGGCAGCTGCGGCTATCGATGCCGCCCTCGGAGACCGCCAACAAGACGCCGCTGCCGCCGGCGATGGCCGGCACCATCGTCGGCCAGCCGCCGCGCAAGCGGCTCAAGATCGACGACGATCCGTTCGGCGCGGTCGGCGACTACGCCGGCTCGTTCATGGTCAAGACCGCGGTCGAGGTGATGGCCGGCTACGACACCAATCCGGGCCGGCTCTACTCGCCGCAGGGCAGGGCGTTCTACATGGTCGCGCCGGAATTCCTCGCGGTTTCCGACTGGGAGCGTCACGCCGTCGTCGCGGATCTGCGCGGCTCCTTCACCGGCTATGGCTCCGAGCTGACGCCGAACGCCAACGGCACCCCGCTGTCGGCGCCGCTCGACATCGACCGTCCGAACTTCACCGGTCATGTCGACGGCCGGCTCGACGTCTCCAGATACACGCATCTCACGGCGCAGGCCCGCCTGCTGGTCTCGACCGACAATCCCGGCAGCCCGAACGTGCAGGCCGGCCTCGCCAGATATCCGCTCTACAGCACGGTCGGCGGCACCTTCGGCATCGACCAGAATTTCAACCGCATGCAGGTCTCGCTCGGCGGCACCGTCGACCGCACCGACTATCAATGGTCGAAGCTCACCGACGGCACCTCTTCGTCGAACGACGACCGCAACTTCACCCAATACGGCGGCGTCGGCCGTGTCAGCTATGAGCTCAATCCGGCCGTGAAGCCCTTTGTCGAAGTCGAGGGCGACAGCCGCTTCCATGATCTCTATCTCGACCGCAACGGTTACGCGCGCAATTCGTCGGGCGGTTATGCCAAGGTCGGCACATCGTTCGAGTTCACCCGGCTGTTGTTCGGTGAGATCTCGATCGGCTATGCCATGCGCGACTATGTCGACCCGCGGCTTAGCCGACTCGAAGGCCTGCTCACCACGGCCTCGCTGACCTGGACCGCGACGCCGCTGACCACGGCAAAGTTCTATTCCGACACCCAGATCGGCGAGACCACGCTGCCCGGCACCTCGGGCGTGCTGTCGCGCACCTACACCGTCGAGGTCGATCACGACTTCCGCCGCTGGCTGACCGGCATCGGCAAATTCACCTACGGCACGCTCGATTACCAGGGCGACAACCGCACCGACAAGATCTACGTGTTGTCGGGCGACCTGATCTACAAGCTGACCCGCAGCCTCTGGATCAAGGGCACGCTGAGCCGGAACTGGCTGGATTCGAATCAGCCGGGACAGAGCTCGGCGTCGACGGTGGTGATGCTCGGCGTGCGGGTGCAGAATTAGCGGTGAGGATGCGCGAGTCGCATCTCAAATGAGGTGTCGTGCTCCGCGAAGGCGGGGCACCCAGTACGCCGCGGCCTGTCCGTTCAAGCCTTGACGTCTCTGGAATACTGGATCGCCCGCTTTCGCGGGCGATGACAGTTCAGTGTGTGGGTGCAGTGGCGTGGCGGCTGACGCGCTTACCCTGGCAGGTCCGTCTTCCCCATCAGGAAGGTGTCGATCGAGCGCGCGCACAGGCGGCCTTCTCGGATCGCCCAGACCACGAGCGACTGGCCGCGGCGCATGTCGCCGGCTGAGAAGATCTTCGCGCGCGAGGTCTGGTAGTCGTGCAGGGAGGCGCGGACGTTGCCGCGCTGGTCGAGCTCGACGCCGAGCGTCTTGAGCAGGCCCTCGTGCACCGGATGGACGAAGCCCATCGCCAGCAGCACGAGCTCGGCGTCGAGCGTGAACTCGGTGCCAGGCAGCGGCTTGAACTTATCGTCGACCTTGACGCAATGCAGTTTCGTCACCTTGCCGTCGACGCCTTCGAACTTCGTCGTCAGCACGGCGTATTCGCGCACCGCGCCTTCGGCCTGGCTCGACGACGTCCGCATCTTCAGCGGCCAGTTCGGCCAGGTCACGCCCTTGTTCTCGTGCTCGGGCGGCGCCGGCATGATCTCGAGCTGGGTCACCGACGTTGCGCCTTGCCGGAACGAGGTGCCGATGCAGTCCGAGCCGGTGTCGCCGCCGCCGATCACGACGACATGCTTGCCGCCGGCGAGAATGTCGGCGGCGCCGTTCAGCGGCTCGCCGGAGACGCGGCGGTTCTGCTGCGGCAGGAAGTCCATCGCGAAGTGGATGCCGGAAAGCTCGCGGCCGGGGATCGGCAGGTCGCGCGGGGCTTCCGCGCCGCCGGTCAGCGCCACGGCGTCATACTGCTTGGCGAGTTCCTGCGGATCGATCGCGCCGGGCGTCGAGCCGCCGACGGCCTTGCCGTAATGGAAGGTGACGCCTTCGGCCTCCATCTGCGCCACGCGGCGGTCGATGATGCCCTTCTCCATCTTGAAGTCGGGAATGCCGTAGCGCAGCAGGCCGCCGGCCTTGGCGAACTTCTCGTAGACATGCACCTCGTGGCCGGCCCGCGCGAGCTGCTGCGCGGCGGCCATGCCGGCGGGGCCCGAACCGATCACGGCGACCTTCTTTCCGGTCTTCTGCGCCGCGATCTCCGGCTTCACCCAGCCATTGTCCCAGGCGCGGTCGACGATCGCGCATTCGATGGTCTTGATGGTGACCGGGTTGTCGTCGATGTTGAGCGTGCAGGACGCCTCGCACGGCGCCGGGCAGATGCGGCCGGTGAACTCGGGGAAATTGTTGGTCGAGTGCAGGTTGCGCGAGGCTTCTTCCCAGTTGCCCTGATAGACGAGGTCGTTGAAATCGGGGATCTGGTTGTTGACCGGGCAGCCCGGCGTGCCCGGCGCGGTCGAGCCGGTGCCGTGGCAATAGGGGATGCCGCAATTCATGCAGCGCGCGGCCTGGTCGCGCGTGTCCTTCTCGCTCAGCGGAATGACGAACTCGTTGAAGTTCTTGAGCCGATCGGCGACCGGCTCGTACTTGCGGTCATGCCGCTCGATCTCGAGAAAACCTGTGATCTTACCCATTGAAACCCGATGCCCCTGCATCTCAGTTGTTCCGTCATTCCGGGCTGCGCCGAAGGCGCGGACCCGGAATCTTGAAGTTGCCTTGCGAGATTCCGGGTTCGCGCCTTGCGCGCCCCGGAATGACGCGTGATGAACCCTAAGCGCCGATCGCGATCTTCGGCTCGGCGTCGGCGTTGGCCTTCATTTCCTTCAGCGCGCGGCGGTACTCGACCGGCATCACCTTGCGGAATTTCGGCAGCCAGCTCTTCCAGTCGGCGAGGATCTCCGCCGCCTTCTTCGAACCGGTCAGCTTGGCGTGACGCGTGATCAGGACGTGCAGCCGCTCCACATCGGAGTCGAGCAGGTTCTGGAACACGTCGACCCGGCCATGCGCCTCGAGATCGCCGGAGTGGTGGTAGGTGTCGGCGTTGATCATCTCCTCCGACAGCACCGGCTCGAGCTCGACCATCGAAAGATTGCAGAGCTTGTCGAAGTCGCCGGCCTCGTCCAGCACATAGGCGATGCCGCCGGACATGCCGGCCGCGAAGTTGCGCCCGGTCTTGCCGAGCACCACGACAATGCCGCCGGTCATGTATTCGCAGCAATGATCGCCGGCGCCTTCGACGACCGCGACCGCGCCGGAGTTGCGCACCGCGAAGCGCTCGCCGGCGATGCCGCGGAAGTAGCACTCGCCCGCGATCGCGCCGTACATCACGGTGTTGCCGACGATGATCGACTCTTCCGGCACGATGCCGGAGATCTTCGGCGGCTTGACGATGATGCAGCCGCCCGAGAGGCCCTTGCCGACATAGTCGTTGCCTTCACCCTCGAGCTCGAAGGTGACGCCCTTGGCGAGCCAGGCGCCGAACGCCTGTCCCGCCGTGCCCTTCAGGCCGACATGGATGGTGTCGAGCGGAAGGCCGGCATGGCCGTAGATCTTGGCCACCGCGCCCGACAGCATCGCGCCGGCGGAGCGGTCGGTATTGTTGATCTCTTCCTCGATCTTGACCGGGGCGCCGCGATCGAGCGCGGCCTGCGCCTTCTCGATCAGCCGGCGGTCGAGCACGGCTTCCAGATGGTGGTTCTGGCTCTCCGAGTGATAGATCGTCTGGCCCTTCTCCTCCTTCTGCCGCACGAACAGCTTGGAGAAATCGAGGCCCTTGGCCTTCCAATGCGAGACCAGCGCGGTCTGGTCCAGCATCTGGACCTGGCCGACCATCTCGTCGAACGTCTTGTAGCCGAGCTGCGCCATGATCTCGCGGACTTCCTCGGCGACGAAGAAGAAGTAGTTGATGACGTGCTCGGGCTGGCCGGTGAAGCGCTTGCGCAGCACCGGATCCTGGGTCGCGACGCCGACCGGGCAGGTGTTGAGGTGGCACTTGCGCATCATGATGCAGCCCGCCGCGATCAGGGGGGCGGTGGCGAAGCCGAACTCGTCGGCCCCGAGCAGCGCGCCGATCACGACGTCACGGCCGGTGCGGAAGCCGCCGTCGACCTGGACCGCTATGCGGCTGCGCAGCTGCTGGCGCACCAGCGTCTGATGGGTCTCAGCAAGACCGATCTCCCACGGCGAGCCGGCATGCTTGATCGAGGTCAGCGGCGAGGCACCGGTGCCGCCCTCGAAGCCCGCGATGGTCACATGGTCGGCGCGCGCCTTGGCGACGCCTGCGGCAACCGTGCCGACGCCGACCTCCGACACCAGCTTCACCGAGACCTGGCCGTCCGGATTGACGTTCTTGAGGTCGTAGATCAGCTGAGCGAGGTCTTCGATCGAGTAGATGTCGTGATGCGGCGGCGGCGAGATCAGGCCGACGCCCGGCGTCGAATGCCGGACGCGGGCGATCGTCGCGTCGACCTTGTGGCCGGGCAGCTGGCCGCCTTCGCCGGGCTTGGCGCCCTGCGCCATCTTGATCTGCATCATGTCGGAGTTGACGAGGTATTCCGTCGTCACGCCGAACCGGCCCGAGGCGACCTGCTTGATCGCCGAGCGCATCGAGTCGCCGTTGGGCATCGGCTTGAAGCGATCGGACTCCTCGCCGCCTTCGCCGGTGTTCGACTTGCCGCCGATCCGGTTCATCGCGATCGCGAGCGTGGTGTGCGCCTCGCGCGAGATCGAGCCGAACGACATCGCGCCGGTCGAGAACCGCTTGACGATGTCCTTGGCCGGCTCGACATCCTCGAGCTTGATCGGCTTGCGCTTGTCGTCCTCGGCGCTCTTGATCCGGAACAGGCCGCGCAGCGTCAAGAGACGCTCGGACTGCTCGTTGAGGATCTTGGCGAACGCCCGGTAGCGCTCCTGCGAATTGCCGCGCACGGCATGCTGCAGCGTCGAGACCGATTCCGCGGTCCAGGCGTGGTCCTCGCCGCGGGTGCGGTAGGCATATTCGCCGCCGACATCGAGCGCGCCCTTGTAGATCTGGCCGTCACCGAAGGCGTCGGTGTGGCGCCGCACGGTCTCCTCGGCGATCTCACCGAGGCCGACGCCCTCGATCCTTGTGTGGGTGCCGGCGAAATACTTGGCGACGAAGTCCGCCTTCAGGCCGACCGCGTCGAAGATCTGCGCGCCGCAATAGGACTGGTAGGTCGAGATGCCCATCTTGGACATCACCTTGAGCAGGCCCTTGCCGATCGACTTGATGTAGCGCTTGACGATCTCGTAATCGTCGAGCGCGCCGGGCAGCCGGTCCTTCATCGCGAGGATGGTTTCGAACGCGAGATAGGGGTTGATCGCTTCGGCGCCGTAGCCGGCGAGGCAGGCGAAGTGATGCACCTCGCGCGGCTCACCGGATTCCACGACGAGGCCGACCGAGGTGCGCAGGCCGGTGCGGATCAGGTGATGATGCACGGCGGCGCAGGCCAGCAGCGACGGGATCGGAATCCGGTCGGTGCCGGTCATGCGGTCCGACAGGATGATGATGTTGATGCCCTCGCGCACCGCGCCCTCGGCGCGCGCGCAGAGCTCGTCGAGCACCTGCTCCATGCCTGCCGCACCGAACCCGGCGTGGAAGGTGGTGTCGAGCGTGCGCGACTTGAAGTGGGTCTCGGCGACGTCGGAGATCGAGCGGATCTTTTCCAGATCCGCGTCGGTCAGGATCGGCTGCCGCACCTCGAGGCGCTTGGTCGAGGCGACGCCCTGCAGGTCGAACAGGTTCGGCCGCGGCCCGATGATCGAGACGAGGCTCATGACGATTTCCTCGCGGATCGGATCGATCGGCGGGTTCGTCACCTGCGCGAAGTTCTGCTTGAAGTAGGTGAACAGCTGCTTCGGCCTGTCCGACAGCGCCGAGATCGGCGTGTCGTTGCCCATCGAGCCGGCGGCTTCCTCGCCGGTGGCCGCCATCGGCGTCATCAGGATCGCGATGTCTTCCTGGCTGTAGCCGAACGCCTGCTGCCGATCGAGCAGCGGCAGGTTGGAGCGCACGCCCTTGGCCGGCGCATCCGGCAGTTCCTCGAGCTGGATCTGGGTGCGATGCAGCCAGTCGCTGTAGGGATGGCTCTTGGCGAGGTCGGCCTTGATCTCGTCGTCGGGAATCAGGCGGCCCTGCTCGAGGTCGACGAGCAGCATCTTGCCGGGCTGCAGCCGCCACTTGGTGACGATCTGGTCCTCCGGAATCTTCAGCACGCCCATTTCGGACGCCATCACGATGCGGTCGTCCTTGGTGACGAGGTAGCGCGCCGGGCGCAGGCCGTTGCGATCGAGCGTCGCGCCGATCTTGCGGCCGTCAGTGAAGGCGATCGCGGCCGGGCCGTCCCACGGCTCCATCAGCGCGGCATGATATTCGTAGAACGCGCGGCGCTGCTCATCCATCAGGGGATTGCCGGCCCACGCTTCCGGAATCATCATCATCACGGCGTGCGGCAGCGAGTACCCGCCCTGCACCAGGAATTCGAGCGCGTTGTCGAAGCAGGCGGTGTCGCTCTGGCCTTCATAGGAGATCGGCCACAGGCGGCTGATGTCCTTGCCGTAGAGCTCCGAATGCACGGAAGCCTGCCGCGCCGCCATCCAGTTGACGTTGCCGCGCAGCGTGTTGATCTCGCCGTTATGGGCGATCATCCGGTACGGATGCGCCAGCGACCAGGTCGGGAAGGTGTTGGTCGAGAAGCGTTGATGCACCAGCGCCAGCGCGCTGTCGAAGTCGGCCTCATGCAGGTCGGGATAGTACTTGCCGAGCTGGTCGGCGAGGAACATGCCCTTGTAGATCACGGTGCGGCACGACAGCGAGCACGGATAGTAGCCCGCCATGCCGCGGTCGCGGCGCTGATAGATCGCCTGCGAGATCGACTTGCGCAGGATGTAGAGGTGGCGCTCGAAATCGTCCTCGGTCTTGGCCGCACCATTGCGGCCGATGAAGACCTGCATGTGGTAGGGCTCGGTCGGCTTCACGGTGACGCCGAGCGATGAATTGTCACTGGGCACGTCGCGCCAGCCGAGCAGCTTGAAGCCCTCGTTCTTGATCTCGTCGGCGACGATGCTCTTGATCACGTTCCGCCACGCGGCATCGCGCGGCATGAACAGCGCGCCGATGGCGTATTCGCCGGGCTGCGGCAGCTTGAAGCCGAGCTCCGCGGTCTTGCGCGCGAAGAAGGCGTGCGGGATCTGCACCAGGATGCCGGCGCCGTCACCGGCGCGCGGGTCGGCGCCGACGGCGCCCCGATGCTCGAGGTTGCACAGGATGTTCAGCGCGTCGGAGACGATCTGGTGCGACTTCTGGCCCTTGATGTTGGCGATGAAGCCGACGCCGCAGGAATCCTTTTCCAGGCTCGGATCAAACAGGCCTTCGGCTTCCGGGCGCCAAGTATGCAACTCACGCGCGGGCTCGGCGGCTTTCGAGTCCGCGGTCGCCGACAGCGTTCCTGCCACGATGTTTTCGCGCTCGAATTCCGACCCGCTCATGTGTCCTCTCCCTTTCGTAAGGGCCCCACCGTATTTGGCGCACCTTGGACGTTGCGGCACCCACCGGGCCACCGCTCGTCCGCCGCGAGCCGCATTTTCCTAAATTCAGACGACGGGCGTTTCAACGTCCCCTGAGGGACGGCCCTGCCTGCAGCATTCTCGGAGCTCGGGGCGCCGAGGTCTCGTTGCAATCCCTATGCCGGGATGGCCTCGAAATTGAGACAGCTTTACTGTCCTAACTTAGACCTTGCCAAATTTTTGTCTATCACACAAGCGCGAGGAAGTCCTCGCCCGCATGCTCGGATCGAACGGCTCGACGGGCATGTGGCGCCCCCGATTCGAAGCAAACACGCCGTGATCTGGCCCAAGGAGGGACCAAGGACCGCCGAATTTGAAACTGAAGTTTTGCCCCGGGCAAGCCGGCAAGAGAGCGGAAACGCTCCAGGGCGGGGCAGACAGGAGTTACGGCGATGAAGTTGTTCACAGGTTCGGTTGCTGCCGCCGCCCTCGCGCTCAGCGCAGCCTCGGCCGAGGCCCAGCTGGCGACGTCCGCCCGGATCGGCAGCCCGCTTCTGGTCAGGGTATCCGACATGGACGGGCCCTATGCCACCATGCCCGAGGTTCCGCCGCCGCCGCGCTTTGGCCGGGTCCCGAGCCTGTTGCCGCCGGTCGAGGTCTATACCGTGCTCCGCGAGAACGGCTATCTGCCGCTTGGCGCGCCCCGGCAGCGCGGGTTCGTCTACACGATCTCGGTGATCGACCAGGGCGGCGACGACGGCCGGCTGGTGATCGATGCCCGCGACGGCCACATCATCCGCTTCACGCCGGCCTCCCGGCTCGGCGACAATTACGAAGAGGAAATGAGCGCGACCGACGGTCCCGTCGGGCCGATGCCGCGGCCGATCCAGGCCCGGGTGCCGCGCCCGCCACTCCCGATCCCGCATGTTGCCAGCCGCGTGCCGGTGCCGAAGCGGAACCCGCTGGGGGCCAAGGCCCAGGTTCCGGCGGCGCAGGTTCCGGCGATCCAGACTCCGGCGATCCAGACTCCGGCGGCTGCCCAAGCGCCGGCGGCAGCCCAGGCTCCGGCCCCGGCGGCCCAGGCCGCCGTCCCGCAGGCGGCCACGCCGCAGCCTGCTCAGGCAGCCGCACCCGCGACGGCCGAGCAGGCCCCAGCCCCGAAGCCGGCCGAGGCCCAGGCTGCGCCGCAGCAGCCGGTCCAGCAAGCCGAGGCTCCGACCGTCGGTCAGGGTGCTCCGCCGCCGGCGCCCGCGCCCGCGATCCTGCCGACCCAGGCAATGCCCAAGGTGCAGGGATTGGAGTAGCGGTTACCGGCAACAAAAAACGCCCCGGTTTCCCGGGGCGTTTTCGCGATCAGCCAATATCTGCTGACGCGGGTTTGTTGCTCAGGCGGCGACCTTGCCGGCCGAGCCGTCAACGACCTGCGGAGCCTTCTCGCCGCCGCCGATCGGAATGCTGCGGGGCTTCTTGGCCTCGGGAATCTCGCGGACGAGATCGACGTGGAGCAGACCGTTCTCGAGCGAAGCGTTCTTCACCTGGACGAAGTCGGCAAGCTGGAAGACGCGCTCGAAGGCGCGGGAGGCGATGCCGCGATAGAGCACTTCGGAGCCGTTGCCGGAGTTCTCGTTGGCGGTCTTCTCGCCCTTGATCGTCAGCGTGTTCTCCTTCGCGACGATCGAAAGCTCGGCCTGCGAGAAGCCGGAGACCGCAACGCTGATCCGGTAAGCATTCTCGCCGGTGCGCTCGATGTTGTAGGGGGGATAGCCGGGGCTGCCGTCCGAGGTGACCTGATCGAGCAGGTTGAAGAGGCGGTCGAAGCCGACGGTGGAACGATAGAACGGAGTGAGGTCGTAGCTACGCATAGGAATAGTCCTCCATTGAGCGACTGTTTCAGTTACCCGCCCGCCATCGGGCCGGGCTTAGATGTGTGCAGCCTGATGTTTCGGTTCCGAAGCACTGGTAGCGGCCTGCACGGAGGTGATATGGGAGGGGTCACGTCGCGTTCAAGAGGCGGAAACCGCGTCGCATTTTTCGGCGCCGGCGTCCTTGATCTCCACCCTGTCTCACCACTCCGGTCCCCTTCATGACGCTCGTCTCGATTCCCGCCAACCCGGTTCCGGACGACGTTGTCAGTGGCACCATCAAGACACCAGAGGGGGCCGAGCTGCGCTTTGCGCGCTGGGCGCCGCCGCCCGGCCGCAAGGGCACGGTCTGCGTGTTCGGCGGGCGCGGCGAGATGATCGAAAAATATTTCGAGACCGTGCGTGATCTGCGCGACCGCGGCTTTGCGGTGGCGATGATCGACTGGCGCGGACAGGGCCACTCGTCGCGGCGGCTGCGCGATCCCCGCAAGGGCTATGTGCGCGACTTCGCCGACTACGAGGTCGACGTCGAGACCTTCGTGCAGCAGGTGGTGCTGCCGGATTGCCCGCCGCCCTATTTCGCGCTGGCGCATTCGATGGGCGGCGCGGTGATGCTGCGCCTCGCGCATGCCGGCAAGCGCTGGTTCGACCGCATGGTGCTGTCGGCGCCGATGATCGACCTGCCGCGCCGCCGCGTGTCGTTCTTCCCGAGCGCGCTGCTTCGGATCATGCGGCTGGCCGGGCAGGGCGGCCGCTATGTTCCCGGCGGCAGCGACGAACTGGTCGGCCTCGCGCCCTTCATCGGCAATCCCGTCACCAGCGATCCGGTGCGCCATGCCCGCAACGCGGCGATCCTGGAAGAAGACCCGACGCTCGGCATCGCGGCGCCGACGATCGCCTGGGCCGACACCGCGTTCACCGCGATGCGCACTTTCCGCGGCATGTCGTATCCGTCCGAAATCCGCCAGCCGATCCTGATGCTGGCGGCGAGCAATGACGAGGTGGTGTCGACGGCCGCGATCGAGGAGTTCGCCTATCACTTGCGCGCCGGCTCGCATCTCGTGATCGCCGGCTCCAAGCACGAAATCCTGCAGGAGCAGGACCGCTACCGCGGCCAATTCTGGGCGGCGTTCGACGCGTTCGTGCCGGGCACGCCGCTGTTCAAGTGAAACATGGCGTTTTCGAGCGAAGCGGATACCGGTTCGCGTGAAGAAAACGCGTCCAACAAAAATCTAGCGCTGTAGCAGCGCGACGATCCGGTCAGGAAAGTGCTTGTCCGCGAACAGCGTCCTGACCTCGGCGACGCTGAGATAGCGGTTCTTGCCTTCGCCCTTGCCCATGATGTCGAGCAGCACCGGCCACTCGCCGAGCATCAGGAGCGGATAGTAGCAGTGCAGGATGCCGTAGGACGGAGGATGCTCGTCCTTGGCGCGCTGGAAGTTCGCCGCCATGAAGGTCTTGATCTCGGCGGCCGACAGCCCGCGTTCGACGCTGCCGTCGGGTGCCTTGTAGTCGCTGCCGAAGGTCGCGAGCCGCGCGATCTCGTCCTCATGGACCACCGCGTGCTGGTCTAGGATGCGCGAGCCGGCGCCGTGCTTGTCGAGCGGGCCGTTGCGTAACGCGTCGAGAATGGCGCCCTGGAACAGGCTGCGCAGCTGGCTGAAAGGACCGAGGCCGTTGGCGATCTGCGCCACCATGAAGATCTTCGCCCGCGCGGTGAATCCCTCGAACCCGGTCTTGCCGGTTGCGCGCCCGATGGTGCCGGTCAGTTCAGGCAGCGGCACGATATGGCCGCCGACATAGTTGCCGGCGACGAGCGCCCGCAGGAACGGGCAGGGATTGTCAGGGGAAATCTGCGGGGCGGGCGCCTTGCTTGCAGCCGTATCGGACATCAAACCACATCCTGAAAAGCGTCAGCTTAAAAAGCATCCATTACCGGTGGATGAATTCGCTCAGGAGTCGACGGCGAATTTCGATGTGGACGCAACCAGAGCGAGTTTGCCGAACGGCAGGCCGGCTTTCAAGAGGCCGTCGCGATAATGCGCGATGTCGGCCGGGTTCTTCCAGTGGAAATTGCGCAAGTGACGCTCGACCGTCAGCTCGGGATGGTTGGCGAGCAGGGCCTCGGCCGCCTGCGCGGCCTCGTCGGCGCGGCCGAGCTGGGCGAGCGCTGCGGTGCGCACCGCAAGGCACTGCAGATGGTTCGGGTTCAGATACAGCCCCTCGCGCGACCACGACAGCGACGCGTCATATTGCCCGAGTAGATAATGGCTGAATGCGTTCAGCGCCGCCCATTGGTAGCGCGGGTCGCTGTTGCCGCGCTGGACCGCCGTCGAGAACAGATCGACCGCCTTGCGATGATCGCCGATCACCATGTGGCAGATTCCCAGCACGCCGCGCGCGCCCATGTCGTAGGGGTTGAGCTCGATCGCCCGCTTGATGGCGTCCATCGCGGCTTCGTAATGGCCCTGCATCGCGTGCAGATAGGCCAGCAGCGAAAACGCGAACGAGGAGCGCGGGTCGAGCCGCACGCTGCTCTCGGCCAGGCTGACCGACGAGGCCCACAATTCGCGCGTGCTCGGAATCCAGCCGAACTGGATGCTCTGGATCTGGATCAGCGCCAGATAGGCGCGCGCGATCGACAGCGCGGGGTCGAGCTCGATCGCTTCCTTGAACAGCGCGATCGCGGTTTCGCAATCGTCCTTGGTCTGCTGGTAATAGTGCGACAGCCCCTTCAGGAAGCGATCCCACGCCGTCAGTTCGGCGTTCGGCGAGCGCGCCGGTGCCGAGGCCTCGGCGCGATAGATCTCCTGCGCGACGGCGGCGGAGAGATTCGCGGTGATCTCGTCCTGCATCGCGAACAGGTCGCCCATGTCGCGGTCGTAGCGGCCGGTCCACAGCTGCTCGCCTTTCTCGGGCGCGATCAGCTCGGCGGAGACGCGGATCTTGTTGCCGGCGCGCCGTACCGAACCCTGGATCAGATAGGTCGCGTCGATCTCGCGCGCGATCAGCCGCGTCGAGACGTTCTTGCCCTTGTAGGCGAAGGTCGAGTTGCGGCTCAGCACGCGATAGAAGGATTGCAGCGACAGCGCGTGGATCAGGTCCTCGGTCAGGCCGTCCGAGAAATATTCGTCGGCGCCGCCGCTGAGATTGTCGAACGGCAGCACGCCGACGATTGCGGTCCGGTATTGCCCCGGCAGATGCGGGCCGTCGTCCGGAACCTGCTCCTGGGCATCGGACCCGGCCGGCGCCCAGGTCCAGACATTGACCGGCTCGGCGATGTTCTTGAAGCGGTGCGGGCCGGCGTCAACGAGGGTGACGGCAAGCCGCCGTCCCGCTTCGGTGCGGGCCTTGTCCGACACCGCGATGCCGCCCGGCGTTGCGACCGTCTCGAGACGGACCGCGATGTTGACGTCGTCGCCGAACACCTCGTCCTCGTCGGCCATGACGTCGCCCATGTGGACGCCCATCCGGAAGTGCATGGCGCGGTCGGCCGGCAGATGTTCGTTGCGCTCGGCCATCAGGGTCTGCATCGCGACGGCGGCCTCGATCGCGCCGATGATGCTCGGAAATTCCAGCAGGAAGCCATCGCCGGTGTTTTTGACGATTCGGCCGCCATGATTGAGGATGATCGGGTAAATCGCGCTGCGGTGCGCCTTGAACGAGGCATGCGTCCCCGCCTCGTCGGCACCCATCATGCGGGAATAGCCGGCGATGTCAGCGCAAAGAATGGCAGCGAGCCGTCTTTCCATGTCTCCTGTGCCCTGGAATGGCCACTTAGCCGAGGTGACCGAATCCGATACTTACAAGACAGGCCGGGTCCGGCGGAAGCCCGGTTTGCAGGCACCTATAATGCATAGTAGCAGGAATTGGCATGCGACCAACGGATCGTACAGTCGTTTCTCTACTGAATTCGTGTGTCGCTGGGATGGCGCAGGCTGGCTGATCATCCTTTCCGGGCGGTTACTTCCATAGGTTAATCTCACTGCCATGCTGGGAATTCACGAACTTTGGCTGTTTGTCCTGTCCGGCCTGCTGCTCAACGTCACACCGGGGCCGGATACCGCTTATATCATCGGGCGCACGATTCAGCTCGGATGGCGCGGCGGAGCCGCGGCGGCGATCGGAATCAGCTGCGGCTGCCTGGTTCATGTGCTGGGTGCGGCGATCGGGCTGTCGGCGCTGCTGATGGCCTCGTCGACCGCGTTCCTGGCCGTCAAGCTGGTCGGCGCGGCCTATCTGGTGCTGACCGGTCTGCAGATGCTGCTGGCGCGCGCCAAGCCAGTCGCTGACATCACGGGGCAGGGCGGCGAGACCTCGATCTCGCGCGTGTTCTGGCAGGGGGCGCTGACCAATATCCTCAACCCCAAGGTGGCGCTGTTCTTCCTGGCCTTCCTGCCGCAATTCGTGGCGGCCGATTCGCCGCACAAGACGCTCGCCTTCCTGGTGCTCGGGCTGATCTTCATCACCGGCGGCACGCTGTGGTGCCTTGGTCTTGCGGCCTTCGCGGCGCGGGCTGCCGGCCGCATCAGGCAATCGGCCGGCGTGATCGCCTGGATCAACCGCTCGCTCGGCGCGCTCTTCATCTATCTCGGCGTCCGCGTCGCGACGCTGGAGGCGCGCTAGCTCGCGCCTTGGCGCTCTGGCTTTGCCGCTCTAGCCGTGGATCTTGAGCAGTGCGCTGCCGGCGAGATAGATGCCGAGCAGGATCATCGCGATCAGGAACCAGCGGCGGAACACCTCGGGGTGCATCCGTGTGCGAACCGCCTGGCCGATGAACATGCCGGTGAACGACGCCGCCATCGCGACCGCGCCAGGCAGTGCGGTGGCTGCCGTCAGCAGGCCCGATGCCGTGAGGTTGAACGCGAGCGCCACGGTCGCAGTGGTGAAGAACACGCCGAGCGCCTGCACCAGTTCGTCCTTCTCCATGCCGATCGCCTGCATGAACGGCATCGAGGGGATGACCTGAACGCCGGTCGCCGCCGAGATCAGCCCGGTGATGACGCCGACGATGCCGCCGATCCATTTCTCGTCGCGCTGCGCGACCTTGAAGCTGAACCTGCTCAGGCCGACGATCGCGTAGATCACCAGCAGCACGCCCAGCACGACGGTGCCGTAGGCCGCGTATGGCCCGGTCAGCAGCCCGGCATTGATCCAGATCCCGGCCACGGTGCCGAGCATCAGCGGCCACAGCCGCTTGAGGATGTCGCGCAGATAGGGGCCGACGAAGGTCTGCCAGATATTGGTGACGATCGCCGGCACGATCACGATCGCGATCGCCTGGCCCGGCGCCATCGTGGTTGCGAGCAGCCCCATCGCGACCGTCGGCAGGCCGAGGCCGAGCGTCCCCTTGACGAAGCCGCCGAGCAGGAAGGCGAAAGCGATGAAGATCAGGAGATGGTCGACCATGGCGGCACATTGACCGATCGATGCGAACGGCACAATCTGGAGGTTACGGAGTTAGCCTTCGGGTAGTCCGAAGGTATGGGGCGGGAAACGTCATGCGGTTCGACCTGACCGACTTGCAATTGTTCATCGCGGTCTCCGATGCGCGCAGCATCACGCAGGGCGCGGCGCGCGCGAACCTTGCGCTGGCTTCGGCCAGCGAGCGGATCAAGGGCCTCGAGGAGGCGCTCGGCGTCGCACTGCTCAAGCGCGGCCGCCGCGGCGTCGAACTGACGGCAGCGGGCGAGAGCCTGCTCGGCCATGCCCGCATCGTGATTCACAATGTCGAGGCGCTGCAAAGCGATCTCGCCGCCTATGCCAGCGGCGTGCGCGCCAACGTGCTGCTGCTCGCCAACACCTCGGGCCTGTCGGAGCATCTGCCGCGCGCGCTCGCGGCCTTCCTGCACGAGCATCCCGACATCAGCGTCGACGTCGAGGAGCGTGAGAGCACCGATATCGCGACCGCGATCGCCAGCGGCGCCGCCGATCTCGGCTTCGCCGCGGAACACGCGCTGCCCGACAGCGTCGAGCGGTTCCTGTTCAGCGAGGACCGCCTGATGCTGGTGGCGTCGCGGCGCAGCGATCTCGGCGGCCGCCGCCAGATCGACTTCCAGGAGGTGGTCGGCCGTGATTTCGTCGGGCTCACGGCAACGTCCGCGCTGCAGGTTCATATCTCGCGGCACGCCGCAAAGCTCGGTGCGCGGCTGCGCTTCCGCGCGCGCCTGCGCGGCTTCGATGCGATCTGCCAGATGGTCGCCGCCGATGTCGGCATCGCCGTGATCCCGGAGACCGCGGCGCGGCGCTGCGCGGCGTCGATGCCGATCACGACGATTAGGATCCGCGACGCCTGGGCCAACCGCCGGCTGACGATCTGCGCGCGCAGCTTCAAGGCGCTGCCGCGCGCGGCCAAGCAGCTTGTGGACTATCTGCGCGCCGAAGCGCAGCGCTGACGGCTGGCTCATTTCGTCGTCACCACGCCGGCGTCCTGGATCACCTTCGCCCATTTCCTGATGTCGGCGGCGATGAAGTCGCGGAAATGCTCCGGCGTGTCACCGGCCAGCGTCAGACCCTGCTCGGCGAGCTTCTGCTTGACGATCGGATCGGCCATTGCCGCGGTGGCGAGCTGGTTCAGCCGGGCGAGGATCGCGGGCGGCGTGCGTGCGGGCGCGACCATGCCGTACCAGTTCTCGATGATCAGGTCCGGCATGCCGGCCTCGGCGGTGGTCGGCACGTCGGGTGCGGTCGGCGCGCGTTCGCGCCCACCGAGCGCGATCGGCCGCAGCGCGCCCGCCTTGATCTGCGGCAGGATCACCGGCAGGTCGAGGAAGGTCATCTGCACCTGCTGACCCAACAGGTCGTTCACCGCCGGCGCGGCGCCGCGATAGGGCACGTGCACGATGTCGATCT
Organism: Bradyrhizobium australafricanum; assembly: GCF_020329495.1. Classification (NCBI taxonomy): domain Bacteria; kingdom Pseudomonadati; phylum Pseudomonadota; class Alphaproteobacteria; order Hyphomicrobiales; family Nitrobacteraceae; genus Bradyrhizobium; species Bradyrhizobium australafricanum. The sequence goes on along the minus strand of NZ_JAGKJL010000064.1, from coordinate 5,041 downwards.
TGGCCGTCAGCTTGAACAATTCGCAGGCGAGATGCGGCAGGCTGCCGGGGCCGGAGGAGGCGAAGTTGAGCTTGCCCGGCTGCGCCCTGGCGAGCGCGACCAGTTCGTTCATGTTCCTCGCCGGCACGTTGGCGGCGACCACCAGCATCTCCGGCACGGTCGCGACCAGCGTCACCGGCGCGAGATCCTTCAGCGTGTCGTAGGCGACCCTCTCCATGCTGGGGCTGATCGCCAGCGCGCCCGCGCTCGCGATCGCCACCGTGTAGCCGTCGGGCGCCGCCTTCGCGACTGCGTCGGTGCCGAGCACGCCGCCCTGGCCGGCGCGGTTGTCGACGATGACGGGTTGCCTCGCGAGCTCCGAGACCTTCTGCCCGATCACCCGTGCGATGATGTCGTTCGGCCCGCCGGGCGGGAACGGCACGATCAGCCGGATCGGCTTGGTCGGGAAATCCTGGGCGAAAGCCGTGACGGGCGCGAGAAGCAGGAGAAGGGCTGCCAACAGCCTGCCGCGCATCGCCATGTCGCCCATCCCTGACTTTTCTGATTGCGGTCAGGATGGGCGCAGATCAGGCGCCCGGCAACTCAAGAATCAGGCCAGGAACTCAGGCGTTCAGCAGCTTCATCGCCGCTTCGTGCACGCGCGGGTCGCCGGCCGCGATGATCCGGCCGCCGCTTTGCGCCGGCTTGCCGTCCCAGGTGGTGACGACGCCGCCGGCGCCGGTGATGATCGGGATCAGGCCGGCAATGTCGTAAGGCTTTAGCTCGGTCTCGACCACGAGGTCGAGATGACCCGCGGCGAGCATGCAATAGGAGTAGCAGTCGCCGCCATAGCGCGACAGGCGCGCTGTGTTCTCGATGCGGCCGAAGCGGGCGCGGTCATCCGGATTCATCAGCAGCGGGCTCGTGGTGAAGACGGTCGCCTCCTTCAGCGAGGCGCAGCGCCGCACCGAGAGCCGCCGTTCACCCGACGGGCCGGAGTAGTGCGCCGAGCCGTTGTCGCCGGAGAAGCGCTCGCCGATATAGGGCTGGTGCATCATGCCGAATACCGGCGTACCTTTGTGCAGCAGCGCGATCAGCGTGCCCCAGATCGGAAAGCCGGCGATGAAGGATTTCGTGCCGTCGATCGGATCGAGCACCCAGACATAGTCGGCGTCCTCGCGCTCATTGCCGAACTCCTCGCCGACGATGCCGTGTTGGGGGAAGTTCGACTTGATCAGCCGCCGCATCACGGCTTCCGCCGCCCGGTCGGCCTCGGTGACCGGATCGAAATCGTTCGAGCTCTTGTTGTCGACCGAGAGCGAGGTGCGGAAGAAGGGCAGGATGGTTTCGCCGGATGCGGTCGCAAGGCGGCCGATGAAGGCGGTAAAGTCGATGACCGTCACGGCATGTCCCTGAACTGCGCAAACGACGCGGTAGAAATCGGATGCGGTCTTGCCTAGCTCAATCCGGCGCGGCGCGCACGATTAACGGAGTGTTATCCAGCCCGATGACGCGGTTCCGGACTTTCGATTTGGCTTCGGATTCGAAAGCGCCCCGGGTCCCGGCCTCGATCACGAAGTTGCGAATTCTGGTATACAAGCTATGCGCAAAGCGCCGACCGCTCGGGGCTTTCCTTGTAAGATATTGATCCTACATACGGAAAGCCGCTCCTGCCGGCCTGTTGCAGTTTCGCCAGACTTTCCAACATTACCCAAGAAATGTTTCGAAAGTTCTTGCGTTTTGTGCAGCGCGGTCGCATATTGTTGCGGTGCGGTAGCGCCTCGCGCTATCGCTGCCCTCCTTGGGCGTTTCCTCCCTAGACTTGGGCCGCTTGTTCATTCAAGCGGCCCTTTTTTCTTGGGCCGTCGTTTTCGCAAGTGAACTGAGAATCCAGTTCTGCGCTTATCGCGCCGCCAACTTGAATTCCTGGTTCATGACTTCGTCGGGATCGCAGTGCCCGACGAAGGATTGATTACTCCGCTGCCGCCTGGAACGGGCCGAGATCGCCGAACGGGATTTTCGCCAGCGCATCCGCCAGGGTCGCAAAGTCGGCGGCCACCTGCGCGAAGCGCGGGCCGCGCTCGCGGCGGCGCTCATCCATATAGACCGCGCGGTTGAGCTCGATCTGCACGGTGTGCAGGCCGCTCGCCGGATTGCCGTAATGCTCGGTGATGAAGCCACCGGCATAGGGCTTGTTGCGGCCGATCGAATAGCCGAGCGAGCTCATGATCTCCTCGACGAGGTCGGGCAATAGCGCCGCACAGCTCGTGCCGTAGCGGTCGCCGATCACGACGTCGGGCCGGCGCGGCTCGTCGCGCGACACGCCGACCGACGGCATCGAATGGCAGTCGACCACGATCACGGCGCCGAACGCCTGGTGTGCCTTGTTGATCAGCCGGCGCAGCGCGCGGTGATAGGGCTTGTAGAGCACCTCGATCCGGCGCAGCGCATCGTCGACATCGAGCCGCTCGCGATAGATCTCCTGGCCGTCGCCGACCACGCGCGGGATGGTGCCGAGCCCGCCGGCCACCCGCATCGAACGCGTATTGGCAAAGCTCGGCAGCCGCCCGGTGAACATGCGCGGGTCGAGCTCGTAGGGCTCGCGGTTCACGTCGACATAGGAGCGCGGGAAGTTGACCCGCACGATCGGAAAGCCGCGATCGCTGAGGCCGGCGATCAGCTCGTCCATGAAAGAGTCTTCGGAGCGGCGCAGCGACACCACATCGATTCGCGACGCGTCGAGGAATTCGGCCGGATAGACCGAGCCCGAATGCGGGGAATTGAAGATGATCGGCGCGCGCCAGGCCTGCGGCTCAACGATCTCGAACGGGGGCGACAACTCGCCAGCAAATTCGGTCATTCCCTTGGCGCCGTCCCTTGCGTCCGCCTCGCCCCGCAGCAACTGAGTCTGCCGGAAAAGCGGAGATTTATGGGCACGCATTGTCGGTAATCGCGATCATTCTGCCAAGTGAAAAGAGTGTGGTTTCAGCTGGAACGCGTCTTAAAAGCAGCAAATGCGGCACCCGGTTGATTCGATGTCCGGTTCGGTTCACAAATGGGTGGCGCGCATTTGCCGCTGGCTTGACGCAAATTTCACCCGAAATTTACCGTCTGTCGGGCTTACTGTTCGGACTGCTCCTCAAGCCGGATTCGACGATTCCTGCCATGCCGAAAATACTTCTCGCCGAAGACGACACCGATATGCGCCGCTTCCTGGTCAAGGCGCTCGAAAACGCGGGTTTCAAGGTCTCGCCGCACGACAACGGCATGTCGGCCTACCAGCGGCTGCGCGAGGAGCCGTTCGAAATGCTGCTCACCGACATCGTGATGCCCGAGATGGACGGCATCGAGCTGGCGCGCCGTGCCTCGGAACTCGATCCCGATATCAAGATCATGTTCATCACCGGCTTTGCCGCGGTGGCCCTCAATTCCGATTCGGAGGCGCCGAAAAACGCCAAGGTGCTGGCCAAGCCCGTGCACCTCAGGGAATTGGTCAGCGAAGTGAACAAGTTGCTGGCGGCCTGATTCGCCAAAAAACCTTCACTTTGTATCCTTGCCTGCCCCGCCGCCGTCCGTTATAGGGACCCGATCCAAATACGCTTTGGGTGCGTAGCTCAGCGGGAGAGCACTACCTTGACATGGTAGGGGTCACAGGTTCGATCCCTGTCGCACCCACCACGCTTCGCCCTGACGGGCTTCGCGTGGCGCAGCTACGCGGAGACCTTCAGGTCGAAGCGTGTCCGGCGTAGCTTGAACGTAGTGAAAGCGAAGACGGACGCCGGCGCCGAAGCCCAACGGGCGGAGGCGGGCCCTTGGCCGCGAGCTGCGGCTCGGCAAGCCGTTTCTTGATACCTCCATAAATCTCTCGACCCGTCATTGCGAGAAGCGAAGCGACGAAGCAATCCATCGCTCCAAGTTCTCGATGTCATCACTCGCGAAGGCGGGTGGTCCGGTATTCCAGAGACGCCGGTGCTTGAACCGAGAAGCCGCGGCATAGTGGATGCCCCCACGCACGGGCATGACACCAAGGAGAGTGAGAGCGCGCGGCTCTTTCCACGAGTCGTCCCTGCGAAAGTGTTCAGTCCCGTGAGTTTAGCAACGGCCTGGATCGGGGCCTGGTAGCCGAGGCATTTGAGGCGAGTCCGGTTGTAGTCGTGGACGAACTTGGCGATGAAGGCGTCGCGATCGGCATGGTCGATGAAGGTCCGCCGGGCGCTGCCGCGCTTTTGTTCGCGGCCAATGGCTTCGTTGAAGCGTTCGACGAGGCCGTTGGTCTGCGGGTGGTAAGGCTTGGTCAGGCGACGCTGGATGCCGCACTGTCGGCAGAGCCGATCAAAGGGGTGGTCGCCGGAAGGTTTCCCGGGCGGCTTGTTCTTCTTGTCGACAGCGAAGCGGTCGGTGAACTCCGCGCCATTGTCGGTCAGGATGGTGTGAACCTGGTGCGGGAAGTCGGCCAGGAAGCGCTCGAGGAAGCCGGTCGCGGTGGCCCCGTCCCGCCTGGAATGGATCTCGACAAAGACGTAGCGGGTGGCGCGGTCGATGGCGACGAAGGCATAGCTGGTGCGGCGCTGCAGGGACGGCAGATACTTCACGTCGATATGGATGAAGCCGATGCTGGCGGTCTCGAAGATGCCGGCCTTGGGTTTGTCAGGCTTGGCGAGCGCTGCAGGCAGCGGTGAATGGCGCTGCGGGACAGCTTGGCATTGATGCATCGCTGCATCACCTCGACGATGTCATCCCGCGGCAACTGCAGCGACGTCCGCAGCTCGCAAACCGCCCTTTCTTCGACAGCCGACAGGCTGGTCACCAGGTTCTTCGGCCGGTGCGAGCGATCTTCGACCGTCGTGCGGTCGCGCCAACGATAGATCGTGGTCTCGCTGACCCCCAGTTCCGTCGCCAATTCGGCAACCGACTTCCGGCTGCGCTGGATATAGGCGCGCGTCTTCGGCGTCGTCGTGGCGTTCGCGTGCAGGCTCAGTTCCATGACCCGAGGTGCTCCCTGACAAAGGCCACGCCTCGTTCTACACCGATTCCATCAAACCAATCAGCAGGGACCAAACAC
>NZ_JAGKJL010000063.1:0-47915 GCF_020329495.1 Bradyrhizobium australafricanum | reverse complement strand
CACCTAGGCACGTTGGGCAGATTGGAGCAGTTGACAAGACCGCCACCGCCGCAGGCACGCAGATTGGGATGCGCGACACAGTCGAGGGTGTCGCGCAGATACCAGGCTTGCGGGTTGCTGGAGTCTACGCTCGAACGGAACAGCGAATATTGGTAAGGGCCGGCCAGGACCGGGTGAGACAGGCTGAAGGCGCCAGCCGTCGTCGTCGCGCCATTGATCGCGTCGACGACGAGGATGCCGTTGCCGGTGGTGAGCGCGCCGCCGCCCGTGGTGTTGCTGATCTTCAGGAACGTGTTGCCGCCTGCCGTGCCGCCATTGATGACGAGCCTGTCCGACGCCGAACCGTCCGTGCCAAGATATGTATGAAGCCCGATGGTGCCGCCCTGGCCGACATAGTTCACTGCCGTCAGCGTCTTGTAGCTCGACAGCTGCGTCGGATCGCCGACAGGCGACGTGAACTGGATCACGCTCGAAGCGTTGATCAAATTGGTGACGTTCGAGTTGCCGGTCATGGTCCAAAGCGAATTGTTTTGCAGCGTGACATTGGAGGTGCTGCTGACGGTGGTCAGCGCGGCGCCCTGCAAGGTCGAACTATCAGCGATAAGGTTGATCGTGGCGCCGCCACTGACGTTCAGCCATTGGCCATTGTTGGCGACCGCCGTCGCGCCGGTCAGGTTCACGGTGTTGGTGCCGGCGGGGGCGATGATTGACGAAGCGTCTGCGCTGGTCAGGGTCACGCCGGTCAGCGTCGCGGTGCCGCCGCCCATGCGGAGCGCAGCCGAGTCGGCGCCATTGGCGGTCAAGGTACCGCCGGTCATGGTCAATGTGCTGTCCCCACCCAGCCCGGCGGCGGGAGCGCTCGAACCCGTCGTGGTGATATCGACGCCTGTCGCGGTGATCGAGCCTGCTGAGTTCGCCAGCAAGCCAGTGGCGAAAGCGCCTGACGTGCTGACGGTCGTGCCCCCCGTGAGCGTGACGCGGCCCTCAGTGTTCGCCTGGACGCCGACGGCGCTCCCGCCGCTGGTGCTGATCGCGGTCCCATCGGCGGTCAGGGAGCTGCCGGCTCCGCTCGCATGGGCCCCGATCGCGTGATCGCCGCCGGCGCTGATGCTGCCGCCGTGCAGCACGACCGTGCCGGAGGATCCGGCCAAGGCACCTTGGCCGCCGCTGCTGTTCGGAAGGCTCACCGTCACGCCGGTCGCCGTGAGCGTGCTGCCGCTGCCGCTCGCCTGCAGCCCGGCTTCCGCGTCACTGCCCAACATGGAGACGCTGCCGCCGCTCAACGTGATTGCGCCGCCGTCGAGCGCGCTGGCGCCGATATTGGCGACAGCGCCGGAGACCGTGATCGCCGTGTTGGTTGCCGTGATGCTGCTTCCGGCCGACTGCGCCAACAGGCCGATCTGACCGGCGCCGATGCCTTGAACGCTGACACTACCCTGATCAACGAGCCTGACGGTGGCGCCTGCATCAGCACGCACGCCGATGTCAGTGCCGGCGCCACCGGGCATCGAGACCGTCGAGTCCGTCGCCGAAATCAGGCTGCCGGTACCGGTTGCCCAAAGGCCCGTATTGTTGCTGCCGCCGGCAGCATAGCTGATCGAGGTGTCTCTCAGAGCGATGGTGGCACCGTTCGTCGCCCTCGCCGCCACGTTATTGCCGAGGCCGTTGAGATTTACGGTGAGCCCTGCTGCGTTGATCGCTCCGCTTGTTCCGTTCGCAAGCAGTGCAGTTCCCCCTCCACTGGAGGCAGGGTTGATGGCCGACCCTGAGTTAAAAACGATCTGGCCGTCTTGCGCCGAAGCCGCCGTAGTCCAGTTGCCGTTGATGCTCGATCCAGAGCTGAAGACGATGCTGCCGAACGTATCCGCCAACCCGCCGATGCTGCCGGCATTCAGGGAATTGATCGTGACATTATTGGTGCTGATATGGGCGCCGGTGCTTGAGTGAACGGCCGGCGTCCCCGTCAGCGTCGTATTCTGAGCGATTGAGCAAGTTGCCCCACTCGCGAGGGTGACGGTGGAATCGGGCGCAACGATGCAGGATTGGGCCGCGGCCGTATCGACCATGGCGCCCGATGCGATCAGGGCAAGGGCCGCGAGCTTGAACCAATTATAGTAGGTCGCAGCAAATGGTCTCTGCTGCCCGACGAGCCTGGCTAACGACCGCAGCGCGCCGCCTGTCGACAAGTCCTCCGTGCGATTGTCCACGCAAGAGCCCGGAAGAGCCGAGCCTGTCACATACTTCATTTGCGCCCCTCCAACCTGTTGGTCCTCAACAACAAATTGATAAGGAACAGATTGGCCAACCTCGGCACAAAACGTAGCAGTCGCTGCAATTTAAGATCGCAAATCAACTACTGACAATTAACACGTAGGTCGGCTCAAATGTGACGTTCAGAAGTGCACGTTGCAGTTTGTTGGCAGTTGATGCTTCCGCATCACACAACTTATGCAGCTTGCGCCAAAGGTCTGCCTCTCTGCGTGCGACGAATCTTGTCGTGGTCGTCGCGCAGCCCTGCCGTTCCCGATGATGCAACCTTTCATCAATTTGCATTCACGCGTCTCCTTTCGGAGTCGTGGACGAATGGAGTTCCGTCACGTCTGGACATTGATCGCGGCATCCGCGGGTGACGCCTCACGGAAATCGACACTCCAATCGTTCAACAAGTCACGTCGATTTGATGCCGCGCACGAGATGCACAGGAACCACTTCCGGAGGTTGCATTTGGTTAGGTGCGAGAAAACGGGAACTTGCGGACCTGGCATTCAGTCATGCCAAGCTTCGCAAGGTTCGCAAGCAAACCAAATCCAGGGAGCAAGCCATGATGAGTCTAAGAGTTCTTGGCGCGGCTGTGATTGTGGCGTCGGCAGTTTCGAGCCCCGCATCGGCGCAAGCGGTCTTCTCCAACCCGGCCGCCTGTTCATCTCAATTCGCCAGCGCCAACTGCCTCAACCGAGGAGCCGGGAGCCCGTACGACAGCAGGAGGGGCTATTATCAGCGGCGAGCCGCCTATCGCGAACCCGTGGGGCCGGTGGGGGCCGCTGCCGGCGTGGCCGGCGCTGCCGTCGGAACCGCCGCGGCGATCGCGACCGCTCCCTTCGGCGGCTGGCGCAATTCCTACGCCGCATACGGCACCTACGATCGGCCCGCCGCGTATGGCGACTACTATGCGTGGAACGGCGACTGGAACAGTTACGCGTCGCACAACGGCATCGTCTGCAGGCCCGGCACCTATTTCAAGGGGTCCGACGGACTCCAGCATCTCTGCCAATAGGGCTCTTCTGCTCTCAGGCTAATCTACCCAGGCGGCCCGCAGGGGCCGCCTGCTTCCTGCCCTGTCGCTAGCGGCAGCATCGTCACCGGCGCGGCTGCAGGTCGCGGCACCGACGACGTCACGACACCATGCATGGATGGGGTGGACCACACATGCCGACCAGACCATGGCGTCGACCAGCAACCGCTTCAGCCGTGTTCTCGTCCTCCAGCGTCTTCAGCCGCTTGGCTCCGACACCTCCATCCCGCCGAACTTCGCTCTTCATTTGTAGATGCTGGCGTCGCTGACGCCATGCTTGCGGCAGATCGGCGGGCCGAAACGTCGGCCTCATGCTCTTTCAAAATTCCGATGATCTGCTCTTCCGAAAGGCGGCTACGCTTCCGTGGTCTGGTCGTCTTGCGGCGCGTCATCACTGCAGTCCGCGTCGTAGCGTCGCATCATTCGGAACATTCTTGCCAAACCCCGGCGCAAGACTTTGACTTGTCCCAATAAAAAAGGCCGATCCGCAAAGGATCGCTATTCCAGGGGGGAGGAGGCAGCCATGACCAAATCAAACAGGGGCAGAACTTCGAGCCGCCGCGGCTTTCTCAAGGTCGCTGCTGCGGGGGCCGCCGCGACAGTAGCCGCGCCGAGCGTCGTAAGCGCCCAGGGGCCGATCAGCATGCGCTGGCAAAGCACCTGGCCCTCAAAGGACATTTTCCACGAATACGCCCTCGACTACGCCAAGAAGGTCAACGACATGACCGGCGGCGAGCTCAAGATCGAAGTGCTGCCGGCAGGCGCTGTCGTGCCCGCCTTCGGCCTGCTCGACGCCGTCTCCAAGGGCGTGCTCGACGGCGGCCATGGCGTGCTGGTCTATCACTACGGCAAGCAGACCGCGCTGGCGCTGTGGGGCTCGGGACCGGGCTTTGCGATGGACGCCAACATGCTGCTGGCCTGGCACCGCTATGGCGGCGGCAAGGAGTTGCTCGCAAAACTTTATGAATCGATCGGCGCCAATGTCGTCTCGTTCCCCTACGGTCCGATGCCGACCCAGCCGTTCGGCTGGTTCAAGAAGCCGATCACCAAGCCCGAGGATATCAAGGGTCTGAAATTCCGCACCGTCGGCATCTCGATCGATGTGTATTCGGGGATGGGCGCTGCCGTGAACGCGCTGCCCGGCGGCGAAATCGTGGCTGCCATGGACCGCGGTCTTCTGGACGCGGCGGAGTTCAACAATGCCACCTCCGACCGCGTGCTCGGCTTCCCCGACGTCTCCAAGGTCTGCATGCTGCAGAGCTATCATCAGAACGCCGAGCAGTTCGAGATCACCTTCAACAAGGACAAGTACAACGCGCTGCCGGACAAGATGAAGGCGATCATCGCCAACGCGGTGGACGCAGCCTCGGCAGATATGTCCTGGAAGGCGATCGACCGCTATTCCAAGGACTATGTGGAGCTGCAGACCAAGGACAACGTCAAGTTCTACAAGACCCCCGATACCATCCTGAAGCAGCAGCTCGAGATCTATGACGGCGTGGTGCAGAAGAAGGCGGCCGAGAACCCGCTGTTCAAGGAGATCGTGCAGTCGCAGATCGCGTTCGCCAAGCGTGCGACACAATGGGAGCAGGACACGGTGGTGAACCGCCGCATGGCCTACGACCACTATTTCGGGCCCAACGCCGCGGCCAAGAAACTCTGATGCCGAAATAAACCCGGCACGGGCGCCGTCCGGACCACCCTCCGGACGGTGCCTTGTGTTACGTTGGGATCGTTTTTATGCCGAACCATATCATATGAGCGTCCAGAGTTTACTGTACAAGATCGACGGCATCTCGACCTGGGTCGGCAAGGCGACCGCCTGGCTGATGATCCTCCTGATGAGCGTTGTCTGCATCGAAGTGTTCAAGCGCTATGCCGTCAACATGCCGACGGCATGGATCTTCGACGCCGAGAACATGCTGTACGGGTCGCTATTCATGCTGTGCGGCGCCTATACGCTGGCGCAGAACGCCCATGTCCGCGGCGACTTCCTGTACTCCTCGATGCGGCCGCGCACGCAGGCCACGCTCGATCTCGTTCTCTACTTCGTGTTCTTCATTCCGGGCATCGCCGCGCTCATCTATGCAGGCTATTTCTACGCCGCGGATTCCTGGCACATCAACGAGCATTCCAACGTTACGGCGGACGGCCCGCCGGTCTACCACTTCAAGACCGTCATCCCGATCGCGGGCGCGCTGATCATGCTGCAGGGGATCGGCGAGATCATCCGCTGCATCGTTTGCCTGAAGACCGGCGAATGGCCGAGCAGGCTTGCCGACGTCGCCGAGACCGACGTTATCGGGGAGCAGCTCGCGCACTCTGAATTCGTGGACGAGGAATCGCGCAAGCTCGCCATCGAGGGCGCGGCGCGCATCGATGAAATGGCGCGGCAGCGCGGCATGGGCGGGGACCTGAACACATGAGCGATCCCGCGCTCGGCCTGTTGATGCTGGCGCTCATCGTCGTCGTCATCATGATGGGCTTTGCCACGGCGTTTACGCTGATGGGCCTCGGCATGTTCTTCGGCTTCATCGCGTTCTACGATCCGTCGCAGAACTGGACGCACAACAAGGTTTTCGAGCTGATGGTCCAGCGCACCTACGGCGCGATGACCAACGACGTGCTGATCTCCATCCCGTTGTTCGTGCTGATGGGCTATGTGATGGAGCGCGGCGCCCTCGTCGACAAGATGTTCTATTCGATCCAGCTCGCCTTCCGCCGCCTCCCCGCCTCGCTCGCGGTTGCGACCCTGATCGTGTGCACGTTCTGGGGCATCGCCTCCGGGCTCGTCGGCGCGGTGGTGGTGCTGATGGGCGTGATCGCCTTCAACCCGATGCTGCGCGCCGGTTATGACGTGAAGCTCGCCTCCGGCGTCATCACCGCGGGCGGCACGCTCGGCATCCTGATCCCGCCTTCGGTGATGATCATCGTCTATGCCGCGGTCGCCGGCCAGTCCGTGGTCAAGCTCTATGCAGCGGCGATGCTTCCCGGCTTCTTCCTGGCGTTCCTCTACCTCGTCTATGTCGTGGGCTGGGCGATGATCAACCCGAAGATCGCCCCGCCGCTGCCGGAGGAACAGACCCGCGTCAACGTGCCCGAATGGATCAGGAATTTCGCGGCGCTGTATTCGCCGAACCTGTTCGTCGGCCTGTTCAAGGCACTGCTCTCGCCCGCAAAGGCGAAGACGCTCCGGATCGACGGCAAGCCGATGGGCTATGGCGCGATCGTGCAGAACTTCCTCATTTCGCTGGTGCCGTTCCTGACGACCGCAGCCGCGCTCGGCACGGTCTGGTGGTACGTCGTGATCCACCAGCAGCCCGGCGCCGCGAGCGGAGCCGTCGAAGGCCTGCAGCAGCTCGGCAGCCCGGTCGAGCCGAAGGAGCTGTCGCCCGCTGAAAAGGGACCGGACACCCAGTTCTACATCTGGTTCGCGATATCAGTCGCCGTGCTGGCGGCGTGGACGGCGCGCTCTTACTTGCGCATGGACGGCGAACGCTTCGAAGTGTTGAAGCTCCTGACGTCGTCGGTGATGCCACTCGGCATCCTCACCGTCGTGGTGCTGGGCGTGATCCTGTTCGGCATCACGACCGCGACCGAGTCCGCCGGCGTCGGCGCCGCCGGCGCCTTCATCCTCGCGTTCCACGCCCGCACGCTCGATTGGAAGCGCACCAAGGAAGCGGTGTTCCTGACCGCAAAGACGACCGCGATGGTGTGCTGGCTGTTCGTCGGCTCGGCGCTGTTCTCGGCGGTGTTCGCCATTCTCGGGGGTCAGGCGCTGCTGGAAAGCTGGGTGCTTTCGCTCAACATGACGCCCGTGCAGTTCATGATCTTGTCGCAGGCGATCATCTTCGTGCTGGGCTGGCCGCTCGAATGGACCGAGATTATCATCATCTTCGTGCCGATCTTCCTGCCGATGCTGAAGCACTTCAACATCGATCCGATCCTTTGGGGCACGCTGGTGTTCGTAAACTTGCAGGCCGCGTTCCTGTCGCCGCCGGTCGCGATGTCGGCGTTCTATCTCAAGGGCGTCGCCCCGAAGCACGTTACGCTGAACCAGATCTTCGCCGGCATGATGCCCTACATGCTGATCGTGATCCTGTGCATGGTGATCATGTATCTCTGGCCGGGCATGACGCTGTGGCTGCCGAACTATCTGTACGCGAGTTGAGGCGCCGCGGGGAGCACCGGGCGCTTGTCAAACGGAAATGGTGCGCCATTCAGAACAAACCTGCGAACTCGTATGTCATTGAAATATCCATGTAGTTTCCAAGGCCGCCACGCCTGGCGCTTGACTCGCCGTCAAAAGATGCCTGTAGCCACTACCAGCCGGCAACTCCTACGGCCCGTCAACCGGGAGCACGACGCCCGACCCACGTGGGACGCATCATCGGACACGAGAAAAGCGACGGCAGCCGCGATTTCATCCGCGGCGCCAAGCCGCCGCATTGGCAATCGCTGCTCGATCCGGCCGCGGTTCGACGCGTGAATCGGCGAACATCTCCGCCTCGATATAGCCAGGTGCAACGCAACTGACCCGAATGCCTTTCGCGGCCCACTCGCAGGCAAGATTTCGTGTCAGATGCGCGATCGCTGCCCTAGAAGCGCCGTACCCGTTGGAACCGGAATGCCACCCAGCCCTGCCAACGAGCCGATATTGACGATGGCGCCTCCGCTGCCGCGCGGCAAGAAGCTCGACAAGCGAGGAAGGTGCCACGGAGATTCACGTCCATGACACGTTCCCATTCAGAGAGTTTCTGATCGATGGTACGAACGATCGGTTCTGCGACGCCAGCATTATTGACCCAGGATATCGAGCGGCCCGAGCGGCTCGTCCGACTCCGCAATCATCCGATCCGACGTCGGCTTCTGACGATATGTCGGCCACCAAGGAAACGCCCGCACCCGCAATTGGTTCAGCCGGGGAAGTGACCTGCGCGGGAAGATCCGGCTCTGTCGAGCCGTCCACGCAGTCGAGGCAATCGACCTATCTGGGTTGGGATCGATCGATGGCCCCGCTGTCCAGCAATGGCGCGGCATCGATGTTGTGCGCGTCCATCAGCATGGCCAGCCGCTCTACTGCAGCAAGGATCATGGCCTGCTCCCATTGCGGCAACTGGACGAAGCGATCTGTAAACGTCAGGTGAAGCAAGTCGGGTGCGTTGGCCACGATGTCCCTGCCTGCCGGCGTCGCCGTCAGAAGGAACTGGCGCTTGTCGTTTGCGTTACGCTGGCGCTGCACTAGATCGAGCGCCACAAGCCGATCGACGATCGTCGTGATCGTTGCCTGACCGAACTGAAGCGCCTGCGCAATGACACCCGGCGTGGTTTTCTCGCGCGCGTCGATCTCTCGCAACACGAGCCATTGCGATGTCGTAAGCCCGGTCGCAATGGCCAGCTGGCGACTGCCAATCTCAGTTGCCCGCAGCACTCTTCGCAGGGCGCGCAGCGTCAGTGAGGCGATCTCTGATTTCATGTGGCTTTTCTTATAGCTACGGCCGCGCCGAGGCGAATCGTAACCGGTTCCAAGTCAGTCCTTCAAATTTTATTCGCATAACGAAATACCTACGAAGCTTTTGATGTGAGATCTCAAGCCAATTTTCAAGATTTCGCCACTTATTTTCCTATAAGCTAAAGCGCTATATATTTCGGAGAATGAAGCGATTAATTCGAAATCTGAAGCAATAGCCGGCCGTCGGGTCGACGCTTTCGGTGGATTCTCGCCAGTGGCTTTCGACGCTGCTCCGGATGTCAGCGAAGCGTTCCAGTTGAGAAAGCCGTCGCCCGCTGACGGCCCTGCGGTTACCCGCCTGGTCGCAGCCTGCGCGCCACTGGACTCCAATTCCGCCTATTGCAACCTCCTCCAGTGCACGCACTTCACGGACTCCTGCCTCGTTGCGGAACGTCACGCGCAAATTCTAGGATGGGTTTCAGGTTATCGCCCGCCTTCGGAACCGAACAGCTTCTTCGTCTGGCAGGTCGCGGTCGCGAAGGCGGCGCGCGGCAAAGGCCTTGCTCAGCGCATGATCAACGCGCTGCTGGATCGCCCTTCCGCCGAAAGTGCCAAGTATCTCCTCACCACAGTGACCGACGACAACGCTCCATCCTGGGCATTGTTCAACGGACTGGCCCGCGCGTGGGGCGCTCCGCTGATCCGCAGTGTGATGTTCGAGTGCGACGCGCATTTCGCCGGTAAGCACGCCACAGAGTGGCTGGCCCGCATTGGCCCCCTGCCAAACCGACAGCCCGGAGCCAGAGATCAGGAGAACTGACGACATGACCACAACAACCACACTTGGTCGCCATACACGACCCAAGCCGACCAGCCATATCCCGGACCGATCCATTTACGAACGCCGGGAGTCGGTCGTGCGGAGCTATGCGCGCACCATGCCGCGCCAGTTCAGCCGAGCTGACAATGTCTGGATGTATGATAATCAGGGCGGACGCTATCTGGACTTCCTGTCGGGATGCTCGACGCTTAATTACGGACACAATCATCCCGCGCTGAAGCAAGCGCTGATCGACTACATCTCGACTGACGGCATCACGCACGGGCTCGACCTGCATACCGACGCCAAGGCGGAGTTCCTCGAAACATTCGAGTCGCTGATTCTGAAGTCACGCGGGCTGGACTACCGCGTGATGTTCACCGGACCGACCGGCACTAACGCGGTCGAGGCCGCCATCAAACTGGCCCGCAAGGTGACCGGCCGTGGACTGGTGATCGCTTTCACGAACGGTTTCCACGGCATGACCCTCGGTGCGCTGGCCTGCACCGGCAATGCCGCCAAGCGCACCGGCGCGGGCGTACCACTCTGCCATGTCAGCCACGAGCCTTACGATGGCTATCACGGCCCGGATCTCGACACCGCCGCGCTACTGGAACGGCGGCTGTCCGACCCTTCCAGCGGGCTCGATGCGCCGGCCGCGATTCTAGTCGAGACGGTTCAGGGCGAAGGCGGTCTCAACACCGCATCGCCGGATTGGCTGCGTGCAATCGCCGATATCGCAAAACGCCACGGCGCACTCCTTATCGTCGACGATATTCAAGCCGGATGCGGGCGCACCGGTCCGTTTTTCAGCTTTGAAGGCATGGGTTTTACGCCCGACGTCGTCACCATGGCAAAATCGCTGTCCGGCATGGGGCTTCCCTTCGCGCTGACACTGTTCCGACCCGAGTTGGATCAATGGTTGCCCGGCGAACACAACGGCACGTTCCGGGGCAACAATCACGCCTTCATCACGGCAACCGCGTCTCTGCGGAACTTCTGGAAGGATGATGAGTTCGAGCAGGACGTCCAGCGCAAGGGACGATTGCTCGCACGACGCCTGGATGCCATCGCTTCTGGATTCGGCCTTTCGACACGCGGCCGCGGCATGATGCGTGGCATCGACGTCGGGTCCGGTGAAACTGCCGATGCCATCACCAGCGCCTGTTTTGCCGCCGGACTCATCATCGAAACGAGCGGCGCACACGACGAAATCGTCAAGGTGCTTGCACCTCTCATTATCGACGACGCCGCCCTCTCGGCCGGCCTCGACATCATCGAGGAGTCGGTCCGCGCGGTGCGGACCGGCAGCTACGGCATTGCAGCCGAATAACGAAGGGAAAGAACAATGATCGTTCGTCAACTCCGCGACATTCGAAAGACCGATCGTCTCGTCAAATCGAAGGGCTGGGACAGTGCCCGCCTTCTGCTCAAGAGCGACGGCATGGGCTTCTCTTTCCACATTACGACGATGTACGCGGGCGAAGAACTCAAGATGCACTACCAGAACCATCTCGAGGCGGTTTTCATACTGAAGGGAACCGGGACCATCGAAGACCTCGGGACCGGCGAAACGCACAAGCTCGCACCGGGCATCATGTACGCACTCAACAAGAACGACCAGCATATCGTTCGCCCGGACACTGACCTCCTGACGGCCTGCGTGTTCAACCCGCCGGTCACCGGCCAGGAAGTGCACGACGAGACTGGTGCCTATCCGACTGATGTCGAAGCGCCGCGCGAGGCGGCCGTTAACACCTGAAACAACTGAAAGAGGGAAAGGCATTGACAGACATTTACCCATCCCGTCTCACCTCGGAGGCCCAGATGCTTCCGCGTCTCGATCCCGTTATTCATAGCGACTGGAGCGAGAGCGCACCGCTAACGCGGCAGCAGGCCGAGCAGTTCGATCGCGATGGCTTCCTCGTGCTCAAGGATGTCCTCTCTCCCGAGGAAGTCGACCACCTGCAGACGCAGGCAAAGAAACTGCTATCGAGCCCTAACGGCCTCAATCCGGAAACGATCATCGCCGAGCCGGACAGCCAGGAAATCCGTTCGGTCTTCGAGATCCACTCTCAGAGTAGAGTGATCGGGCGCCTCGCCGCCGACGCACGCTTGGCAGGCATCGCTCAGTTCCTGCTGAACGACAAGGTCTACATCCATCAGTCACGCCTGAACTACAAGCCCGGCTTCGAAGGCAAGGAGTTCTACTGGCACTCCGACTTCGAGACTTGGCACGTGGAAGACGGCATGCCGCGCATGCGAGCACTCTCCATGTCAGTCCTGCTGGCGGAAAATACGCCGGACAATGGCCCCCTGATGCTGATGCCCGGATCGCACCGCGTCTTCCTGACCTGTATTGGCGCGACGCCGGAAGACCACTATCGCACGTCACTGAAGAAGCAGGAGTATGGCGTGCCCGACCGGCAAAGTCTGACCGAGTTGGCGCACCGCCACGGCATCGTGGCGCCGACCGGTAAGGCGGGCACGGTGGTGATCTTCGATTGCAACACGATGCACGGATCGAACGGCAACATCACGCCATTTCCACGCGCTAACGCGTTCTTCGTCTATAACGCCGTGAGCAACCGGCTGCAGGCGCCATTCGGCGTCAAAAAACCGCGGCCGAGCTTCGTTGCCGCGCGCAGCGACCCGAAAGCTCTCGTGCCTCAGCACGGCCCGTTGATGGAGGATGCTCTCGCATGAGCGGTTTTCATAGTGTCGAGAAGATCGGCGGCACATCGATGGCCGCGACTGGCACGCTATTCGACGACGTTCCGATCGCGGAGCGCAAGGGCGAGGACCTTTACAATCGCGCCTTTGTCGTCTCCGCCTATGCCGGGATGACTGACCTGCTGCTGGGGCACAAGAAGACCTACGAGCCTGGTATCTATGCACGCTTTGTTGCCGATGACGGCGCGGACGGATGGCGTCAAGCGATGGCCGACAGCGACATCGCTTGGCCAGGCTTGGTGTTCGATGCGCTGCGAGCCCTCGATAACGCACGAATCGACGTGATTGCGACGCGGCATCAGATTCGCAATGCTGACGTTCAGTTCGTCGTGACCGTTTGCCACTTCGATGCTAGCGCTAGGGTTCTGCATCGTGTCCCGGTGGAGGCCGACGGGGAAGCGGTAGGCCGGCGCGCGGCCTGACGGCGCGCGTCGCAATCGTCATGCTTGCAGCAATCTCCCCGGTTCGTAGCCTGCTGCTCGCCATCTTTATGCTCATGGCGGGAAGCGGGTTTATGGCGACGCTCCTGAGTTTGCGGCTCGAGCGGGCGGGACAGGGCACGATCGTGATCGGCGCGGTGGCGACCGCCTATTTTGCCGGGCTGGTCGTCGGAGCCCTGCGCTCGGGGCGTATCGTCCGGCGCGTGGGACATATCCGCGCCTTTGCGGCGTTCGTTGCGCTTCTCTCCGCGAGCACGCTCGGCTACGCGCAAATCATCCATCCTCTGCTCTGGTCGGGACTGCGGCTGATCGACGGCTTCTGCGTCGCCGGCGTCTTCGTCTGTCTCGAGAGCTGGCTAAACGAACGCGCTGACGCGGCCTCGCGCGGCAGCATTCTAGCGGCCTACATGGTTGCACTATATTGCGGACAGGCGGTGGGACAGTTGCTGCTAGGAGCCAGCGGTGATTTGCCTGCTGTTCCGTTTCAACTAGCGTCAATGCTAATCTCGCTCGCGATCATTCCACTTTGTCTCACACGCAACTCGGCGCCGCCGCCTGCCGAAGCCGCGGCGTTCGGAACCCGAACACTCTTTGCCGCATCACCCCTCGGTGCTGTCGGAGCAATGACGACCGGCTTGATGTTAGGGGCATTTTACGGATTGGCCGCAGTGCAGGTTCGACGCCTAGGGTTCGATTTATCGCAGACAGCCCACTTCATGATGATCGTGATTCTTGGCGGCGTGATCCTGCAATGGCCGCTCGGACGCATTTCCGACCGCTATGATCGTCGCCAGGTCATTGTGCTCAGTTTCGCGGCAACCCTGTGTATCAGCTTGGTCATCTCCTTTCTCTCGTCGGTCGGCCCGTGGCTGCTGATCCTCGGAACAATGTTTGGTGGCCTCAGCTTTGCGCTCTATCCACTCTGCGTGGCCCATTGCAACGACCGTCTGCACGCCGCACAACGTATCGCCGCAAGCGGACGGCTGGTGCTGTTGTATTCCGTCGGCGCCGCGCTCGGGCCGATCGGTGGAGCGATATTCATGACAGGCTGGAGCAGCGGCGGGCTTTTCCTTTTCATCGGCCTTTGCGCCGGCGGCGCGGCCGCGTTCGGCATGTGGCGGCAGACGGCAACCCCACCTGTTCCTGCACCCGAGCAGCAGGACTTTCAGATTCTTCCACGCACGACGCCGATTGCATCGCTGCTTGACCCCAATACGCCCGACGCAGCGGTGATCGGAGAACAGCAATCGTGAATGCCCCCGTTTCCGCACCTGATCGAACTGCTGATCGCGCCACGTTGCGCCGTGCGATTGCCGCCTCTGCCGTCGGCAATGCGACGGAATGGTTCGACTACGGCATTTATGCGTATGGCGTGACGTACATTTCCGCGGCACTGTTTCCCGGCGACGTCGGGGAAGCGGTGCTTTTTGCGTTGGCCACGTTCGCGATCTCCTTCCTCATACGGCCGCTAGGCGGGATATTCTGGGGATCGCTGGGAGACCGGGTGGGCCGAAAATCCGTGTTGGCGCTAACGATACTGCTGATGTCGGGCGCGACGCTGTGCGTCGGGCTTATTCCCCCCTACAACAGCGTCGGCTTCTGGGCGCCACTGTCGCTCGTTCTTCTCCGCATCGTACAGGGCTTTTCGACCGGTGGCGAATACGGCGGCGCCGCGACGTTCATGGCCGAGTACGCTCCCGATGACCGACGCGGCTTTTATGGGAGTTTCCTGGAGTTCGGAACGCTGGCCGGCTTCTCGCTGGGCGCATTTCTGATGTTATCCTTCTCGCTCTTTCTGGGTGATCAGGCGATGCACGACTGGGGATGGCGCGTTCCGTTTCTGGTCGCCGCGCCAATGGGCCTCGTCGGCGCGTATCTGCGCGCGAGAATGGAAGATACGCCGGTCTTCCGTGCCCACGAAGCCGCAAGCCAGGCACGATCCTCACCAGGCCTGATCGCCCTTCTGGCACGTCACCGGCGTCCTATGCTCGTCGTCGGCGGCCTGGTGGTTGCGCTCAATGTCGTCAATTATACGCTGCTCAGCTACATGCCAACCTATCTTCAGAGCCGCATCGGCCTGTCGCCGGATGAGGCGCTTGCGGTGCCGCTCCTCGGCATGCTGTTCATGATGCTGTTCCTGCCATTTGCTGGCCGGCTCTCGGACCGAATCGGGCGCCGTCCGATGTGGAGCTTCTCCCTGATCGGGTTGTTTCTGCTGGTGGCCCCTCTCTACATGCTCATGGGCACGGGCCTCGTCGGCGCCTGTGTCGGCTTCATTCTGCTCGGGCTGCTCTACGTACCGCAACTCGCGACCATTTCGGCGACTTTCCCGGCCATGTTTCCCACCCATGTGCGCTTCGCCGGCTTCGCCGGCGCTTACAACATTTCGACATCCATTTTTGGCGGCACGGCGCCGGCAATCAACAGCGGCCTTATCTCTGTTACCGGGAACGAGCTGATGCCGGCCTATTACATGATGGCTACATGCGTTGTTGGGCTGATCGCGCTGCGCTTCATGCCGGAGACAGCTGGACGGACTCTTTATGAAGATCCTTTCGCGCGATAGGCTCTAGCTAGCACGCCAAACTTCCGAGGCCGAGGAACGGCTGGAGCGCCTTTATGCGGCCATTGAGACCGGCGCTATCGACGGTGCCGATGGATCCGGATCCCTCAAGAACCGGATCGCCGCGTTGATGGCAAGCCGGGGTAGGGCCGTTGTGGCTCTCCATTATGCGAAGAAGTCGAGTGCAACCCCCATCTAGATTGACCCGATCGCTATCGATCGGTTCACCCGCCTGATGCGTCAGCAACTCGTGTCGGGCGACGTCGCTGCTCGGAAGGCCTATCTCGCAAGCGTGGTCGACGCGATCATCGCGTCGGAGGACAATATCCGGCTCGTCGGCTCAAATGACAACATCCGGTCCAGCGCGGTCGCCAGATTGATTACGCGCGTGATCTCGTCAATCGCGATCTGCTGCAACACGATGCCGGGCGGTCATTTGCGCAAGGTCGGCTTCGTCGCGGGTTCAGGGGGCGCTGCGGATACCGCGAACGTGACCCACGTGCTCCAGGTCGAGGCCCGGTTCTCGACCTCGAGGTCCTTATACCCCCTCAGATTGAGATATCCCTGGTAGCCCTCGGACAGCGGGATGATGAACCCAATCTGCGGGCCGATACCGATCGCGCGTCCTCTGAAACCGCCCAGCTTCGCGCCGGGGCCGCTGTCATCCGTGATCTGCTGGTACAAATATCCAGCCAACCCGATCTGCACGTTCTTGCTTACGAACTGCGAAGCGGCCCAGTCGACATGGAAATCGATTCCGTTCTGGTACTGCAGAAATGGGTTGGGCAGGCTGTACGTGAAGCCGCCGACCACGGAGAACTCGTGCCCGGTCTTCGGGTCGAAATAGGTGTAGCCGGCGCCAACGTCCCATGCGACGAAGCCCAGGTTGAGATTGGCGAGCCGGTTTGGATCGTAGGTGCCGCTCGGGATGTTGCCGGTGATGTAGACCATCTCGTTGTTGACACCCTGATTCCACTTCAAGGTACCTTGATAGTACACGTCCGAGAGCGTGGTTCGATTGTCGGTCGCGGTGCCCGAGATGGCATTGCCTCGCGGGCCGGTCAGTGTGGCGTCGATGCCGAGACCGACATTGCCGGGGGCCGTGAGCACTGTAAACGCCGCCTGGCCGCCGAGCACGGGAGTCGGAGAGGTGTAGGTGATGCCCAGAGCGAGCGCATCGCCATGCGCGTTGAGACCGGTCACCACCGAGCCGCGTGCGCCGCTACTGGTGACGAAGTTCTGCGTTGCGCCGGCGTTGGCCTGTAGATGCAGATAGATGGTCGCGTAGGCCCAACCTGGAACGGTCGGCGCCGCGGCAAGGCTGCCGAATATTCCCGGCAGCCAGAAGCCAACACCGCCGGCATCGGCCAGGGCTTGCGAGGGCTGGGCGGCAACGGCAAATCCGAGCGATGCGAGCGCCAAACACGATGATGTTCTTCTCATGTGCTCCCCTGCCTCAAAACGGAACGACGTAGTTCAGGATCGCGATCTGGCGCAGCAGCACGCGCCGGATCAGGTGCGCAACCTTGACATGATCGGTGAAGATCGCGGCCGTGCCGGTCGCACCTGCCGGCAGGCGCCTGGCGAACTCCGCATCATCGAGCCTGACGCGCACGACGAAGGGGACGGTAGCGATCTCCTTGGGGGCCACAGCCTGGCCTGAGACCTGGGTCTGGCCGGTTGCCACCGCCTGCAGGATGCTCTCGACCTTGCCGGTGAGCACCTGCCCAGGCGCGAACTTGAATGCGATCTCGACCTCTTGTCCCGGCGCGACATAGCGAGCGTCGATCTGGTCGATTTCGACGGCGATGATGGTTTCCGCGGTGTCGATAAAGGCCATTACCGGCGAGAGCGGCAGGTTGGCAACTCGCGCGCCCTTGCGCAACGCGAGGTTGGTGACGTAGCCATCGGCAGGCGCTCGGACCGCCGTGTGGTCGAGATTCCATTGCGCTGTCTGCAATTGCGCCTTCAGCTGATCGACCTCGGACTGCCGCTGCTCGACGTCAAAGCCGCGTCCGGCATCGCGCTCATACAGCGTCGTCATCTGCGACAGGCGCGTGCTCGCGAGCTTGAGCTGCGCCTCGATCGCCTTGACCTGGGCGTCATACGGCGTGGGATCGATCCTGAACAGCACGTCTCCCGCTTTCAGAGGCGTATTCGCCATGACGGGAACGTCGGTCACTTCGCCCGCGACCGAGGGCACGATCGACACAGCGTTACGACCGACGAGCGCCGAGCCCTGCGGCGCGCCCCACCCCATCGGGATGAACAGGCCGATATTGAGCAGGAGCAGCACGATCAGCGGTGAGGCCTTCCAGAACGCATTGAGGCGGATGATGCCGAGCCAGACCAGCGTGAAGAGCAGCGCGAGATACAGCGCCATCAACGCGATCATCATGGCCGTGGCTCCGCAACTCGTCGGGCGGGCACGTCGACATAGGCCCAGATCAGCGCCACAGGCCACAGCGCAAAGCCGAAGATCAACGTGATCCATCCGGCGACCTGCACTGCGTCAGCCCAGGGATGGCCCCTCGATCTCGCAACGTGGCCTGGCAGCGAGCCCATCAACCAGAACACCAGGACCGCGACGGCGAGCACGATGATCAGCACGATCCAGGCGAAGATGTCGAGGCCGCTCATCGGTTCACCTGTTCGGCTTCCGGAAACTTCCACTTGCCATCGAGAATCTCCGCGCGCGGTCGATAGAGCCGGACCATGTAGTTCCACCCCTTCATGATTGGCATACAGTTGGAAACCTTGCCGTCACAGCCGCCGAACCTGACCGTTATCGAGCCATCCTTGTCCTTTTTGGCCGTAATGTTGTTGAGCGTGTAGGCATCAAATAGATTTTTCTCGTAGTAGCCCTCCGCATTGTAGAGGCTGATCGACCAGAATCCATCGACGGGCACATCCTTGACTGTTAGCTTGTAGTTGACGACTCCGTCGTTCTTTGCCGGAACGACATTGAGATAGATCGCATCACGCGGTGCGTTGGCGCCCCAGGCCGAAGCAGCGCCGATCAGATACTGAACCGGATCGACCTCGTCCTTTGTGCCGAAGGCGCGCCGCGTATCCATGACCGTGCTCGCCAAAACCAGCAAGGCATCCCGCACTTTCTTCTGGCTGACCTTGTCCCAGTTCGGAGTCTCGAACTTGCCGGGACCGCCCGGCTGTGAAACCTGAATGGCATCCTGCAGCGCATGGACGCGCTTGAGATCGTCGGGATCGTTTGGGTCAACCAGGGTGCGGATACCGGCCAGCGCGTAGCGCGTGCCGATTTTTGTCTTGTCGAGCGTATGCGGTCCTGCGCCGTATTCTGTCGTCGTGTACTGGTCCTCGCTGATGATCTGCAGCGACATGAATCGCTGTCCAGAATCCGGCAGTGTGATCGTCGCCTGCCCGGCATCGAGATCGAATACGTGCGTCGAGTACAGTGTGTCCCGATTGCCGCGGATGACAGTCTGATGTTCGATCGGGAGGAGTTCTCGGATATGATGCCAGCCGTTGAACCCGCCTTCCCTCACGGAATTGCCGAAGTAGAGGTCTGTCTCGGCGCGCACGAAGTTCTCGACCGTCACCTGCACGGGTGTTTGCGCGAGTGTCGGTGCCGCAAAGCACGCCAACAGGAGCGTGGCGGTCGAGGCCAGCTTCCTGATGCGGGTCATCGCAATCCTACTTTCTCGATTTCAGGCACTCGCCACGTCTTGTCGAAGAGAGGTTTCTCCGGCCCGTAAAAGCGGAGCATGATTTCCCATCCGCGTCCGGATTGCGTCGGCACCCAATTGGACTCCTTGCCCGCCGGCGGCTTGGGTCCGAAGAAGAGATCGACCGAGCCGTCGGCATTGGTCTGCAGACCGGGCGAGGTCGAGGCTCGACTCGGCCATTTCTGGTCCCGGATCAAGGCGTGAGTGATGCGGTCGTAAACGGTAGCCGACCAGTAGAGTTGAACGGGCGCGTTCGCCGGCACCGTCAGCCGATAGGTATCCGCACCATCGAGCGGCTGACCCGCTTTGTCGCGGAGGGCCACCAGATAGAACTGGCCCGACCCCAACTTCTTAACACTCGAGAATGCGAAGGAGAAAAATGTGCCGCGGTCGTCCACGGGGTAGACGTCGGGTGTCGTGAACGAATTGGCCAGACCCTCCACAACCGCGGGGGCCACCGGAAGAGCCCACTGGCTTCCCTGATAGTAGGGCGTGAAGAGCGCCTCGTATTTTAGATCCAGCACGGAGCGGGCTTCGATCGCCGCCTCTTCAAGGACCTTCCGCGTTTTGGTATTCGGGTTGAACGGCTTGCCCTGCTCGATGCCGACCGATTTGAGTTGGTCGATCATCGCCTTGTCCCGTTCGAGCCATGGCTCCATTTGGACGAACCGGTTGAGCGACTCGAAGAACCGAATGTCGTAGGGGATCGTGCTGTCATACTCGACACCGAGCGCATCGATGAAAGTCGTCGGCGGCGGGCTGGCAGCGCCGGAGAGCGGATAGAGTTTGATCCGCTTGCCGTAGTCGACCGCCTTGGCGATATCGGCGTCGCTGCCTCTGCCGATGTTCGAGCGAAAAAGTCCGGTGACCGCATTGGTCGGCGATCGGAGCACGATGTAGCCTTCCGGCACGTTCTTGCTGTAGCCGGGCGGCAGAATGAGGTATCTGCCGCCCTTGCCCTTGTCTGCCCCGGCCGGCCCGACATCCTCCAGCGCCACCTGCCACGCATCCGTGATCGTGCCTGTGATTTGTCCTTCGTCGGCGGCCGGAATTTCGACCACCGCCGGTCCCACATCCTTCATGTTGATGAAGGGCATGAAGTAGATCGTGTTCGGATTAGGAGCGTCTGGTTCTTCCAATCGAGAAGGTTCGACCAATAGACGATTTGGTAGACGATTTGGTTCTCCTTGCCGCCGATCTTGAGCGCCGCCTGCAACATCAGGTCGTAGTTGACCGCCGGCATGCCCCAGATAACCGCTTCGACGGCGCGGCTCTGAATGAATCGATCGTTCAGTTCGGCGGCGGAGGAGGTTTGTCCGGCTCCAGGCGTGGCGAACCATACCAGGGCGAGAGTTATGAGCACTATCCTCTTCACGACAGTCTCCCTCGATGCTTGTTACTTCGAGCCGCTGAGGCCAGCGACGCGCTCGCCGGCTGACACTGCACATCAGTGTGGCGGTTCAAGGCTCCGCTGCATCTTCTCAACGAGTTGGTCGATGCTGAAGCTCGGCGGCCTCTGGCTCGGGGGATAGTCCTTGAACGTCGCCAGAAATGGCGCGACCACGGCTTGAGAGGCCAGAAACGGCGCCGGGTTCGACATGAACCAGTCGTAGTAAGAGTTCGACGTGATGTCGGCACGTTCATAAGGATCCGACCGCAGGTCGAACATTTTCGGTGTGCGCAGCTTGGTGAACGGCTCGGCCCAGATCCGCAGGGTGCCGGTGGCGCGCTGCTCTTCAAAAACGATCTTCCAGTTTTCGTACCGCATGGCGACGAGATCGCCGTCATCATCAAAGTAGATGAACTCCTTGCGCGCACTGAGCGGCTGTTGCCCCGTGAGATAAGGAAGCTGGTTGTAACCGTCGAGGTGGACCTTGAACCTCTTGCTGCCAGCCTCATGACCTTGAAGCAGTTTGTTCTTGATATCCGGCTCGCCGGCCGCTGCCATCAACGTCGGCAGCCAATCGAGGCCGCTGATGATGTCGTTTGACATCGAACCGGCCTGGATGCGGCCCGGCCAGCGGATCATGCACGGCACGCGGAACGCGCCTTCCCAGTTCGTATTCTTTTCACTGCGAAACGGCGTCGTGCCGGCATCCGGCCATGAATTTTGATGCGGACCGTTGTCCGTGGTGTAGATCATGATGGTGTCGTTGCCGATCCCGAGATCGTCCACTGCCTTGAGGATCGTTCCGATCGTCGCATCATGCTCGATCATGCCGTCGGCGTATTCCGTCCTGGACGCCAATCCGGGTTGGTCACGATGTGACTCCCGTACATGCGTGCGAAAATGCATGCGCGTCGAATTGAACCAGCAGAAGAATGGCGTATTCGCGCGCGCCTGACGTTGGATGAAGTCAATCGCAGCAGCCGACGTCTCGTCGTCGATCGTCTCCATGCGCTTTTTGGTGAGCGGGCCGGTGTCCTCAATGGTCTGCCTCCCGACTCGGCCCCACCGCGGCTGCTCAGTCGGATCGTCTCGATCAGAGGCTTTGCAGCGCAGGACGCCGCGCGGCCCAAGCGTTGCAAGGAATCGGGGGTCGCGCGGATACGTGCGTGACTCCGGGTCTTCCTCGGCGTTCAGATGATAGAGATTGCCGAAGAACTCATCGAAGCCATGGACCGTTGGCAGATATTCGTTGCGGTCGCCAAGGTGATTTTTGCCAAATTGACCGGTCGCATAGCCGAGCGGCTTGAGCAGTTCGGCAATGGTCGCATCTCTCGCTTGAAGACCGACAGTTACGCCCGGCATTCCCACCTTCGATAGACCTGTGCGTAAGGTGCACTGGCCGGTGATGAAGGACGACCGCCCCGCAGTGCAACTCTGCTCAGCGTAGTAGTCGGTGAACATCATGCCCTCCCGCGCGATCCGGTCGATATTCGGCGTGCGGTAGCCCATCAGCCCAAACGAATAGGCGCTGATGTTGGTCTGCCCGATGTCGTCGCCGAAGATCACGAGAATGTTTGGCCTGCGGCCGGACGGAGCTGGGGTAGCGGCCGGAGCGCCCGGCGCCGGTGCCGTCTTCTGCGCCTGCGCGAACGCGTCGGTTGCCGTGGCTGCAACGAGCGCCGTCCCACTTAGGAGAACGCTGCGGCGGTCAGGAAATAGTTGATCCTTCTTACTCATCGTTCACTCCCATTTCTAATCACGCACCTGAATCCGACGTGGCTCGTCGACGTATCGACCGGCTCGGCATGCCGAGCGGCCGGGCGATAGCGGCGACAATAGTTCGGCGCACAGAGGTGCGACCCGCCTTTCAATACCTTGCGCGGGATCCTGATTGCGGGCTGGCAGGGGTCGTAGCTCGCGCTCTCCGGGCCACCGCGTGGGTTGCTTGGCACGCAGCAGGCTTTCGGTGCGTCGCCGTCGTGCTTGCTCGACCACCAATCGGAAGTCCATTCCCAGACGTTGCCGATCATGTCGCACACGCCGTAGCCGTTCGGCGGAAACGCGGTCACCGGCGAGGTGCGTTCGTAGCCGTCCTCGCTCAGGTTCTCGACCGGGAAGTTGCCCTGCCAGGTGTTGGCCATGTGTTTGCCGCCGGGCGCGAGTGCATCGCCCCAGGCATATTCCTCGCCGTCGAGTCCGCCGCGCGCGGCGAATTCCCACTCGGCTTCCGTCGGCAGATCCTTGCCGACCCATTTTGCGTATGCCATCGCGTCGACAAAGGAGACGTGCGCGACCGGATGGTTGTCGAGCACATTGATGTTGCTCTTCGGCCCGTAAGGGTGCCGCCAGTCGGCGCCTTTCATGAAAGTCCACCACTGACTCCAGTCACGCAGGTCGGTGACGCGGCGCGGCGGCGAGAAAACCAGAGAGCCGGCATAGATCATGTGTGGCAGTGCGCCGGGATAATCCTTCGGGTCCGGCGGAATTTGTGCTGTGGTGACGTAGCCTGTCACTTTGACGAATTGCTTGAACTGCCGGTTGGTCACCGGCGTGCGGTCGATCCAGAATCCATCCACGGCCACGCGGTGCGCAGGTGCCTCCTCCGGATAGTGATCGTTCGATCCCATCCGGAAGGTGCCACCCTCAATCCAGACCGTCTCGCCGGTCTGGCGCTCATCCGTCCGCGACGCGATGTCCGCCCGCTGCATAAGTCTGCTCCTGCCTGCGCGATAGCCTTACGGGCAGTAGTCCCAGAATCCTTGGGTGCGGGACGCGTCGGTGTAGTACCAGCACATGCCCGGCGCTGGCGCTGCGCCCGCCCAGGCCGCCGCCGTCGCAGCGGTGACAAAGCCGATAGCAGCCCCCGCGGCGATCGCGCCGCCTCGGGGCCAGCGATACCAGCCCGGTCGCGCCCATCGTCCCGGCGCCACAACGGTCGTCCTACGCACGGCTACATTGCCGCGTGGACCGACGACGGCCGTGCCACCGCGATAGGCAGCCCCACGTGGCCCCACAACCGCGCCGCCGCGGTGAACTACCGCGCCACCGCGCGGCCCGACGACAGCGCGCCCTCCGCGTGCGACCGCGCGGACTTGGACAATGTTGCTGTCCTGAATTTGGCTTTGCTGGGCGAGAAACCCTGCGGCCCCGAGGTTCATCGCGCCGGCGTTATCTGTGGTCAGCGCCAACGCGCCAATTGCGACAATTGCAAATCGAAAGAAACCTCTGAAATCCTTCGTTAATCCCGACATTGTACTGCCCCTTCTCACGCGAGAGCTGCCATTCCGATTGCAACCAATCAATGGCGATAGGCTCGATGCCGCTGGTCCGGTCTCGTCGCCTTGGCAGCGCTCTATCTCTCGTTGAACTGGGAGGATAGGAGATTTCGCGCCAAACGTGATGTCCAGTTTGTGCCAAAAACGAAGGTGCAAATAAGGTGCCTAGCGTCGTGGCCAGAGCCGGAGGGCATCTCGCAATGTGTCGAGGAATTTGGCGATAAGCTTCGACCGTTGCTGTGTTTTGCCGCAGGCCGCGCGGTCCAGTTATAACTGTCACAATTGCACCGCAGTTAGCGCTACGATTTCGGGAAAGTCTATGCAATTGCCCTTAGAGGTTGCACTGACATGAGCCATGGGCAGTTCGTGGCGCTTCGGGAGCATCGCGTTGAAGGCTTCGAGCAGCTGAACGAGGTGGTCACCGGCACAAACCGGCACATCGTCCAGATCGAGCGTGGTCTTCTCCGTGGCGTCCTGGTTCACGCATCGATTGCCGGCATGCCCCTGGACTTCGTTTCCTTCAATCTCGGGATTCGAACTTCTGGCGGATCGGCGGATGGCCGCGTGATCGTCGGTATGCTGATGGATTCGAGCGACCGCGTCATACGCGCCTCATACGAATCTACCCCCGGCGATATGCTCATCACGCCTCCGCGCTCCGAGCACGAGGGCAACTATCACGGCGCCGCTTCGCTGCTGACCATCTCCTTTTCGGAGGCCGACCTGGCGGGGATTTTCGGCACGGAAGGACGCTGGGGTCACATTGCTGGCTGGCGACGCAATCTCTTCAAAGGAGATTCGGCCCTCGCCGCACGCATCGGGTCAAACGCGCAGTCGCTGCTTGTCGCGCTCGGTAAGCAGAAAGCGCCAATGAGCGCTGAGACCTTAGACTTTTGGAAGCGGACCATCATCGAGGACATGACCGTCGGCATCCGGAACGGAGAGCCGGCGCTGGCCGAAGGCCCGCTGACATCGGCGGCGAGAGTCGTTCGGCGGGCGGAAGAGTTTCTCGAGGGCAGGAAAGGCAAGCCGGTGCATGTCTCTCACCTGTGCGCAGAACTCAAGCTTCCGCGGCGCACGCTGCATCGCGCATTTCACGAAGTGCTTGGAATGGGGCCGATCGAGTTCCTGCGCTATCAGCGGCTCTGCGACATTCGCACCGCGCTGAACGATCCGAACGTCCACGATACGATTGCGGACTTGGCGATCCAAAACGGCTTCTCACACCTTGGTCGGTTCGCTTCGTCCTACCGGCAGCACTTCGGTGAGTCTCCTTCGCAGACCAGGATCAGCGTGGAGCGAAACATGAACGACGTTGCTATCTAAATGTGCTTGAGAACTTCGCCGCAACCGCGGGAGCGCCCTTCGCGCCGATCATCTAGCGAACGCGATCGTACAAGATCGCGTTCCAGCGTGGAAAAGCGCAGATTTGGTGCCCAGGGGCGGGATCGAACCACCGACACTGCGATTTTCAGTCGCATGCTCTACCAACTGAGCTACCTGGGCATACCCGCGGGGCCGAAAAGGCCGGAGCGAGCGGGCGGTTTATAGAGAGGTCGGGGCGTCGTGTCCACCCGCCTTCGCCAAAGGCTTCGGTGCGGCGAGCCCGGCTTTTGACCTTTCCCCAACTTGTTGGGAACTCTTGGCTATTCCGGGTCCTCCGCGTCGTCCTCGCGGCCTGGGACGACATAGCGGCCGGTCAGCCAGCGGTTGAGGTCGACGTCGCGGCAGCGCGCCGAGCAGAACGGGCGGAAGGCCTGCTCGACGGACTTGCCGCAGATCGGGCAGGCGCGCGGGGTGGCAGAGGGTATGGCCTTGGGCCTTCGGGCTTGGTCGGTCATGGCTGGGCCGGAGTTTACATCATCTGCCGCATGTTCCGCTGCGCTCCCTCTCCGCTTGCGGGTAGGGCAATCGCATATGCGTCTTCGCCGGCGCGCAGGTGCTTGGCCTCGTGGCTCGACACGGCGATCTCGCCCGCAAGCGCAGGGCGATAGCCTCGGAGCGAGGGGCGTCTCCGCGATTTCTGGATAATGGAAGAATGCCGCTGATTTGCCCGACGAGTCAAGTTGTCGTGTCGAACGCCGGCAGCCGCCGGCTACTTTGCATGGGGTTGTTTTCGATATTTTGGCAGCGCGCCCCTGCGGCAAGCTATCGCGTCCGGCTATCGGCCTCGTTGCATAGCCCGGCCATGACGATGTGGAGCAGTTGGGGTGGGGTCTCATCGCGAGTCGTTCACGAGGAAAGAGCCCACCCGTATCGCATCTTCGATGCACGAAAGTGGATACCTCACACCGCGACGGAGTTGAGCCAGCCGTGACGGATCGGGAAGCCCTCGCCGCCGAGCAAGGTCACGGTCTCGTAGAGCGGCAGCCCGACCACATTGGTGTAGGAGCCGACCATCTTGACCACGAACGATCCGGCAATGCCTTGCACCGCGTAGCCGCCGGCTTTGCCGCGCCATTCGCCGGAGCCGATATAGGCCTGGATGTCGTCCTCGCTGAGCCGCTTGAAGCGCACGCGCGTTTCGACCAGGCGCTGACGGAATGCCTCGCGCGGCGTCACCACGCAGATCGCGGTGTAGACGCGGTGATTGCGGCCCGACAGCAGCCGCAGGCACTGCGCGGCCTCGTCGACCAGATTGGCCTTGGGCAGGATGCGGCGGCCGACCGCGACCACGGTGTCGGCGGCAATGATGAAGGAGCCGCGCAGGTCGTCGTCAAGATGCACCGATTTCAGCGCCGCGTCGGCCTTGGCGCGCGCCAGGCGGTTGGCGCAGGCGCGCGGCAACTCGCCCCGCCGCGGGGTCTCGTCGACATCGGCCGGGCGCAGCGCATCGGGCTCGATGCCGGCCTGGTTGAGCAGGGCCAGCCGCCGCGGCGAACCGGAAGCAAGAACGAATTTGGGACGGCCTAGCATGCGGGCTTTTGGGCTGAATCGGGGGGACGGACGCGGGCGGAACCTATCGGATGGGGCATGGATGCACAACCTTGGAACCGGCTGCGAATCGCGCCCCCGCCTGGAGACCAGGCCCCATAAGCACAGCTGTTTGTCAGTCTGGCGACAAGCGGCGGTTCTGCGAATCGGAACACGCTGGTCCGCTCGCCTCGCCGAGCCTCACAGGTTTGCCGCGCCGGCCCTGGCAAAGCGGCGGCGGATGCGAAGCAACAGGCCGTCGCAGACCTCGCGGTAGGCGGCGAGCTTCTGCTCGCGGTTGCCGCTGGTGCCGGTCGGATCCTGCGTCGGCCAGTATTCGACATCGGCGGCGAGCGTGCGGGTGAGATCCAGCGCCCTGTGGTGCGCCTCCGGCGACAGCGTGATGATGAGATCGAAGTTCAGCCCCTCCCAGTCCTCGAGCTCCTCGAAGGTTTGCGGCTTGTGGCTGGAAATGTCCTGGCCGAGTTCGGCCATCACCGAGACGGCGAACGGGTCGAGCTCGCCCTTCTTGACGCCGGCCGAGCGAACATAGAGGCCTTGCGGAAACATCTGCTGCAGCAGGCTTTCGGCCATCGGCGACCGCACGCTGTTCAGGCCGCATGCGAACAGCACGGCCTGGGGATTGCGCGCGCGCGGCGCTTCCATGCGATCAGGCTTTTTTCGATCGGGGTACGCCCCCGTCAATCACCGCTTCACCGATCATGCGCCACTTCGATTGGCGCATAATCTGATCCGAAAACCGGTATCCACTTTTCGGGATCATGCGCCTTCACCCTTCCAGTGCAGCACAGTGATCAGCGTGAACAGCCGCCGCGCGGTCTCGAAATCGACGCGCACCTTGCCCTTGAGCCGCTCCTGCAGCGTGCGCGAGCCCTCGTCATGGATGCCGCGGCGGCCCATGTCGATCGCCTCGATCTTGTCCGGCGTCGCGGTCCGGATCGCCTGATAATAGCTGTCGCAGATCATGAAGTAGTCCTTCACGACGCGGCGGAACGGGGTCAGCGACAACAGATGTGCGACCACCGGCGCGCCGTCCTCCTTGCGGATATCGAACATCAGCCGGTTGCCGGTGATCGCGATATGCAGGGTGTAAGGCCCCGGCCCGGCGGCGCCCTCGGGCGCGAACAGGTTCTGCTCGATCAAATCGTAGATCGCGATCGCCCGCTCATGCTCGATATCGGGCCCGGAACGGCCGATCGATTCCTCGTCGAGCGTCACCGCGACGATGCGATTGTTGGAATCCTCGTCGTCTGGTGGCTTGTTCATGAGAGGTTGAGGCGCAATCCGACGGAACGTGAATGGGCATCGAGACCCTCGGCCTGGCCGAGCGTCATCGCGGCGGGCCCGAGTGCACGGAGTTGATCCGGCCCGCACCGCAGGATCGAGGTTCGCTTCATGAAGTCAAGCACCCCGAGGCCGGAGGAGAACCGCGCCGAGCGCGCGGTCGGCAGCACATGGTTGGAGCCGCCGACATAATCGCCGATCGCCTCCGGGGTATGGGCCCCGAGGAAGATCGCCCCGGCGTTGCGGACCTTGTTCGACAGGCCCTCGGCGTCCGCGGTCATGATCTCGAGATGCTCGGCCGCGATCGCATTGGCGAGCTCGACCGCGTCGTCGAGTTTTGCCACCTTGATCACGGCACCGAAGTCGTTCCACGAGGTGCGGGCGATCTCGGCGCGCGGCAAGGTCGCAAGCTGCGCCTCGACCGCGCGCTCGACGTCGGCGGCAAGCCGTGCACTGTCGGTGATCAGGATCGACTGCGCGCTGACGTCATGCTCGGCCTGCGCCAGGAGATCGGCCGCGATCCAGTCGGCACTGCCGGTGTCGTCGGCGATGACCAGCACCTCGGAGGGGCCGGCGATCATGTCGATGCCGACCTTGCCGAACACCAGCCGCTTTGCCGCGGCGACATAGGCGTTGCCGGGGCCGACGATCTTGGCGACCGGCGCGATCGTCGCGGTGCCGTAGGCCAGCGCCGCCACCGCCTGGGCGCCGCCGACCCGGTAGATTTCCGAGACGCCGCCGAGATGGGCGGCGGCGAGCACCAGCGGGTTGAGCTTGCCGTCCGGCGCCGGCACCACCATCACCACCCGCGGCACGCCGGCGACCTTGGCCGGCACCGCGTTCATCAGCACCGAGGACGGATAGGCCGCGGTGCCGCCGGGCACATAGAGCCCGACCGCATCGACCGCGCTCCACCGCCAGCCGAGCTCGACGCCGGCGGCATCGGTGAAGCGCTCATCCTTCGGCAACTGGCGGCGGTGAAAGGTCTCGATCCGGTCGCGCGCGAACCTCAGGGCCTCGACGGTCTTGGGGTCGCAGGCCGCAACCGCGGCGTCGATCTCGGCTGCGGTAATGCGCAGGCCGGCCGCCTCGATATCGAGCCGGTCGAACTTTTTGGTCGCCTCGAGCAGCGCCGCGTCGCCGCGGGCCGCCACGTCGTCGACGATCGCGCGGGTGGCGCGCTCGACGTCGGCCGATACCTCGCGCTTGGCCGCCAGGAAATCGCGGAATCGCTGCTCGAAATCGGCGCTCTGTCGGTCCAGGCGAACGGGCATGACGGCTTTCTTAGGAGGAATTCGGGTCCCTGCTCAATGGCGCGACGGATAATGGCCGTCAACCCTTGGGGGATGTCATTCCGGGATGGTCCGAAGGACCAGACCCGGAATCTCGAGATTCCGGGTTCGGTCCGGAGCCTGTCATCGGGCCGCGCTTTGCGCGGACCCGTTGGGACCGCCCCGGAATGACGTGCCCAATCACCCCGGCGCCACGCCGAGATCGTCGATGCCCAGATCAGTCAATTCGCACTCCAGGCACTCGACATCCAGCCGCAGCGCCCCGCCATGGCCGAACATCAGGAGCGCGCTGCCGCCCGGCGGGTCGGAGGCATAGAACTCGATCCCGAGCAGTTCCAGGGTGGCTTCCGGGGCCTCCAGGTCGATATTGCGCGACTTGCATGCCAGCACCCGGTCGAACCTGAGCGCGGCGATCAGCCGCCGCGAGCAGGTGCCGCCCGACAGGGTCTGCTCCCAGTCCAGCCGGTTCAGGCCGACCACGAGCCGCTTCTCGTCCTGGCGCCAGACGATGTCGGAGGGCTGGACGTGGGCGTCCTGCACATGGGTCGAGATGACCGCGAGGTCATCGGCATCGAGGGCAATCAGTTTCAGCGGCGCGGGTGGGGACATGACGGTGGTTATAACGCCTCGCGGCCCGGGGGGTACCAAGAGACCTGGCGAAATCGCCGCTCGAGGGAACCGGCCCACCACGCTTCAGAGGCGATTGATGTCCTCGCTCTCCAGCACCGGCTTTGGGTAGCCGTCGCGGGCGACCTTCAGCATGGCGCGGCCGAGCTGTTCCGATGTCGTCATGTAGCTCGGGGCGACCCGCACCAGAAAGGAAAGCAGCGGCGAGGTCGCGAGATAGATCGCCTGCACCCAGCCGGTCTTGGAGCGGACGCCATGCAGCGGCTGGATCCCGGCGGGCCGGAACATGTAGGCGGCCTTGAACGGCAGCTTGAGCAAATCGTTCTCGGTCTTGCCCTTCACCCGCGCCCACATCAACGGGCCGCGCTCGGTGGAATCGGTGCTGCGCCCCGTGACATAGGTGAACACCATGCCGGGATTGAGCCGCGCCAGCAGCGTCGCCGCGGCCAGCGTGATGTCGTAGGTGAGATGGCGGTAGCGTGCCTCGTCCATGCCGATCGAGGAGACGCCGAGGCAGAAGAAGCAGGCGTCGTAGCCGGCAAGCTGCGGCTCGATCGCGCTGTAATCGACGAAATTGTCGTGGATCAACTCGACAAGCTTGGCATCGCGCTGCCCGGTCGGGCTGCGCCCAACCGCGAGCACGCGCTCGACAGCGGGATCGAGCAGGCATTCGCGCAGCACGCCCTGCCCGACCATGCCGGTCGCGCCGAACAGGATGACCTTCATCTCGATTGCCCCGCTGCCGCCCGATCCGTTCAGGCGGCGGTTGCGACCTGATCAAACGATACACCGGTCAGCGCCGCCGAGATATCCCATAGCCGCTCCGCTACCGCGGCGTCCCTGGCGTGCGGCATGATGCGCGCCGGCGCAGGTGGGCCCTTCAACTCATAGAATCCGTTGGGCCCGTAATAGCCGCCCGGCTGGGCCGCGGCTGACGTCGCCGCGAACAGCGTCGGCAACGCGCCCGCCGCCGCGGAGTGGCTCATGATCGGCTGCAAATATCGACCGAACCGCCACGACAGGCTGTCGGTGCCGGGACCGTTCGGGATCAACTCGGTGCGCGCGTAGCCGGGATGCGCGGCATTGCTCATCAGTCCCCAGCCGTTGATCGCACTGCGACGCTGCAATTCGAGCGCAAACATCAGCATCGCAAGCTTCGACTGGCAGTAGGCGCGCCACGGCGCGTAGGAACGGCGGGCCTGCAGATCGTCGAAATTGATGACGCCGGAGCGATGCGCAAGACTGGAGAGATTGACGACGCGGGTGTTGTGGCCGCGGCGGAGCTGCGGCAACAGCAGCGCGGTCAACGCATAGTGGCCGAGATAGTTGGTGCCGAACTGCATCTCGAACTCGTCAGCGGTCACCTGCCGCTTCGGCAGCGACATCACGGCGGCATTGTTGATCAGGAGATCGAGCGCGGTATGCGTGGCGGCGAAGCGCCCGGCGAAATCGGCAACCGATGCGAGGTTCGCGAGGTCGAGCGTTTCATAGGTCACCGCGGCATCGGGAAGCTGCGCGCGGATTCGCGCCAGCGCGTCCTGCCCCTTGGCGCCGTTGCGGCCGGTGAGCACGACATTGGCGCCGGCGCGCGCCAGTTCCAGCGCGGTCTCGTAGCCGAGTCCGCCGGTAGCGCCCGTGATCACGGCGGTCCTGCCGCCCTGCCGCGGAATGTCTGCAGTGCTCCAGCCGGTCATGCTTATATCTCCTTGCGACACGATTCGGGTTCTTGTCGGGTTCTTGCGGGTCCAGCCGCATCCGACGAAATGTGCACTAAGTGCATTTTTGCAAGAGGTGAAAAATTGCAGCGTCCGGCGTCCGCGCGCAAACCGGCCAAGAAATCGGCCAAGAGACCGGTCAAGTCGATGCAATCCAAAGCGAATCCGGCGCCGCCGGCGGCGGGCCTGCGCGCACGCAAGCGGCAGGAGACCCGGGAGCGGCTGACCAAGGCGGCGATGATGCTGTTTCTCGAGCGCGGCTTCGAGGCGACCACGCTCGACGACATCGTCGCCGCCGCCGACGTCTCGCGCCGCACCTTCTTTCACTATTTCGCCTCGAAGGAAGACGTGGTGCTGGCCTGGCAGGAGGACGGTACCGCGGCACTGATCGCAGCCGTTGCGGCGCGCCCGGCCACTGAATCCATGCTGCAGGCCGCCGAGAACGCCATCGCCGACATGGTCAAGCAGATCGACCCGCGCGAGGCGGTCGCGCTGGCGCGGCTGAAGCGCGACAATCCAGCGCTGCAGGCGCGCGATCAGGCCAAATATGAAAGGCTTGAGCGTGAGCTCGCCAACGCGTTGCTCAAGCGCGCCAACCACAAGAACGACCGGATGAAAGCCCGGCTGGTCGCGATGATCACGACCGGCGCGATGCGCGTCGGCAGCGAGCTCTGGGCCGACGATGGCGCCCGCGAGAAGCCGGACCTGGTCGCCAAGCGCCTGTTCGCCGCGATCCGCGCGGTTTTTGAGTGAGCGAGCCGATCACGGCGCTTCCGAAACATCGTCTCCGTAAGGCGAGCACATGCTTCGGACTCCTCCCCCCGTGTGGTAGGGCAATCGCATATGGCCGTTTGAGGCGATCGGAGTTCCCACAAACGCGTCATGCCCGGGCTTGTCCCGGGCATCCACGTCTTCGTTTCCACGCGAAGAGAAGACGTGGATGGCCGGGACAAGCCCGGCCATGACGGCGCGGAAGAATCGGTTCATTCCATATGCGATTGCCCTGCCCCTTGTGGGGAGAGGAGTAAGCCACCGGGCGAGGTGGATTGAGGCTGCGCAATGTTGAGACGCGCGGCGCAGAGCACAACCCCTCTCACATCAGCCCTTGATGAACGCCAGCAGGTCGGCGTTGATCGTCTCGGCCTCCGTCGTCGGCATGCCGTGCGGAAAACCCTTGTAGGTCTTCAGCGTGCCGTTCTTCAGAAGCTTGGCCGAGAGCGGGGCGGAGTCGGCGTAGGGCACGATCTGGTCGTCGTCGCCATGCATCACCAGCACCGGCACGTTGATCTTCTTCAGATCCTCGGTGAAGTCGGTCTGCGAGAACGCGACGATGCCGTCGTAATGTGCCTTGGCGCCGCCCATCATGCCCTGCCGCCACCAGTTCTGGATCACGGCTTCCGATGATTTTGCGCCGGGCCGGTTGTAGCCGTAGAACGGCCCGGCCGGCAGGTCGCGGTAGAATTGCGAGCGGTTGGCGGCGAGTTGCGCCTGCAAGCCGTCGAATACCGACTTCGGCAAGCCGCCGGGATTATTCGCCGTCTGCACCATCAACGGCGGCACCGCGCTCAGGATCGCCGCCTTCGCCACCCGGCTCTCGCCGTGGCGGGCGATGTAGTGCACCACCTCGCCGCCGCCGGTGGAATGGCCGACATGGACGGCGTTCTTCAGGTCGAGATGCGCGGTGACGGCCGCGAGGTCGTCGGCATAGTGATCCATGTCATGACCGTCGGCGACCTGGGCGGAGCGGCCGTGGCCGCGGCGGTCATGGGCGACGACGCGAAAGCCGTGACCCACGAAGAAAAGCATCTGCGCGTCCCAGTCGTCCGACGACAGCGGCCAGCCATGGCTGAACACGATCGGCTGCCCCGAGCCCCAATCCTTGTAGAAAATCTCGACGCCGTCTTTGGTGGTGATGGTGGGCATTTGAATTGCTCCTCTTGCTGTATTCGTCATTCCGGGGTACGCGCAGCGTGAACCCCGAATCCAGATATTGGATTGCGAGATTCCGGGTTCGACGCTGCGCGTCGCCCCGGAATGACGAGGTCCTATTGGATCAGGCGAACGTGACCGGCCTGAACCGGCGCCAGGCACCGATGGTCACCAGGACGAAGAACACCAGCACGATGCCCTGCACCACGGCAAAGACCGGCCCGGATGGCGGGTTCGGCGGCACGGCCGGCGCCAGCGCCTGCAACGCCGGCACCTTGAGGAAGCTCTGGATGACCAGCACGAAGACGTTGAGATAGAGCGAGACCATCGCGGTCACGATATAGATCGGACGCCAGGCGCCCTTGAGCTGCATCGCATAGAGCGCAATGCAGGCAATCGCGAGCAGCACCAGCGAAAGCCCGCCGATGATGTGCGACGGCAGCAGCTTCTCGGTCACCAAAGGCGGGATCACGAAGCCGGTGGCGCTGGTCAGGATCGTGAGCACGAGGAAGATCGCGGTCAGCCCCGACATCGCGCGCGAGCCGAGCAGCCCGAACATCACGAGTACGCCGGCGACGATTGCAATCAGGCTGATAATGACGTGCACAAGCACCAATGTCGTCATGTGGCGCACTCCCCGTTGAGACCCGCGTGCGAGGTTACGATGCGTGACGGAAAATTGCTACATGCTTCGATGGCAGGACGGCCGACATCCCATCAAAAATTGCCGGCGCCGGCGACTGCTGAAAGTTTTCGCACGCATGTCACACGATGCGGCACGTGCGCCGTGCGCGAAGCCTCATCAATCATAGCGCGGGATCGGTCCGTTATGCGGCGTCTTGCGCTTCGACAGATCGAACAGCACCTCGTCAACATAGCACCAGCCCCAGCCTTCCGGCGGATCGTAGCCCTCGATCACGGGATGGCCGGTGGCGTGGAAATGCGCCGTCGCATGCCGGTTCGGCGAGTCGTCGCAGCAGCCGACATGGCCGCAGGTGCGGCAGATGCGCAAATGCAGCCAGCGGCTGCCGCTCTTCAGGCATTCCTCGCAGCCGAGCGCGCTCGGCGTGACATCCTGGATGCCGGCGATATGGGTGCAGCCTTTCGTCATTTTTCGGCCCTTACCTGTCGCAGCTATCTGATCCGTCATCCTGAGGTGCGAGCTCTTGCGAGCCTCGAAGGATGCACGGCCACACTGTGGCCGATTCATCCTTCGAGACGCCGCTTCGCGGCTCCTCAGGATGACGGGAAAACGTTTGCGTGCGTCGCATCGACGTTGCTACAGCGTGTGATCACCCGCATCAGCGA
The DNA here is from genome assembly GCF_020329495.1 of Bradyrhizobium australafricanum. Lineage (NCBI taxonomy): Bacteria > Pseudomonadati > Pseudomonadota > Alphaproteobacteria > Hyphomicrobiales > Nitrobacteraceae > Bradyrhizobium > Bradyrhizobium australafricanum. The sequence continues at coordinate 13,157 of NZ_JAGKJL010000063.1, read as the reverse complement.
GATAGCCGTGCAGGGCGGCCACCACCTGCGCGCCCTCGCCGATCGCGCCGCCGACGCGCTTGACTGATCCGGAGCGGACGTCGCCGACCGCGAACACGCCGGGCACCGTGGTCTCGAGCAGCGGCACGGCGCGCGCGCCCTCGCCGGTCTGCACGCCGGTCATCACGAAGCCGCCGCGGTCGACCTGCACGCCGCAGCCCTCAAGCCAGCCGGTCGCCGGATCGGCGCCGACAAACAAAAAGAGATTGCGGATATCCATGGTGAACTGGTCGGGCGCGAGCCGGCTGCGCCAGCGCACCCGCTGCAGCGTCTCCGCGCCGTCGAGCCCGATCACCTCGGTGTTGAACATCAATTCGATATTCGGCGTCGCCTCGATGCGCTCGATCAAATAGCGCGACATGCTGGCACCGAGCCCGCCGCCGCGGATCATCATGTTGACCTTGCGGGCATGCGCCGACAGGAACACCGCCGCCTGCCCCGCGGAGTTGCCGCCGCCGACCAGCACGACATCCTGGTTGGCGCAGAGCCGCGCCTCGATCGGCGAGGCCCAGTACCAGACGCCGCGGCCTTCAAACGCATCGAGATTGTCGATCTCGGGCCGGCGATAGCGCGCCCCGCTGGCGACCACCACGGATTTCGCGCGCAGCGTATGCCCGCAGGCGGTGTCGAGCACGAATGCGCCGGACGCTTTCGTGCAGTCGAGCGATTTGATCGAGACCGGGATCAGCATCTCGGCGCCGAATTTCTGCGCCTGGTTGAAGGCGCGCCCGGCCAGCGCCTGGCCGGAGATGCCGGTCGGAAAGCCCAGATAGTTTTCGATGCGCATGCTGGCGCCGGCCTGGCCGCCGAAGGCGCGGGAATCGAACACCGCAACCGACAGGCCTTCCGACGCCGCATAGACCGCGGTGGCAAGCCCGGCCGGGCCGCTGCCGACCACGGCAACATCGTAGAGTTTTTCATGCGCGCTGTTGCCGATCATGCCGAGCGCCATCGCAAGCGCGGTCTCGGACGGATTGCGCAGCACCGTGCCGTTGGGACAGACCACCAGCGGCAGCTCGGCGCGCGTCGGCGAATAGCGCGCGACGAGGTCGGCGGCATCCTTGTCGGTCTCGGGGTCGAGGAAGTGGTGCGGCTGGCCGTTGCGCGCCAAAAAATTCTGCAGCGAGGCCATGTTGCCGACCGAGACGGGGCCGATCAGCACCGGCCCGCCGGCGCCGCCCTGGATCAGGCTGACGCGGCGCAGGATCAGCGCGCGCATGATGCGTTCGCCGAGATCGGCCTCTGCAACCAAAAGCGCGCGCAGCCGGTCGGGCGGCAGCAGCAGCGTCTCGACCACCCCATCGGCATGGCCGTCGACCAGCGCCGGGCGGCCGGAGAGCTGGCCGATCTCGGCGAGAAACTGGCCCGGTCCCTGGTCGATGATCGGCGCGACATGGCCGAGGCCGTCGCGCTGGGTGATCGAGACATTGCCCGATAGCACCACGAACATGCCGGGCCCGGGTTTGCCGGTCTCGAACAGCGCCTCGCCGTCCTGGTATGAGCGCGGCTCGCCGAAGCGGCGCATCCGCTCGATCTCGTGCGCGGTCAGGGTCGGAAAGGTCTGCTCATGGCGCGGGAAGGCGTAGGCGGTTGCGCTCAGCCGATCGATCGTCGTCTCATCTACAGCCATCTCGGCGACCCGCTTCCTTATGACAGCACGAACTGGGTTAACGGCGCGGCTCGTTTCCGCCGGCGTCATCTAGCGAGCCATCGGCTGGTTCGGAAGCCACATCCTCGCGACCGCGCGCCTGCGATTTCCGCCGCTTCAGGTTTTCGCGCAGCGCGAGCTTGAGACGATCCTGTCGTGAATCCTTCACGCGGGCTCCGGCCTGCCCGCCGCCTCTGTCCTGGTCGCCTGTCATTGCAAAACTCTCGAACCGCCGCCGCCCTGCGCGAGGCAAGCATAGCCAATGGCGGATGCCCGCGCACCCTGCCCGGTCGGCCAGTTGCGGCGATATGATTCGGCGGCAAGCGCGGATCGGGATAGTTTCGGCGCAATCGGGAACCCAATCCGGCCGAAATCGGCCAGATTGGCCGGAATCATCGGCGAGGCGGTCGATTTCTGCCGATTTCAAGGGCGACAGGGGCGCTGTTTCGCTTGCGCCAAAGGGAGGCCTGTGGCAAGAACCGCCCGCTTGGACGGGCCCTCGGGGCCGATTCAATTTTTCCCGGGCATGCTGCCGTAGCTCAGTGGTAGAGCACTCCATTGGTAATGGAGAGGTCGACAGTTCAATCCTGTCTGGCAGCACCATCTTTCCCAAGCATTATCAATACTTAGCTCCGCAACCACTCCACGTTCCCCCACTCTTCGGGCGTGAACGTAGTTGGAACGTCAGCGTAGAGCTGGGGGAAATCTCGGGGAATATGTTCGCTGCCCGTTCGAGGCCGGCGGCATGAGCGCGGCTGTCATCCCATTTCCTTTAGCCAAGCGCCTAGACCTCATCCACCGACAGGCCGAGTACGCCCTGTGCCTCAAGCCTGAGAAGGCGGAGCAGCACATCCATCGCCAGCTTCAATGCCAAGCCGACGCTCTTCACCGCCGCGGTGTCAGTCCGGCTGCCATCAAGCGCGAGCTGGCGGCCATGGAGATGGCCATCCGGACCGTCATGTGGCGCCTGACATTCGGTACCCCGGAGCAGGCATGACGCGGGGCAAGAGACGCAAGACGACGATTGGTGGCCAATTCATTGGGCGGCTCGTCGAGATGCTGGAATCCCCCGTCATGCGGGTCCTTAACCAGTCTGAGCACCGTGTGCTGATGCGGCTGGAAATCGAGCTCGCCCACCACGGCGGGACGAGCAACGGCGCCTTAGTGGTTACCCATCAACAGTTCGTCGACTTCGGCGTCGACCGGGAAGCCGTCGCGCCGTCGATCCGGTGTCTGGCGGCGTTGAAGCTAATCGAGATCACCAAGCAAGGACGGGGTGGCAACCGAGAATACCGGGAGGCCAGCCAATATCGGCTGACCTACCTGCACACCGACAGGGCCGACCCGACACACGATTGGCGATCGATCACCACCAAGGAACAGGCCAAGAATGTCGCCGTCGAAGCCAGACGGGCCAAAGGCGTTGAGGCCGTGGAGCGATCCAAGAAGGCCCGCCAAAAACAGGAAACCGGGTCGGAGTCTCCGCAGGTTTCGGGTCGGAAAGTCCGACCTGAAACAGAACAAATCCAGGTCGGAAACTCCGACGTAGTAGCCCGCGTCGGAAACTCCGACGTAGCTTCTATATCTCGGGGTGGGAGTACCAAACAGCCGCCCCGCGAAGCGCGCCCCCCACACGGCGCCGTAGCGAGCGGGGCGGCGGCACCCAGCAACGCGCCCATGAAGGGGGACGAAGTCCTCCTGGACGAGATCGCGAAGCGGCTGGGGCTGCCGGATGGCTGGCTGATCGTGCAGGACCTCCATGAGCGCGATCCTGACCACCTCCGAAACCTGGTGGTGCTGCAGAGCCGCGGCGCGCTGGGTGAGCAGGTTCTCGTGGGTCTTCGGTTCGACCACCTCAAAAGGAAAGCAGCATGAGCATCGAAACAGCCGCGTTGTCGGACAGTCCGCTGGAATGTCCAGTGGACAGCGCTAGCACCACGCTAGCGGCCAGCAAGCCGAACTTCCTCGCGAGCGCTTACACCAACGTCGGCAACGGCTGGGTGCGCGCATTCCCGTGGACATGGTCGAGCACGAGGGGAGACTGCTACTCGACCGTCTACGTGCGGCCGAAAGGCGACGGGCAGCAGACGGTCAGGGTCCACGTCCACAAGCTCTACATCCGGGACGCCACCGCTGCGGTCTTCGAGATCACCAACCAGTTGCACCAGGACATTCAGACCAAGCGATCGCCGCGCTTTCGTCGCCGGAAGCGTCGTTAATGGTCAGCAGAGTTGAGGCATGCTTTGACGAGATCCTTGCTCTCGTCGCCAGCGGGATGACGATACGGGAGGCTCTGAAATCCCGTCCTGAGTTTCCCCCTAAGCCGACCTTCAAGTGGTTCGTATACGACAGTGGTGATCCTGAGCGGCGAATTCGCCTTGAGGTCGCGAAGGCGGCAGGTAAGGCCGCAACCGCTGGGCGGTATAAGCCGCGCGCCTTCTCTGAGCAAAAATACGAACGGTCGCTCGAGGTAGTCTACAACAGTGACCCCGCCGTCCGTCTAGAAGATTTGGATTTCGAGGATGGCCCAACGTATTACGCCCTGCGGTACCGAGCGGTTCGTGATGCGTCGTTCGCAAGCCGGCTGACAATTGCGATGAAAGATCGCAAGTGGGGCGGTCGCGCGAGAACATATACCGACGCGCAGATCGACCGGGCGATCGGCATCATTCGCACTGAGGGGCATGCTCGGTATCGGGAATCCCACACGCAGCGCGGGCTTCCCCACTACTGCCAGATATTGCGACGAGCGGAAGGCGATCCAGCTCTTTTGCGGCGCTACCAAAACGCCGTGAGTGCTTGGGTCGATACCTCAGGCGAACTTCATCGCACATCGCTGCTCGCGAACAACATCTACCGCACCATTGATGAGGCCTTACCTCGCCACATTGAACGCGTCGATCGGGAAGACGTGATCTCCGACATCGTCGAAGAGGTGATTTCAGGTCGCGTGCTGATCGGCAACGTGCCCTCGCTGGCCGGCGAGTTCGTTCGACGACACGACCGGATGTTTTCTCGACATCGCAACCGATCACTGGATGAGCCGGTCTTCAAAGGGACGCGCGTCGACTCGGTGTCGGCGGATGTGCCTGAAACGTGGGGATACTGATGCGGAAAGGAGACATGGTGCGCGCCGGCAACTCAGCACCGATGCTGATCGTGGAACAGGACGGAGGAACGGCAACCTGCGTTTTCGTGGATAGCAACGGATCGATACGAAAACGATCATGCTTCCTCGATCAGTTAACCCCGCTTTGGCTGTCGCTGAGTCCGAAGACGACTTGGCCAGACACCTCGCAAATCGACCAGATCTCCATCGAGAAAGAGGAGCGCGAGGCTGCTGCGGCTCGCAAGGTCGCTCGCCAGGCAGCGCGCAAGGCTCGTCGCAGCAACCGCATCAAGCGGGGTCGCGATGCAGCGTGAGGACGATAAGGTGATCGGCGCAAAGGCGATTGCGTTCGAGATGGGCTGCTCTGTTCGCACCGTTTATCGGCGAGCAGAGGAGCCGGATGCACCGATCTATAAGCCGTGCGGCAGATACCAGGCTTTCAGGAGTGAGCTGCGCGACTGGGTCAGAAGGAAGCCTGACTGTCAGGTTCTGTCAGGTTTTGGCAGGTAGTGGCAGGTTTCAGGAATAGCGATCACGCGTCGCTCCGCCTTACACCTTGTGTAGGCGGAGAAGATAGCTGGTTTGTTCGATCGTCTGAAAAACATCTTCGGCTTCGGCGCGAAGTCCCTCTATGACCCTGCAAGCTGGCAGGCGCTAATTGATTTTGGCGCGCAGACTGCGGCGGGCATTCTCGTATCTCCACGTCTTGCCGATCGTTGTCCGGCCGTTCACGCTGGCAAGCGCATCCGCTGTGAAACGCTGGCCACGTTGTCGCTGAAGCTCTACCGCCGCAATGGCGACGCGAGCGAGGAAGCGACCGATCATCCTCTCTACCAGCTCTTGCACGACCGCCCGAACGGTTGGACGTCTGCCACTGAATTCATCACCACGCTCGAGAACGACGTCATCGATCATGGTCACGGGTATGCCTTCGCCAATCGGGTGAACGGAAAGATCATTGAGCTGATCCGGCTCGACCCCACGTCCGTGGCCGTCACGTTCGACCTGATCACCATGGAGCCGACTTACCGCGTTACAGTCTCGGCTGGTCCGGCGCGTGAGTATAGCTGGCGCGACATCCTTCACGTCTCGTCTTGGAATAAGCGGTCCGCGGTCCGCGACTGCGCCGAGGCCATCGGCCTGGCAATCGCGCTGGAGCGGCATGCGTCCCGGATACTGGGTAACGGTGCCCGTCCTTCTGGCGTCATCAAGGCCAAGACCAAACTCAGCGATACCGCCTATGCCCGCCTCAAGAAATCCTGGCGCAACGAACAATCCGGAGAGGCGGCCGGCGGCACCGCCATCCTCGAGGACGGCGCCGAGTTCGAGGCGCTGACGTTCTCGTCGGTCGACCTGCAGTTCCAGGAAATGCGGAATTTCCAGATCCTGGAGATTGGCCGCGCCTTGGGTATTCCCCCGACGCTGCTCTACGAGCTCGGCCGGGCGACTTGGGCGAACGCCGAGGAGATGGGGCAGGCGTTCCTCAGCTTCACCATGCTCGGCCGCTGCAAGCTCTGGGAAGGCGCCATTTCCCGGCTCCTGACCGAGGACGAGCAAAAGAACTTCTACCCAGAATTCCTGACCGACACGCTCGTCCGGGCGGACCTGGCTGCCCGCTTCGAGGCGTTCGCCAAGGCCTGCGGCGGCCCGTGGATGGCTCCTGACGAGGTCCGGGCGATCGACAACCGGGGACCGATCGAGGGCGGTGCGACCCTCCGGCCGCCCGCAAATGCCGTTGGCGTCACGCCGGACAACAAGCCGGCGCCCAAGCCCAACCTGCAGGTGGCCGCATGAACGGCAAATTCGAATTCAAGGCCGACATTGCGGTTGACGACGCCGGGGTAATCAGCGGCATCGCCTGGCCGTTTGGGACGCCGGACCGGGTAGGTGACGAGATCGCCCCGGGGGCCTTCAAGTCGGCCAAGGCGCCGTTGCCGTTGCTGTTCGCGCATGACCCGTCCCAGCCGCTGGGCGCGTGGGACGAGCTCCAGGAGACTTCCAAGGGCCTCCAGGTCAAGGGCAGGCTTCTGGTCGACGACGTCGCCCGGGCCAAGGAAGTCCGGGCTTTGGTGAGGTCCGGCGCCGTCACCGGCCTTTCGATCGGCTTCATCACCAAATCCGCCCGTGCACGCCGTGGAGGCGGGCGCGTCATCAAGTCCCTCGACCTGGTCGAGGTCTCATTGGTCACCGTCCCGGCCCATCCGGGAGCGCGCGTGACATCGGCGAAATCCGCGGCGGCTCTCATTGCGCTGGCCGACGCGATCCATCGGGCCAGCGCAGCCCTCAAACTCAAATAGGTAACCAATGCTTCACGCCCACAAGAGCGCCATGCTGTCCGGCGCAATCGAACTGAAGGACGGCGACGAGGATCATCCTGCTGCGATCGTGCAGAAGGCGCTCGAAGACCTGACCAAGTCGGTGAACGATCGCTTCACCGCGGTCGAGGGTAAGACGATCGACCACAAGAACCTGCAGGACCGCCTCGACAAGCTCGAAGCGAAGATGAACCGGCCTGGCGCCACCGCTGGTGACGAAAATCCGGACGCCGAGGTCGAGAAGAAGGCTTGGGACAGCTTTATCCGACGCGGTCGCGAGGGGCTATCGGCTGATGAAGCCAAATCCCTGCGCGTGTCGGACGACACTGCCGGCGGCTATCTGGCTCCGGATTCCTATCAGCAGGAGCTGGACCGTAACATCGTCCTGTTTTCGCCCGTTCGCTCCGTCGCGCGCGTCATGCCGACCGGCTCCGGCGCCGTCCGCTGGCCCAAGCGTACCGGTGGCCTCACTTCGGCCTGGGTCGGGGAAACCGACGACCGCCCGGAAACGACCGTGACGTTCGGCGAGAATCGATACGAGGTCCGCGAGATCGCGGCCTATGTCGACGTGTCGAACGCCATGCTCGAGGACTCGACCTTCGACATCGGTGCTCTGCTGGCCTTTGAATTCGCGGAGGACATGGGCGCCAAGGAAGGTACGGCCTTCGTCAATGGTGCTTCGCAGTTGTCGCCGATCGGCTTCATGCAGGACGCCAACCTCAGCTACACGCCGGGCGCCGATGCCAGCAACGTCAAGGCTGATGGCCTGATCGATCTTTACCACGCGCTCAAGTCGCCTTACCGCGCGAATGCGGTCTGGGGCATGAACAGCGCCACGCTGGGCGCCATCCGCAAGCTGAAGGATACCGCGGGCAACTACCTGACCGCGATGCAGGGCATCAACAACGCCCCGGTGACCACCATCCTGGGCCGTCCCGTTGTCGAGATGCCGGACATGCCGGACGTCGCTGGCAACGCCTATCCGATCATCTTCGGCGACTTCACGCAGGGCTATCGGATCTTCGACCGCGTCGCGCTGTCGATCCTCCGCGACCCGTACAGCCAAGCCACCAAGGGTATGACCCGCTTCCACGGTCGGCGCCGTGTCGCTGGCGGCGTCGGCAGGGCCGAAGCCCTCCGCAAGCTGAAAATCGCAACGAGCTAAGGAACGAACGCAATGCGCGATCAGGCAAATAACATCCACCTCAAGACGGCGTTCGCGCCGGCTGCGGCCGTCACCGATAACACGGCCCAGGTCAGCGCTATCCTCGACGTGCTCGGCTATGGCTCGGCGACGCTGGCTTTCGTCACTGGCACTCTGTCGGACGCAGACGCGACCTTCACGCTGCTGCTCGAGGAAAGCAACGATTCCGGCATGTCCGGCGCCGTTGCTGTAGCCGATAAGGACATGATCGGCACCGAGGCATTGGCCGGCTTCACTTTCGCCGATGACGGCGAGGTCCGGAAGCTCGGTTACATCGGCTCCAAGCGGTACATCCGGGCGACGATCACACCGGCCAACAACACGGGCAACCTGTTCCTCGGTGGCATGTGGGTGCTCGGCAAGCCGTCCAGCGTGCCGACTGCGAACCCGCCGCAGTAACGAATGCCCCTGCGTCGGCAGGGGCTAGGGGTGCGGTGAAGCTCAAGTCTTCCCCGCCGGATCGATGTCGAACGACGCCGCACCCCGTCCATTCGGAACGAGATAATGATCACGGTCACTGTAGCTGCCACCGACATCAACCTGACCCGCCTCGATACCGTCAAGGCGGAGCTAGGTATCGTCGACCGCGGCTCTGACGATAAGCTGAAGAAGCTGATCAGCCAGGCGAGCGGCATCGTCGCATCGTACTGCAACAGGGTATTTGCTCTGGAGACCGTGCAAGAGATCTTCCGCGTTCGGTGCGGTACTCAGGGCCTGACCACCGGGCGCTATCCTGTCACCGCGATTAGCTCGATCGTCGAAAACGACACTGAGCTGTCTGCGGACGACTTCGAAGCTGACCTAGAAGCAGGAATCATTGAGCGCCTGCGTTCCGGATGCGTAGTGCGATGGCCTCAGGGCAAGGTCACGGTGATCTATAGCGCCGGCTACAATCTTCCGGCCGACGTGCCCGAACCCGTCGAGCGGGCCACCATAGAGCTCGTAAAGCAATTCTATTCCTCCGGTGATCGCGATCCGCTCGTCCGTAGCGAGACCGTCGAGGGCGCCGGCAGCACCGACTACTTCGCGCCATTCACGGGCGGCTTCACGCCCGAGGTCGAGGCGCTGCTCGAACCCTTCAGAAAGCTCTCAAATGCTTAATCCCGGCGACTACACGCTTGCGGCGCTCGGCATCACCACGGCGCTGACTGGGCAGGCGCAAACCTCGATCCAAGACCTTGAGGGGATGAATGCCGCGACGATCGAGGCGCAGTTCGCCTATGGCTCTGGTGGCACCAGCGCAAAGGTCTGGATTCAGACGACGCTCGACGCCGGCCAGACCTGGCTGGATGTCGCGTGCTTTGCGTTCACGACGTCTAGCGCTGTAAAGGTCATCAATCTGTCTGGTCTGACGCCGGTAACCACGGCGATAGTTCCGACTGACGGTTCGATGTCGGACAACACGGCGCAGGACGGCGTTCTCGGCTCGGCGCTCCGCGCCAAGATCACCACCGTGGGCACGTATGCCGGCAGCACCGCACTCAGCGTGAGGGCCAGCGTTCGCTAATGAACCGGCTGCTGTCCCAACTGAACCGGTGGCTGGATAAGCGAGGCGAGCCTGTCTGGCTGCAGCGCACCACCTCAGGCACCAGCGTCCGCGCCAAGGTGCCAGCCATCGTGCGCGCACTGACCGCGGAACAGTTGATCGGCAACATCACGCAGCAAAGTCTCTTCATCATCGTTTCACCGACGCATCTGTTCGACCGTGAGCAATGGCCTGGTGGCTTCACTCCAGCAGTGCAGACGGCCGGTATCATCGCTCCCACCGACCCGCGCTTTCCCCGCACTTCCGATGCCATCTTCGTGCGTGGCCCGCAGAGAGCGCTCACCAACGTCAAACCGGTCTTCGACCGCGGTGAGTGCATCCGTATCGAACTGAGCTGTACGGGGTAGGTGGCCATGCCAATGCGAGCACCCCGCGTCTGTACGTGTGGCCGCCGTGTCAGTGGTGGCACGCGGTGCGTATGTCAGCAGGCACGCAAGGCTGAGGCAGACAAGCGCAGGCCATCAGCGCGCGCTCGTGGTTACACCACCAAGTGGGAACGTGAGAGCAAGGCGTTCCTGGTCCGGCCCGAGAACCAGCGCTGCGCCTGCGGCTGCGGACGCTTGGCAGACATGGTCGACCACAAGATCCCGCACCGTGGCGATCAGCGTCTGTTCTGGAGCCGCAGCAACTGGCAGCCGATGGCGTCGTCTCCCTGCCACGCCAGCCGCAAGCAGTCCCAAGAGAAACGGGCAGCCCGCGACGGCGTCATGGCCCCCCCGGGGGGGGCCTCGCAGACTTTCCGTGGGGGCCTTGGGACCGGTTCCGGGGGCGGATTTTCGGCCATGCAGGATACGAAAACGGAAATTCAGCCATGAGCCGGCCTGGCCCCAAGGGAAAGCCGCCCGAGCTGAAGGTCATTTCCGGCACTGACCAGCCCGTCAGGAGGCGGGAGAGGGTGGTCTCTGTGCTTGACGGCCAGCCCGTCAAGCCCGCGTGGCTCAAAGGTCGCGCGGCCAAGCTGTGGGCGGAGAAGGTTGCGACATACGCCGATCGCGGGCAGTCGGTCACCGGCTGCGAGAGCGCCCTGGCCCAATACTGCTCGCTTGAAGCGTCCCTGATCGAGCAGTTCGTCAAGAAGCTCACCCCGCCGACCAGCCAACTCTCGGCCTACCGCACCTATGCGGCGGAATTCTTCGACACGCCGGCATCGCAAATCGGCTCGCCGAAGCAGCCCAAGGCCGGCAAGTTCGCCGGTAACGGCCAGCCTCCGCAAGGTGAACTTGCGTCTCAACCTGAGACGAAACCCGATGCGTGATTATCCGGGCATCGCGGAGCGGTATTGTCGTGACGTCATCGCTGGTGCGCTGGTTGCCGGCAAGTGGACCCGGCTTGCATGTCGACGCCACCTGCAGGATCTGGCGCGCTCTGGTGACGATGCGTTCCGGTACAAGTTTAGCGCGTGGCACGCCTCTGACGTGTGCGACTTCATCGAGAAGCTGCCGCACGTCGAGGGTAAGTGGGCGTCCCCGACAATCACGCTGGAGCCGTGGCAGGTTTGGCTGCTGGTGTGTGTCTTCGGATGGCGTCGCAAGTCGGATGGTGGCCGGCGTTTCGAACAGTCCTACGTCGAGGTGGCCCGTAAGAACGCCAAGTCGGCGCTAACCTCCGGTGTGTCCCTGTATTGCCTGACCTGTGACGGCGAGATCGGACCGCAGATCAAGACCGCTGCGACCACCGGAGGTCAGGCGCGCATCGTGTTCGATGTCGCCAGCAAGATGGCCAAGGGAACGCCGGATCTTCTGGAAGCGTTCGGCCTCGAGGTCATGGCGAATTCGGTGGTTTGCCACCAGAACAACGGCAGCATTCAGCCGATCAATGCCAAGTCGTCGACGCAGGATGGCTTAAACCCGCATCTGACGGTGGTCGACGAGCTCCACGCTCACCAAGATCGATCGCTGTTCGATGTGCTTCGGTCCGCCACCGGAGCGCGAAAAAATCCGCTGATGTGGATGATCACGACAGCCGGTTATTCGACGATTGGCGTTTGCTACGAGCAGCGGGACTATCTGTGTAAGGTTCTGGAGGGTGTGGTCGAGGACGACAGCTATTTTGGCGTCATCTACACGCTCGACGAAGGCGACAATCCGTTCGATGAGAGCGCCTGGCCGAAGGCAAATCCCAATCTGAACGTCTCGGTCGACATCGACAAGATGCGCGCCTATGCGCGGCAGGCGAAGAACTCGCCGGCCAGTGAGGGCGAATTCCGGACCAAGCGGCTCAATCTCTGGCAGAACTCGCACTCCACCTGGCTGTCAATCGAGCAGTGGAAGGCCTGCGGCGACACGACGCTGAAGATTGACGATTTCGCGGGCGAACTCGCATGGATCGGTGTCGACCTGGCCGACACTAACGACGTCGCCGCTCTCGTCATCGTCTTCGAGCGTGATGGCGTCCATCACGCATTCGCACGCTTCTATCTGCCCGAAGATTTGGTCGAGATCTGCGCCCATCGCACAACCACGCACTACAAGGTGTGGGCCGATCAAGGCTTCATCACCACGACTAAGGGCGATTTCATCGATCATAACGCCATCGAGCAAGAGATCCGGGCGCTGTGCGAGGCGCATCAGGTGATGAACATCCGTCTGGAGCATTACGGCTCCGCCCAGATCGCCGCAAACCTCATGGAAGACGGTCTTCCGGTCGAGATCGTGCATAAGAAGCCAGAAACCTATAGCGAGCCGGCGAAGCTGCTCGAGGCGTGGGTAGAGATCAAGAAATTCCGGTTCGATGGCAATCCGGTTCTGACCTGGATGGCGTCGAACTGTGTCGTCGATCGCCGCGTGAACGGTTCGATCCTCCCGAAGAAAGAGCACAAAGACTCACCGAAAAAAATCGACGGCATTGATGCGCTGATCATGGCGATCGGCGCGGCAACCGCTGGTGAAAGCCGCTCAGCGTATGATTCAGACGATAGAGCAGACGGAATTTTGCATGTTTGAGATCAGGAGACCTTCAGCAAATGCCAACCTTGGATAATTGTATCAACTCAATCTTTGAGCCGGGCAACATCGGCTCGAGCAGTGGTCAGCCGCCGACAACTATTCGGGTCGGAACGATCTACACGCCCGGTAACTATGATCCGGATGCGGTCACGTACTCCCACGACTTCGCAAAATTCTACAATAGCTTTGTTCATCACCACAGGGTTCGATAATGAGCGGCGCAGCAACCACGAAGCCATATAAAGACGGAAGCGCTGGCTCCTTCAGCGGCCGAGAATGGGACGAGAGCGGGACTGGGACCGGGCCGTTCTCTGCAATGCCGGTGCTGAGCGACGGAGCTGGTGGGACACT
>NZ_JAGKJL010000062.1:0-49666 GCF_020329495.1 Bradyrhizobium australafricanum | reverse complement strand
GGCTTATCAGCCCAAGTCGTCATGGCCGACGCCGCCTATGACGCCGATCATTTGCGCCAAGCCATCGCCGCCAAAGGCGCGCTCGCCGTCATCCCCAACAATCCGTCGCGCGCGCTCAAATACCCTCTCGACAAGCATTTCTATGCCCAGCGCCATCTCGTCGAATGCTGCTTCTCAAAGCTCAAGCAGTTCCGACGCGTCGCAACACGCTTCGAAAAGACGGCACGGAACTATCGCGCCGTCGTCACTCTCGCTGCCATTGTTCTATGGATGCGCTAATGTCCACACCACCTAGAGCATGCCGCACAACGATGGATGTGAAGGCAATTCGGAAGAAGGTCGGACTAACGCAGGAGGAATTTGCCCCGCGCTGCTCTGTAAGATTGGCCAGCCTGCGAGATTTGGGAGCAAAGGCGATATGCTCCCGATCAGACCGCGCGCGCCTATCTGACGATTGTCCATCGTGATCCGGTCGCCGTGGAGCGCTGGCGCAAGAGTGTGAAGCTGCTTGAGTGGCTTAAGGGGCGCCCGCCTCGCGCACGCCCGACGTGAGGAGGCTTTCACGGCGTACACTCGACGACCTGCACCGGCTGATCTGTGCATCTGATGTCGAATTTGCGCTGACCGGATCGGCCCTTATTCATGACGACAGCACCGTTTATCGACCGATCACTCTGACCGTTTGGCCATGGCCTTTTCGATTTGGTCGGCAAGCTGCAAAACGGCCGCCGAGATGCTCGTACAGATCGCGCTTCTTCTCGTCAGTCGCACTTTTTGCTACCGCATATCCGGCTTCGGCATGAAGCTTCTTCACACTCGCCTCCATGTCCGCCATGGCGCCACCGACCCTTCAGATTACCCCCTAGAGGTTGCGCTGTAGGGCAGGTGTCGATCCGCTGGCGCCGCGGTGCATAACGCTATTCCTCGACGGTAGCACCAGCTGAGCACAACTGTAAGGCGCCTAAAGGCGGATACTTATCGCGGCAGATCGAGTAAGGAGGGAAACGGGAAGCGTCGACTTCATAGCTCCTGCGTCTTCGTCCCGGAGCCTCCAAAAGAAGCGATTTCTAGCGCTGTAAGGACTTCCGGGTGCGGGGGATCGCTGCTTGAGCCAGAAGTGAAAGGTCGGCAACAAGGCAATCGGTGAGCGCTCATTTGTGCGGCTCGGCCGTGGGTCCGAGAGTTGAGCCCGATCCCCGCGGTTGCCAAGTACCAGTTCTCCACCGGAAGGAGAAATGGAGAGTGAGCCTCGTGGCTACGAGCCGGGTTACCTACAAGCTAATTGGGTTTTTTCGGTAAGGTGGGTGATGGCGTGGCGCTTAGCTGCTCGGTGTGTGGCGGCGGCGTCGTGACCGATGGGACAGGGGACGACTGGGCTTCGCCAAGGGGGGCGCGGCCGACGATAATGGTGAGCAGGCCCTGGCCCCACAGTCGCTGCGCGACCCGCTTGGCGTCCTCCAACGTCACGGAGTCGACGACGGCGTTGTGCTTTTCGAAATAGTTGATCGGTAGCTTGTCAAGCTGATGCTGCAGCAGCGTGCGCGCAAGTTTTGATGATGAGTTGAGCGCCAGCATTTGCGAGCCCTTCAGGTAACACTTTGCGTCATCGAGTTCCTGCTGGGTCGGCCCTACCTCGGCGATGTGGCGGGCTTGCTTCTCGATCTGTTCGACCGTCTCGCCGGTGCGATCGGCTCGGGTCGCGCATTTGCCGACGAACATGGCCGAATGAGTCCTCCAGACCAGGTGCTCACGTACGAAATAGGCTAGCCCGCGCTTCTCGCGGACTTCGCGGAACAGCCGCGACCTCAGACCTGCACCGCCGAGGATGTGGTTGACGACATAGGCGGCCATGAAATCGGACTCGCTGCGGCGAACGCCGGGACCGCCGAAAGCCATGACTGTTTGCGGCACATCGAACGGAATGAATGCGCGCTGCGGCGGCTTTGCCACGATCACGTCGGGTACCGGCGTCGAGTCCGCCTTGGCTGGCAAGCCGCCAAAGGTCTTGTCGAGAAGCTTGCAGAGAACCTCTGGATCGACGTTGCCGACCACCGCGATCTTGAGCGTGTCTCTTGCGATCACGCGTCGGACATGGCTCTTGAGATCCGCGACTTCGATCTTCGGCACGCTTTCGACCGAGCCTGCGGTTGGGCGGGCATAAGGATGATCGTTGAAGGCGACCTCAAAGAACTTGCGACCGGCGAGTGATGATGGATCGGTCGAGTAATGCCGAAGGCGCGCAAGTACGCTGGCGCGGATCCGTTCGACATCGGCGGGGTCGAAGCGGGGCGAGATTAGCGCCATCCTTAAAAGGTCGAAGGCCTCGTTCCCGTTGTCCTCGAGGGTGCGCAAGCCACCGCAGAAGTGATCGTGGGTCGATCCAAAGCTTAGCTCGATCGCGCGGCGGTCGAGTCGCTCATGAAAGGCCTTGAAGTTGAGATCGCCGGAACCTTCGTTGAGCAGGCCAGCAACCATGTGGCCAACCCCGGGTTTGTCGGTGGGATCTTGGGTCGCGCCGCCCCCGAAAGCGAATTCCATCGCGATCAACGGGACGGTGGAATCTCGGACGAACCAGGCTTCTATACCGCAAGGCGAGACCAGACGCTGGATCTTGGTCGTGATGGCGGCAAGCGAAGGTGGCGAGGTGAGCATCGCGATTGAGAGCGACGCGCCGCCGAGGAGAACCTCACGTCGTGTGCAAGAATAGGTCACTGCAGCTTCTCCCCGTGCTGTGGCGCTGACTCTTTGATGAGATAACCGGTCACCGAGCGTCTCTTGTCGAGCCATTTGCGCGCGGCCTCCTGCACCTGCTGGGCGCCGACGGCGCGGATGCCGTCCGGCCAGCCTCGGATATCGTCGATGCTCCGTCCCGTCGTCAGGCCGCGGCCATACCAGCTCGCGACCATTTCGTGATTGTCTTGGGCGTAGATTGCTTGCGCAATCAGCCGGGTCTTGACCCGCTCGAGATCTTCGGCCGTCGCCGGATGATGCGCAATGTCGGCGATCACCTCGTCGGCGGCGCGCTCAATCCTGGCGAACTCGACGCCAGGTTTTGGTGTGACGGAAATCCCGAATTGCGAGGGGTCGAATGCGGTAGCGTGGTAGCCCGCCGATGTACTGACCGCGAGCTGCTTGTCGATTACCAGCGCGCGATAGAGATATGAGTTGACGCCACTGCCCATCAGTTTCCCAAGCACCTCGAGCGCTGGGCTCTCCCCGGCGGCCGCGGTGCGAGCCGACGGTACGAGATAGCAGCGGTGCAAGGCTGGTTGCTCGACACGGGGATCGGCCAGCGTCACGGTGCGCAGCGCGGCCGGGGACGGCTCCTGCGGTCGCAGGCGTTGAGCGGGGATCGACGGCTGCGGGGGGATGTCGCCAAAACTCTTCTCCACCATCGCGTGGATCTCAGTGGCTTCGACGTCGCCCGCGATGATCAGGATGGCGTTGTTCGGTGCGTAGAAACGCTTATAGAACGCGAGCGCATCCTCGCGCTGGAGCTTTTCGATCTCCTGTCGCCAACCGATCACAGGACGGCCGTAGGGATGGTTGAGGTAAAGCGCCGCCATCATCTGCTCGGCGAGCCGCGCACCCGGATCGTTTGCGACCCGCATATTGAATTCCTCGAGCACGACGTCGCGCTCGGACAGCACGTTCTCATCTTTTAGCATGAGACCGGTCATGCGGTCAGCTTCAAATTCCATCATCTTGCCGAGGTGCTCACGCGGCACATGCTGGAAATAGCTGGTATAGTCGGTTCCGGTGAACGCATTTTGGTTGCCGCCGACGCGCAACACGGTCTGGGAAAACTCATCCGCCGGATGTTTGGAGGTGCCCTTGAACATTAGGTGTTCGAGGAAATGCGCCAGCCCCGATTTGCCCGGCGGCTCATCGGCGGCCCCGACCTTATACCAGATCATCTGAGTCACAACGGGTATCCGATGATCCGGAATCACCACCACCTGCAGGCCGTTATGAAGCACAAAGCTAGCCGGTCGATCTGACGTGACCGTGTTCTGGGCGAAGACGCTCTCCTCCTCGGGAAAGTATAGGTTACCATCCGTGCTATCATCCGTTCGGTGTTCGATCGCCAGGGCGGTGCGCGTCATCGAACCGATGGCGTCAGTGGCGATACCTCCCGCCGTGGCGGTGACCGAACGCCCGTTCTTCATGGCATCGCCTTCCATTCAATAGAGATTCACGTGCTGTGGCGGACAGACCGGCAAAGCGGGAAGCTGCACACTGTTTGGCAAGCAATAGAGCAAAGGCCGGGCCAATTGCCCGATGGCCCGAGCAAGGCCGAACGACGCGCCAACCGGACGCAAAACAAACCCGGCCCGGTTGTTCTGGCCAAACATCAAGCGCCGGCATGTCGTGAGCACGACGTTGCGCACGAAAGCCCACAACGGTTGGCGCCAATTAGCAACTTACAGGGAAGGACGGATTGAGCCGCGATGATGCCGAATCAACTTTCGCGAGGGCTCGCTGGTAGAATCTCGCTCTACACCGCAAGTGGCTTGGCAATATTTCTCATGGTTGCGAGCCGTGAATTAGCGATGAGCTCCTTGGAGTACACTGTGCCGAAGTAGTCCAGGACGAAGGTGCCAGAATAGCGTAGATTTGCGCTCGCGCGGATTAGGCTATCGAGAATTGGGCCGACTTGCCCAATGCGGTCGCGATAGCGCGCGCGGATGACGTTAACAGCGTTCATCGAGTGAACCGCCTCGTCGGCAATGACCTCCCGCAGCCAATGATGAAATTTGGTGTTCCCAAGACCGTCATAAAACGGCTTTTCTGCTGCGTAGGCGCGGCTCTGCTGCGTAGGCGCGGCAAGTGCACATCTCGTCAAATGCGATCATAACCATGAGGGAGAATTCGTCCGTTAGGTGCTCAGTGATCGGACCAAAATCATGCGGTCGAGCGTCCAATCTCTCTCGAAGATCCCTCTCGGATCCATGAGCGACAAGTTCAATGATGCGGATGAAGCCATCGGTGTGGCGCTCTTCATCGATCGCCCAGGCGTCGAGAAATGCCGCAGCTTCATCGGTAGCGATGAGGTTTCGGTCGGCTAGTTCTTGTTTCAAATATCGGGCGTCATACTCCGTATACAGATCAGGCCACAATTTATCCCAGCGTGCGCGTATGGCCGATGGTTCGGCGGTGAACATCGCAGGCGTAAGAGCGTTGAACAATTCGTTTGGATTCCAGTTCCGTCGAACCGGCGTGATCATCCGAGTCCCCTCGTCGCGAGTGCTCTGGCGGACAATTGTCTTCTTGTCTTCCCGAACCCTGGTAGAACCATGTTAGCTACATACGGGCACGTCGTCGCCTCCAAGTTTTGGTAGGGGCTATTCCGGGCATACACTTCTCGGCGTAATCCAGCGTCCCCGTTAAACAGCCAGCACAAGCTCATCGCAGTGCGAAGCAAGCCGATATACTCATGATGACCGCTGATTGGCTCGAACGCCTTCTCCGCGAAGCCGACTGGACCAGGCGCACTGATCAATACGCATGGTATCGCTAGGCCACCATCGGCCGACTGCTCGGGCGCGCTATATCTTGAACCGCTACCAGTTTTCTGTCGCGCAGCTTCGAGCAATGGGGCACGCGCCCAGGCAGCGTATTGTGCTAGGATGCTGGTCAGCTGTTAAATAGATCCGAACATCGGAACGATGAGAAATTGCTCCCCGTCGATCATCATCACTGTTCGGCACGAGAGCTGCCATTCGCCCTCCACTGCTGTCGCTCTGCCGTGTCCGATTTGATACTTTCATGTCTCGACGGCGACGCCGCATTAGCAGGGGGTCCGGAGCGCTGTATCAAGCACATGTCTTTCCTGTTCGTGGACGGCAGCCTCTCAGGGATCTTTTATGGCACGTCGTTTGCTCGTCGAGCAAAGGGACCAGATTGGCCCCGCAATTGTAGGCGAGAGCACAGACGTGCCAATTGGTGACCACGAATTACACGCGGGGGCTCTGCTCAGGCGTCGTCGTCCATATACAACGACAAAGGAGATGATGATGACGAAAGGGAACGGAATAAACGATGACATCGGCATTGCAGCCGGCGCGTTTCAGGACTTCACCAAGCGAGTCATCGGAACGCAAAACGAGCTTTTGAAAAAGTACTCAGAGGCCTATTGGCACTGGCAGGAGCGCCTTCAAACCGAATCGACACAATTGACGGAGTTCTTCAAGGAAGTCTCCTCCACGACTTCAGCGCCTGACCAGATCGGCGTTCTTCAGGCCTGGATGAACGGCGCCAAGCAGCGGGTCACGGAGGATTTTATCTATTCAATTGAAACCGCGAAGGCTCTCACTAATGTCGGATTGCAGGCTTGACTGGTTCCCGGCCATCGCAAGGTAGCGGCCTCGTAAACACCTGGAAGATAGCCTGGCGATTCGTGTACCTATCGACCACATATTGTCTCTTCCTGAGTCTTAGCGGCGGCTTATAGTCAGCCTAGTTCCGACAGCCGCCGCTCAGGCATCAAGCTGGCCGCGCTATCGTGATCGGGCCACGGCGTGCCTGCCGTCGCTCTGCGGTTGTGGGCGAGCGTCGGTCTCCGTCTTCCCTTCTAGCGCAAGCGACAGCACGAGATTGTTTCGCAACATCGCAACAGCCGTTCCTGGGGTGCGCGAAGTCCCGCGCAACATTCGGCTATGCCATTTCGAGACCGAATGAAGAGATGCGAACGGACTCGTTGCGCACGCGCGTGATTGCAGATCGTCTCACGACCTGCACGCGAAGGAGGAGGACGCACGGCGAGTTCCAACTTGCTGGCAAGTCTCGCCGATGCAATCCCCTGATCCGAGACAATGACATGGCTGTCTTCGGGCACAAGGATGGCCCTTCAGCGCGCTGTCTCATTTTCATCGGCCTCGGAAACACTTGAGAACTATTGCGTGCTGAGTCGCTAATGCGGTTATACGTCGCGATTCCCATTCTACCGAAGACAACACTTCCCAAGAATTCGGTCCTCGAGCGTCGCGGCGAATAGTCGACCTTCGCTATCGGTAGGCGATGGGGCTGGCGTCAAGCATCCGTGCTTTGCTCTTGGTCGCTGGTCTATTTCGATCGGGCCAATGCCTGTCGGACGTCCGCCTGCGGTCGGGAGCTGGCGTTCTCTGGCTCTGTCTTGCCCTCAAGTGCGAGCGATAGCGTGAGATTGTTGCGCAACATCGGATTTGCCGGTTCGGTCGCGAGAGCTTTGCGGTATAGCGCTTGGGCCTCCTGATGGCGGCCCTGGTGATCGAGGACGACGGCTTTGGCGTTCAGTGCGCGCAGGTCGCCGGGTGACGCCAACAAGACGGTGTCAAGTACCTCAATCGCCTCGCCGGGGCATTTACGAGCCAGCAGTGCCCGCGCCAGAGGAATCGCCGCATCGGCGTTGTCTGGTCTTTGCTTCAACGTATCGCACAAATGCTGCTCGTCAGTGTCTCGAACAAGGGCGTGAGCGATGCGCTCTCGCATAGCGGGATCGATCTCCGCAACGCCAACCAACTCTGCTGTGGGCGTCTGCTGCGATGAAAGATCCGGGTGGTCCAGGTTAGCGCAGCCTGCGAGCAGCAAAACGGCGAGAATTGGGAGAAAGGCTGAGCACGAGTGCGGTCGAAAGCCGCGCCGGCACCGCGGAACGTCAATCTCATATAATTTCATAAGCTATCTCACATCCACAGCTGTGCTCGTCATCTGGCCGCACGGAGCAGATCGCGATGCTCTCCCGTGGGGGCCTTGTCCTTGCCAACGGAAAGTTTGACGGAGCCAATCGGCTGGACCGTGAAGTCGGCGGCCAGATCCTGATACGAGAGAACTGGCAGATCTATCCCGTTGCGAGTGAGAAAGCCGCGGACGAAGCGCCGGATATCCATCGAGCCAAGAATGACCGGCTGGCTCTGACTCCGCGCGAGGCTTGAATGGATCTGATGGAATTGTGCGAGCAGCATCTCGCTTTGCCGATTCTCCAAAACAAGATAGGGGCCGACAGCGGTTTCGCGCACGGCACCACGCACGATATCCTCGGTTTCGCGCTCGACGATAAAGGCAGCGACAACACGATGGGCGTTGGCATAGCGATGACAAATCTGGCGCTTCAGACCGGAGCGAACATATTCGGTCAGCAGCACGGCATTCTGCTCCCGTTCGCTCCATTCTGCGAGCGCCTCCAGGACTAGGCGAGTGTTGCGGATCGGGATGCCCTCGTCCAGCAAGCGGCGCAGAACGTCCGCGATGCGGGGGATCGGCGTCGTGCGCAGCACCTCCTTCACGAGATCAGCATATTCTTGCTCCATCCGTCCGAGCAGCTGACGGGTTTCTTGAATGCCCACCAGGCGTTGAGCATAGCGCCTCAACGTCGACTGGACCCGCAAGGCGATCACATCGCTTGCACGGTGATGCCCGATTCCGGCTGCTTTGAGAGCAGGAGCATGAGCTTGTTCGATCCAGATCCGGTTCGTGTCTGGGTCCTGCCGAAAGGGGATTCCGCTCAATTCAATGTTTACCGCGTCGTCGTTGAGCAAGACTTGTGTCGGCTTAAGGCTGTCCGCTTCGACGGGCACTCCCTCGACATCCACCCTGAACTGCGAATCCGCCAACTGCTGGTCGACTTGGGTTGGAATGCGCGGAATTGTGATGCCAAGATCAGATGAGACCAGTGCCGAAACCCGTTCGATGCCCTGATCGAGGTCTGCTTTGTTGATCGCCTGTATCAGGTTAGGTGCTAGCAAGAGCGTGATCGGAAGTGCTTCGGCAGGGACGGTTTGCTTCTGACGCTGTGCGGAAGTGGGAGCCGAACCGGTCGAACTGGCACCTGTCTTGATGTCCGCTTTGCCATGCTGCACGCCAACTTTGAGAAGGCTCGCCGCACCGAAGAGTGCGGCCAGCATGAAAAAGGGAGGTAGAGGGAAGCCGGGAACAAGCCCCATCACGACGAGGACGCAGGCGGCCAGCCGTAGCGCTTGTGTGCTGGCAGTAAGCTGGTTGACGATATCGGCGCCAAGATTAAGCCTGGAGGGCCCGTTGACGCGAGTGACGATGGTTGCAGCTGTAATTGAGAGCAGCAAAGCCGGAATCTGCGAAATGAGCGCATCACCGATAGTCAGGATGGTGTATTGATGCATCGCCTCCTCAAGGGACATGCCCTTCGAAAGCGAACCGATCGTGATGCCGCCCAGCATGTTGATGCAGATGACGATGAGGCCGGCGATGGCATCGCCCTTGACGAATTTCATAGCGCCGTCCATGGCCCCGTGAAGTTGGCTTTCTCGCTCCAGCGCGCTGCGCCGGCTACGGGCTTCGTGCTGGTCGATGTGGCCGTTGCGCAACTCTGCGTCGATTGCCATCTGCTTGCCGGGCAGGGCGTCGAGCGTGAAGCGCGCCGAAACCTCCGCGACGCGTTCGGCACCCTTGGCGAGAACCATGAACTGCACCATGGTCACGATGAGGAATATGACAATTCCGACGGCGATGTTGCCCGATATGACGAAATCGCCAAACGT
Organism: Bradyrhizobium australafricanum; assembly: GCF_020329495.1. Lineage (NCBI taxonomy): Bacteria > Pseudomonadati > Pseudomonadota > Alphaproteobacteria > Hyphomicrobiales > Nitrobacteraceae > Bradyrhizobium > Bradyrhizobium australafricanum. The sequence continues at coordinate 40,172 of NZ_JAGKJL010000062.1, read as the reverse complement.
ATGGATGATGCTGCCGGCATCGCCTTCGGCGAGTATCAGCCGCGTCGTTGCAACGGTAAGAGCGAGACGAAAGACGGTGGAGATAAGGATGACGCCCGGCAGCGATGAAAAGTCGAGAGGCGTATTGAGATAAAGGGCAACCATCAGCAGCAATATGGCAAAGCCCAGATTGAAGCCGATCAGCATATCGAGCACCACGATTGGGATCGGCATGATCATCATTCCGATCGCCAGAAGCAGCATCAACGCGACCATCAAATCCGGGTGAGACGGCGCGCGGGCGACGAGATTTCGTAGGTGCGTGGCCATGTAAAGCCTTATTGTTTGACCGGAGCCGTGCTGCCCCGCAATGAAACATAGCGCTTGAAGGTGGCCTGCGCCTCGACCATGCGGCCAGCCTGACGCAGAGCATGGCTGCGTAGCAGCAGCAATGGCGGGCGCGACGATGGCTGATCATCAAGCATGTCCAGCCTGTCCAATACCGATAGCGCTTCCTCGCCGAGGCGCTCTGAGATGAGAGCGTAGGCGAGGATACGAAGCAGCTCGACATCTTGAGAATGTTCGTGAACCACGGGCCGTAAAAGAGCCAGACTGTGTGCGCTCTGTCCGCACGCAAGGTGGACATAGGAAAGCGCGCAGAGCAAATCGCGCTCGGGCCCGGAGATCGGCACCATCCCATCGGCTTTGAAAACATTCGACGACCGGGTAGGTGTGAAGTGTTGCACTTCGCGCGGATCTGGCATTGCTAACCTTGGATCAAGCCGTTGTGATTCTGCCGGAGCAGGATTAACCGCCGTAGCTCCAGCCGCAGAAGCGCGGCCCCTTCGCGTGCCACCGAGCCCTCTGGCGCGGCCGACAGCGCATCGGCCAGGCGCTCGAGGAGAAGGCCGTGTTGCTCTGGACGCACAACATGCGAATGACGCAGGCGGGGCGTGACGAAGGAGAGCAGGCTATCCGCGAGATTGGGGCCGTTCAGCCATGCAAGTTCCGAATTCGTTCCGATCTTATCTGCGTGCTCGGTGGCTTCGGTGGGATTGATCCGCGAGATTGGATCGATTGACTTGAGTTCGAGCGCGTTATCGATCGTGTTGCCAGCCAACCGCTCCTGCGCCGCGCGGTCTTGGACAACTGACGTGTGAGCGTTGCCGCCTTTTCCATGGATCTTGTCGATGCCGATGCCACTGGCCTGAGGTGTGGCCGGGGCGACGACAGGTGCATGCTGCTCGTTGTTGATTCCCTGAAAGGCGGTGCCAAGCTCTACGGACCGCTGCGGCAGCCTAGTCATGAAACGTTCCTTCGTTGCCCGAGGGCTAAAACTTTAATAAGACAGAGCAGCAAGCTGGCCATTGCGTGTCAGCAGCACACGTCCGTCCTCGATCTCCTTTACGGTCCATCCATTGCTCAAGATCGCGCCCACGAAATACTTTTGACCAGAAATGACCAGATAAGGGTCGTTTCCGCGCCAAACTGCCTGGACGGCAATCGCGGGGGGCGTCTTCTCATCCTTGATGGCGACCGCGCTGACGAGCGTATAACCACCATTGCTGTCGACATCGAATCGCTGCTGGACTTCCCGCCATTTAGCGAGCGAGGCAGGCGTAATGGTGCCATCGGCCGTCACAACGCCCGGCCCAGAACCGACTTTGATACCGAGCAGGCCCGCTGCATCAACTTCCCCTTGCAGCCGTCGAGCAGCTGCGTCGGCGGCCGGAGCATCAGGGGCGGCGAGCGCGACTTTGGGGCCAATGTCCGCGGCGGAGGACGAAGTGCTCGGTACTGCGGCGCCGTCGGACTGGAGAAGGCCCGTTGAGACAGCGCCAACTGCCGCAGAGCTGATAAGGACCAAGGCGAGCACGGTAATCGGTACATGCCGGCGACTAGTGGAGCCGGCTTGTTGAGAGCCATCGATCGACAAGCGAATGGACATCGCGCCCATACGGATGACGGCAGGAAGAGGGAGAACAACGATCTCATTTGGCGAAATAGAGTCGCGGCCCTCGATCGCGACGTCTGCGGCAAGGGCCTCGATCTCGATCGAGCTGACATGCCAGCTGACGCGAAGATGGTGCGGTTCGAGGCCTTGCTCGACGAAGACCAAATCAGCATCGAGGCTGCTGCCAATCAAGCACGAGCCGCCCCCCGCCTTGCCGGTCAGCCCGGAATAAGACCCCGACAACACTTCGAAAAGCGGGGAAGCTGGTTCATTCACGGTCGCCTCCTGAATGAAGAACGAGACCGTACGGCAAGCCGTACGGTCTGTTGCGACTTCACAGATTATGCGGCCCGCAAAAGCGGGAAGGACATAACGGCGTCCCGCTTCATCCGTTACTGCACCCGCTCGTCGGCCACCTTCTTGACGGTCGAGAGCTCTGTCGTGACGACGCGAAGTTCCACATCCCTTTCAGCAGCCTTCGTGCTGGTGGCAGTCAGTGCGGCGAGTTGCCTGTTGAATGCCGCTTCTCCGGCAGCTTCAGCTGCGGTGGAACCTGCGGCTGCAGCAACAGTACCAGCTGCGCCACCTGCAGTCGAGGAATGGGACGCACCAACCTTATCAGCCATATTGTCTCTCCTGTTTGTTCGAACATTGCCGCGACTTGCGGCTCTGATTTTCCTGACGCCGCAACATGCGAGGTCAGGAATCCTCCTCTGTCTCGGCCATGGTATCGTCGAGCTTGCCCATTGCACTACTTGCAAATTGGAAAAGGACGGCGCCGAGAGCGACGTTGAACGCTTGCTGCATAGCGGCGGCTTGCGAGCCAGCATCTGGACTAGACGTGCCGCCATCTACGGGAGCTCCTGCACCAGTCGATCGACCATGATCATCGTGCTCACCAGGGGCCCGGGATCCCTTTTTGGCGCCGCCAGCCGCATGGAGGTCGGAATCAAGGTGCCCAGCGGCGCTTGAGCTGGAAATACGCATCGGGTTTCTCCTACTTCAAACTTCGTTCGTGCGGTGGAAGGAGTCTCCATCATGTTTACTATGCAAGCGTTAGCTTTCGACAAGCTGACGAGCCGCAGAAAATACAGTGAGCCGATCTCATTGACGCTGCTTCTGCTCAGGTCGCCTCATATGTCGGCACTAGGCCGGCGAAAGCTGCAGATCAGAGAGTTGGTACAAGAACCTCGCTGATGTGGCACTTGATCAGGCAAGCCCGCTGTTCCTTCAAGCGCAGCTTTAATGAGCGGAATGTAAGCGTCCAGGACGGATAAAATGGGCTTGATCTTGATGTGGTCCAATCTCAGGGGACCCAGGCGGGACTACTCGCACCTCATTCGGCAATTTACTTTCCTCGAGCCACTCAGCGACTTGTCTCCATCCTGCCCCAAGGCGGGGCGGCAGGTTAAAGTTGCTTATGCGAGTCAGCAACGAAGAGCGATCCTCAGTTCCGCTCGTGGCAGACCATAAAAATTGGTCCACTTTGTCGGACACGATCAGACAAGGACCTTGAGCCTCACGAATCACTAATGTGCTCTCGACCCGACGACGTAAACTGGTGAGGTTCGCTGCTCCGTCCGGTTTGTGGCAGCGTAAAGTTGACAGTCCGCGATGGGGGGCGCAATCAGCCCGGCGAGATCTTCGCGTTGGCGCACGCGATGTGAGAATATCGGTCGGGCGCTCGAGTACAGCCGACAAATGCGCTGGTTTAGCTAGCGCCAAATACGCTCGCCGGTGTAAGCATCGAATGCCGGCGGAGCTTGCGGAAGCTGCACCGCGCGGACGACCCTACCGCGCGGTGACCTCGCAAGCTAGCCTTTCGTTCCAGCTTCACTCTGTGTCGATAGTGCCGCTACGACTAGGCGTAGGCACCTGCAGCTTGCGTGCGCTCGGATTCAATCCGCGCCTTGAGGTTATCCAGATAGTTCTCCGCGTAGGACTGAGCCATCGACACCGGCAGGTTGATGCCGGCCGTCGCCGCTTCTTGAATTGCCTGCTTCACCAAGCCTTCCCGTATCGCTATCTTGACCTCGGGGCCGGCGATGCAGCCCACGGCCTGCGCCGCGAGACTGAGCCCGGCTTCCTCCAGCGCCTGTTTTATGTTGCCACCGCTGATCGCGGTGTGCAGAAGATTTGCAGCTTGCGCCTCGGCCTCCATCACCATTGAAGCAAGATCCGCCAGCTCACCCAGCCCTGGAATAAAGCCGAGTACACCAACGGCCGTCGCTGTCCAGTCGAGCAGCTTCGAGCCGACCTTCAGCACGTCATCAAGTGCATGCATGAGGGCGCCACCGTTCTTCTTGGGAGACTTGATGTCGGGCTGGTCTGCCACGCCATTCATCATGTCCGCGGTAGCCTCCTGTTCGGCAGGCGTTTGAGCGGCATGCGTCTTCAACTGCGGAGCAGCGCGGTTCGCACCAGACATGTTATTGAAGAACTGCTTGAAATCATTTCCGCTGATGTTTCCGGAATCAACCGTATGGCCGCCGCCGAAGTCGAAAAACTTGTGGTGGGTTTTGTAGCCGGTAATCGCGTTGTTCATCAACCCAAACAGCACAGAATCCGAGAGCAGCTGGGAGGCCGCTTTTCGTACCTCGGGAGAAAGGTTCTTGTCGTCCACCATACTCGCGAGCTTTTCCCGGGTCAGAACGCCATTTCCAAAGAAAGCGTCCTGGTTGTTGTTTATCGTGTTTAGTGTGCTCAGCTCGGGTCGGCTGAGACTCATCGATGATGAAGCGACCTGCAAAAAGTCCTCTTTGTGGACCTTATCGATCGAGCCGCCGTACAACTGCTTCCATTGATCTGGGTGGTCGAGAAAATATTGAGCCGCCGCGAGGACCTGTGGGGGGCATTTGCCAATGTCGGCGTTGCCGTCCACGATGTGTCTGAAATCCGCAAGGCTCAAGTTCTTGGGCAGGTTATCGGAATAGCGGTAGAGCTCGCGCAGGGCATCGGTCAGGGTCATGACCGATGGCTCACCATTTCCGGTCCCGTCGGATGGTATGTAGTTCTGCTCGTAGGTCCGCGCCCGCTGCTCTTGGAACGCGGCGACTTGGGGGTGGTGATCGGAAAAGCCGCAGAGATCGCCCACCTTGATCTTGCCGCCACAGCGGCCGTCGCCTTGCGAACCGATCGCATAGAAGAGCTCCGGGTCCTGCTGCAGCGCTTCGATCGCCGCCTTTAGGTCCGGCGGTGTCGAGGGATCGTTGGCCAAATCTCCCAGGGACTTCCAATCAAGCGGACATTTGTCCTTGTGGCGGTTCAGAACAGAGACAATCTGCAGTTCTGCATTAGTCAGCGTGCCACCGTTCCAGGTGATCCTTGAGCTTTGTACGGGTGCCTCCGCAATGATTGGGCTGCTCGCAGCACAGGACGGCTGTGGGTCATCCTGATATGCATCCAGTGCTGCCCTAATCTCCGGTGGAAGGATACTTCGCGTCTCCCGCGTGAGTTCCTCTGTCAGTTGCTTGGCTGCGTCTGTGGGTACCGGCTCCTGCGGTGCGGAATGATCGCTGGTCGTGTCCTTGGACGCGAGGCCGACCAGCATCGCCTGAAAGCTGGAAAAGTCCTGCGCCGAAGAGGGCGGGGCGGGCATTCCGGGTAAAGCCACAGTTGAATTGGCGGTTGGCGATAGGTCGACTGACATTATACGTTCTCCGATATAAGGGTGCACCACAAGACGGCACCTAGTTGCGGCCCGAGATCGCGACGAACAAGGAGTGTTGAGCGGCAGAGTTCAACAGGTCCTACCACTTGCATCCTGTTGCTCGGTGTGCCTCCAGCGCTCAGTTCCGCGACCATCCATGGGGACACCGCCGTCTAGATATTCACGCCGTATGCTAGGACGGACAAGCTTTCGAGAAGCTGACGGCGCTCAGACGATTTCGACACGATTGATGACATGGCCTTGCCAGTAAGGCCGGACGGATTTTCAATGCCGGTGTCAGCTTCGTATGGTTGCGTTCACTTGGCCTGGTGCCATGTCTGTCAAGTTAACGGCCTCCCGTCTGCCGATCCGCAGCATTCGTTGATTTGGTCCAACGATCTCGCAAGATCTCCGGAGCATCTCAAGATGGGGCACTGGTTTCGCGCTCGATGATCAGCAGGTGACGAAGGCTCGTCAGCTTTCGGTCAGCTTGCGTTTCTAGGGTGCTGGCCCATTCGCGCTCACGAAGGTGCCAATCTCATCACGTGACAAAACGGTTCTTCTCATGTTGCCTGCCGTTGCCTCGATCTCTCTCAACCCGGCTGAATGGTTCTCCAGCGGCTGTTTATCGGTGCGGGACCAGTTTCATGATAGTCTTGCGCAGGCAGCTTCGAAGCAAGGTGCAGCTTCGTTGGTGGCCGACCGCCTGGCATCCGGCAGGTAAACCGGAAGGTGGGGATCATTTCGATTCGGCCTTGACGAACCTGTGGGATGTTGACGATCGCGTCATTCAGGTTTCGCTCATCTCCAAGGGCGCCGGCGCCGTCAGCTTATCTCTGAATAAGCTTCTATCGGTGGGCTGAGCGGGCTGATGGTTTCTTCGCACAACAGCAGGATCGCTCGCGCCGCGACGCGCAGAGGGGGGTGATGCGCTTGTTCACTTGCCGCTTCTGCTACCGCATCGGCGGATGTAAGGGCCTACACCCTATATAACCAAAGTGCAGGCGGGTACGAAGGCAACAGCCGTCGAGCTGCTTGCAAATGAGAGGAGACATTGCGTTGCGGATAGATTTCTCGCGCATCAATCGGTCTAAAGCTGCATTCCACGATATTTATGCTTCGGATGATCCGAGGGCATATTTCTCGGTCCTCGGAGACCTGGATTATATGATACCGGACGTGGCTGAGCCGGTTGTGCGCCAAATACTGGCAGCGAAAGCTTCGGCCACCGGCCTCAAGCCCGTCGTGCTCGATGTTGGTTGTTCGTACGGCATCAATGCAGCGGTGCATCGCTTTCCGCTGACCTTCGCGGGCTTGCGTCACCGCTACGCCCGGCGTGAGATGAGAGCGATCAGCTCTGAGACATTGGTGAGTCTCGATCGCAGTTTCTATGCAGCCTGGCCTGATGTCGGGTTGGCACGCTTTATCGGCCTCGATGTGTCGGCCCGGGCGGTCAGCTATGCGAAGAGTGTTGGCCTTTTAGAGCAGGGCATTGTCGCTGACCTTGAAAAGGAGGCGCTATCGATGGACAGCGCGCGCATTCTCCGCTCCGTGGATGTTATCATGTCGACCGGATGCATCGGCTACGTTACCGAGAAGACGTTCAGCGAGATTCTCGATGCGGCAGAGAAGCAACCATGGATCATCTCCTTCGTGCTACGAATGTTCCCATTTGAATCGCTCGCCGCGACGTTCGCAAACCGTGGTCTTGTGACAGAACGTCTTGCCGGCGCAACGTTTATCCAGCGTCGCTTTCGCGATCCTGAAGAATTTGAGAGCTGTTTGGCCAGCTTGGCGGCCCTTGGCGTGGATGCCACCGGCCTCGAATCGGAAGGGCTGTTTCACGCCGATCTGATCTTGTCTCGCCCCGAGGCGGATGCGCGCGCCACGCCTCTGGAAGACATTGTCACTGTCGCCAGCGGCAGGGGACGGCCGATCGGACCCCGTTACGTTCATGTTGAAAGTAAGGAGGGCTTGCAGGTCGCGCTGGAGCCGTGACAGGCGTGGGACCACTGTGCAGCGCGAGTCTGTTCGGGGCTGGATGCGAGGCCATTCCGGTCGACGGCGCGCCAGAGCCGATGTTGTTCGCCCGCGAGTGGATAACGAATTCGTCCAGATGCCATTTGTCGCGGCGAGCAGGAGCGCTGCGATTCAAATCAAGCGTCTGGCCGAATTGCTCCTCTACTGACGCGCCGTTTCTTAGATTCCATCAATGCGACGTGCGAGCCAGGAATTTCCTCGACCGTTGCGCAGGCTTGACGGAAACCGGTAATGCAGCCCAACGGCATATCCAATCACCTGCAGCAGAAGCCGACAGCGGCGACAAAGTCGTCCGGGCTTCGGTATGTTTTTGCGTTTTAATCTGGACCTCTCCAGTTGACGAATCCCGGCGAGTAGTGCCTATGTCTAGTCAGTCACGGTCTTCTGGCCCCAACATTTTGTGGGTCGGAAGCTAAGAGGGAACCCGGTGCGCCGAACGGCTACTCCGGGGCTGCCCCCGCAACTGTAAGCGGTGAGCGGTTGTCATCATGGTCACTGGCGCAGCACAGCGCCGGGAAGGCCGACAGCCGCGGCGACCCGCGAGCCAGGAGACCTGCCGCGACTGAACGAAAGTCCTCGGGCGGGGTGCCCCGTTGGGTCGCTTGCAGCCGGAGACGTTTGACCGGTTTCCTCGCAAGTCATCCGCGCGGTTCCCCCGCCTAACATCGCGGGGTTGCCGATGTCGCCGTCTTACGATTTCGATCAGCATGGTCATCTCATTGAGGAGCCGGCGCGCGTGAGGTCGCAGCCATTGCAGGCAGAGCCCAGCGCGCCTGAGTTGTGTCTTGTGCCGCCGCCGTCGCCGGCCCCGCTGCCGTACCCCCTTGCGCCATCGCCAAAGCCGGCCGATCTCAAGCTCGATCGGACGCGCGACGACCTGTTGACGCCGTTCGGCAAGCTGACGCTGAGCGACCGTTATCTGCTCGCCGGCGAAATGATCCAGGACATGTTCGCGCGGGTGTCTTGCGCCTTCGCGGATGATGTTGCGCATGCCCAACGTCTCTACGATGGGATGTCTCGGCTGTGGTTCATGCCAGCCACACCGGTGCTCTCCAACGGCGGCACGACGCGCGGCCTGCCGATTTCCTGCTTCCTTAACTCGGTGTCGGACTCGCTCGAAGGCATCGTGGGCACCTGGAACGAGAACGTATGGCTTGCCTCTAACGGTGGCGGCATCGGCACCTACTGGGGCAATGTTCGCTCGATCGGCGAGCAGGTGAAGGGCGGCGTTACCTCAGGCATCATCCCGTTCATCCACGTCATGGACGGCCTGACGTTGGCGATCAGCCAGGGCTCGTTGCGGCGCGGCTCGGCTGCGGTCTATCTCGATATCCACCATCCCGAGATCGAGGAGTTCCTCGAGATCCGCAAGGCGTCCGGCGACTTCAACCGCAAGAGTCTCAACCTGCATCACGGCATCAACGTCACCGATGAGTTCATGCGTGCCGTAGGCGCCGGCACTGCGTTCGCTCTGCGCAGTCCGAAGACCAAGGACGTTATCCGCGAAATCGACGCCCGCCAGCTGTGGCAACGCATCCTGGAGAACCGGCTGCAGACGGGGGAGCCTTATCTCTTGTTCATCGACACGGTGAACCGCGCGCTCCCCAAGCACCAGCGCGAGCTCGGCCTCAAGGTCTCAACGTCCAACCTGTGCAGCGAAATTACCCTGCCGACCGGCATCGATCATCGCGACGAGGAGCGTACCGCGGTGTGCTGCCTGTCGTCGCTCAACCTCGAGACCTGGGACCAGTGGAACGAGGAGCCTGGCTTCATCGAGGACGTCATGCGCTTCCTCGACAACGTGCTGACCCACTTCATCACGGTGGCGCCGGGCGTCATGAAGCGTGCCCGCTACGCCGCCTTGCGTGAGCGTTCCGTCGGCCTTGGCGTCATGGGCTTCCACTCGTTCCTGCAGGCCAAGAGCATTCCGATGGAAAGCGTCGTGGCCAAGTCGTTCAATCTGAACATGTTCTGGAAAATTCGTCGCGATGCTGATGCGGCATCCGTGACGCTCGCGCGCGAGCGGGGGCCGTGCCCGGATGCCCTGGAACGAGGCGTGATGGCCCGCTTCAGCCATAAGATCGCGATCGCGCCGACCGCCTCGATAAGCATTATCTGCGGCGGCACCAGCGCTTGCGTAGAACCGATCCCGGCCAACATCTACACCCATAAGACCTTGTCCGGCGCCATCTCGGTGCGTAATCGGCATCTCGCCAAACTGCTGGCCGCCAAGGACGCCAATACTTCGGCGATCTGGCAGTCGATCATCGCCCACGAGGGTTCGGTCGCCCATCTCGACATCCTCTCGGAAATCGAGAAAGCGGTCTTTCGCACCGCCTTCGAGATCGACCAGCGCTGGATCGTCGAACTTGCCGCCGACCGCGCCGCGTTCATCTGCCAGAGCCAGTCGGTCAACCTCTATCTGCCAGCTGACGTCGATAAATGGGATCTTCACATGCTGCACTGGACGGCATGGAAGCGGGGGGTGAAGAGCCTCTACTACTGCCGTTCAAAATCTATTTCGCGCGCGGCGTTCGCCGGCGCCATCGCCGATGGCGACAAGACTGCGCCGCCGCAACCATCGCAGCAGCGCACCGACTATGAGGAGTGCCTCGCATGTCAGTGATCGATCTCTCGTCCGTCGATCCGCGTGCGCTGATCGGCAAGCAGCGCGTCGGCCTCCTCGACTCGACCGGCAGCTACGACGTCGATCGCTACGCCTGGGCTTACGAGTTCTGGAAGCGCCAGCAGCAGACTCATTGGATGGGAGAGGAGGTGCCGCTCGGGGCAGACCTCAAGGACTGGGCGTCGGACCGCGTCACCGACAGCGAACGTGCGCTGCTCACCCAGATCTTCCGTTTCTTCACTCAATCGGACATCGAGGTCGGCGACAACTATCTTAAGCGCTACATCCCGATTTTCCAGCCGCTCACCGTCCAGATGATGATGGCAGCTTTCACCAACATGGAGACGGTCCACATCGATGCCTATGCGCTACTGCTCAAAACGCTCGGTATGCCCAAAACCGAGTTCGAGGCATTCCGCGGCTATGCCGAGATGCGCGCCAAGGCCGACTACATGCACGAGTTCGGCGTCGGCACCGTGGCCGATGTCGCCCGGACGTTGGCGATGTTCGGCGCCTTCACCGAGGGCATGGCGTTGTTCGCGAGCTTCGCGATGCTGCTCAACTTTCCGCGCCACAACAAGATGAACGGTATGGGACAGATCGTAAGCTGGTCAGTGCGCGACGAAAGCCTGCATTGTGAGGGCATCATAAAGCTGTTTCACGAATGGCACCGCGAAACTGGCGCGGTGACGCGCTCCGTCCGTGACGATATCATCGACGTCGCCAAAACCATGGTGAAGCTGGAGGAGAACTTCGTCGACCTCGCCTTTGGCCTCGGCGAGATCGAGGGTATGAATCCCGAGCAGATCCATGCCTACGTCCGCTACGTCGCCGACTGGCGACTGACCCAGCTGCGGATTGCCCCGGTATTCGGCTTCTTCGAGGCTAAGGAGGGCGGGTTCACCCGGCTCAAGGCACATCCGCTGCCATGGCTCGTGGAGATTCTCAACGGTGTCGAGCACGCCAATTTCTTCGAGCAGCGCGCCACGGAATACTCCAAGGCGGCGAGCCGCGGCAGCTGGGATGGCGAAGACGGGGTGTGGGCAGCTTTCGGCCGGACGTAGTCATGCTGGAGCTAATCATCAAGGGCGATTGTGCATGTGACGATCGCGTTGATGATCAAGGCGGCCGACTTCGTGGCGTCGGCACAGCGGGACGGAGAGACTAAAGCGACAGGAGGACGGCTGCGATCGTTCATCTCGAGCCGTGCAGCTATCCTGACTTGACCGATTCTGTACTGATCGATTGGCCTTAAACCAGGAGAATGGCAATATTCGCCGGCTGCGGGCCCGTACCAACTGCTGCTGCCGTCCGCAATTTTTAATCTATCCGCTTCCAGGACGTGGCCCAGCCAAGGTACGCCCGTCCCTAGCGGATACGCGGATCTTCCTCAGAGTCGGAGTGCGAAGATCTATTTTCAGCCGGCTCTTCAGGCCAAAGGGTTTGGTCCAGCGACGGTGTAAGACGAATGAAGCCCTCTTCTCTCCACTCGGCTGTGTGAGGCACGCCGAGAAGGGTAAAAACCTTTGTGGGGTGGTCCTTGCTCGGCTTCACTCCGCTGCGCTCAAGCATATCGATCTGAGCGGCTGTGGCCGTTTGGCCAGTGAAAACCCAGTAATCCTTGGCGAGACGTCCGTTCAGCATCCGGAACTCGGAAAGTTCTGGTGGTGCAGCTTCGGACGGACCAGCCTGAGAGGGGCCCGCTTGCAATGGCCGAGCGTGGGTGGGACCGGCGTGCGATGGCCCGGCATGGGACGGTCCCTCCAGCAGTGGTCCAGCGTACGATGGCCCTGCATGCGATGGCCCAGCGTGTGAAGGGCCGGCCACATTCTGCCATATCAGATCCTGATCGACACCAGGATGTGCCTCGATCGCCTGAGCGATCGTCTGCTGGGGGAGATATTGCGGGCTTTCCGGTTCTGGCGCGACGTGCTCCGCGCCTGGCGTAAACGGATCATCTTCCCGATCCAAGTCCGGCCAGGGATGCGCTAAATCCAGGTACGGAGAATAGGGGTGACCAGCATCCAAGTACGGTGAATAAGGATGACCTGCGTCCAAATATGGCAAATAGGCGCCTCCCTGCAGGACTGGCGGGGCTGCGTGTTGTGGCAGAGCACCAGCTTGCGCGCCACTGAGCCGCTGCTCAAAGCCGGTCGCGTCCATAGACGGTTCTGGTAAGTCGGGCTCTGGCCTCGTATTCGCTGGACCGATTGCATTGAAATCCATCCTGTTACTCCTTTTCGATGATGGAGCGGATCGAGCGAGACATGCCCTGCGGCTCTGACGCAGCCGGTTCGAAGGCTCTCATCGATATTTGAGGCCCCGAGCTTCCGTCAAAGATGGCGCTGCCAACTTCCGCTCGCGTCAAGGGTGGCTAGGTTGCCCACATCCGTTGCGGTCGGTAGGAGGCCCGCCGTCCAGCATCCGCACGCCCATGCTGGGAGCACTAGCTTTCGAAAAGCTGACGATCAGAAGGATTTGAGCCGATGCAGATTGGATCGACTTCGGCTCAAGCTGCCTCGCATCAATTAGGTCATTTCTGGCCTGTGTCAGCTCCACGCACGGTGCCGTCCTGACGCGGCGCGTCGGACGCATAATGCCCTTCCGGGCGCCCATCTCGAATAACCACGCTGGAGGAGCCACGAAACAACATCAAAACGGAATCCCGCGGCGGCCTTTCGGCGATGGCGGGATTGCGCCGCGCCTGCTCCTCCGCCACAAGACCCTTCAGCGTCTGGTCCACCAGCGCGATGAAGCGTGGCGGACCCGAAGCCAGGACAAGACCATCCCCCGGCGCCGGCTTCACGATATAGCGCTCATCGGAGATGTTGAGCGCCTCGAGCGCGGTCTTGAACGCATCGAAGCTGATCGGGTTCAACACAATCAGCCGGCTCTGCGCCTCGTGGGCTGCGGATATGTAAAGCACGAGGCCGTCGTAGTACCATTGAAGATTGTACAGGTTGGTCAGACGCTCGAGGAAGTCGCGCGGCGGCAGGTCCGGCATTCGCCCGCGAATCCGGCCCTTCACTTCAGTGCTGACATTGACCCTGATATTGAGATTGTTGCCGAACTCCTGCAGCGCGGCAGCAAGGTCCTGATCGAGAACCGTATAGCTATAAGGAGTCGAAGGCAACGACAGGGGCGCGCCAAACGCGCTCACCATTGCAAGACAAATGAGAGCTCCGGCATAGAGACTGCTCTTCAAACTTTGCGCCATCGTGGATCGAACGAGCATTCCCGAAGGCCTTCCACCTGAGAATTAAACCTGGAATTTCGTTCCAGCTTGGAAGCCAAACGTGATCATTAGATGGCGTAATAACCTCCATCTTCGTCAGGTTTTCGTCAGCTCACCAATCTACAGATTTTGATCTGTTCATCCGTCGAGAACGCTTGGTCTCATCAGCGAGCACAATGACTCCTTATATGATGTTAGGCGCAACGCCGATCTCTCCCAATTCAGCCGACTGCCTTTCCAATGCCTGTTCGCCGGCAGCTCCCGTCGAGCAGGCACACTTTGAGCAGTCTCTTGCGCAAGCGGTCTCAAGTCAGGGGCCTGCCTCACCAGTCGCGGACAGAGCTGCAGTCGTTTCGCCGGTACTGGAGGTGCAGCGCGCGAACACGCTGGCGGTGGCGCCGGGCGATCGCGTTCTTCAAACTCTTTCCACCATGTACCACAGCCATGCCGTTGCTCCCGCGGTCGGTGGCGCGTCTTCTGCTGCGAGTGCCGTACAAGCCGGCCCCGCCGCGCGGCCGCTGTTCCCGCCGGTCGACATCAGCGCGCATGCGGCGGTTAAACCGGTGGCTGCGGATTTCGATTCGATGGTGGTAAATCTGCGGGATGTCTACCGGGACGTCGTTCAGGTTTCCCTCGTCTCCAAGAGCACCAGCGCCGTGAGCTCCTCGTTGAACAAGCTGCTATCGGCGGGCTGAGTGGAGCTGATGCCTGGTGTGATGCACAGTGGGGGTTGCGGCGGCCGTCAATGGTGGCGGCGGCTTCGCATTTGCCTTGCTCTGCCGCTTCTTGTTCCGTTGATCGGCTGCAAGGCTGATCTCTACAGCAAGATTCAGGAGCGTGAGGCCAATGAGATGCTTGCGCTTCTCCTTGGCAAGGGTGTCGATGCTGTTCGCGTTGTCGCCAAGGATGGAACCAGCACGATCCAGGTCGAGGAAAGGCAGCTCGCATATTCGATTGATCTGCTCAATGTTGAGGGGCTGCCGCGTCAATCTTTCAAGAATCTCGGCGAGGTGTTCAAGGGATCGGGCCTCGTTGCCTCCCCGATCGAGGAGCGCGCCCGTTACGTTTATGCCCTCAGCGAAGAATTGTCGCGCACCATTAGCGACATCGATGGCGTCCTTTCGGCGCGGGTGCACGTGGTTCTGCCGAAGAACGATCTTCTGCGGCAAGACGCGACCCCATCGTCGGCGTCGGTTTTCATCCGACATGGTTCGAACGCCAAGCTCTCGGCGCTGTTGCCTCAGATCAAGATGCTCGTCGCCAACAGCATCGAAGGGCTGTCTTACGACAAGGTGGCTGTGGTCTTTGTGCCGGTTGAGCGAGCGCCACTTGAGCAGCCGGCGCAGTCGGCAGCCGCTTCGTCTCAATCAACAAGGCCGGCTTCAACGCCGTGGCTTGCGCTTGGGGTCGGGGGCGCAAGCGCCGCATTCGTCATTGCATCTTATCTGTTGCTTGGCGCGCGTCTTCGTCAGTTCGGTCAATCATCGCGCAAACTTACCATGTTCGGCAGGCGTTCGAATGTGACCGCTGTCCAGGCTGCTGGCAAAAAGATCACCTCCGATGCGACATAACCAGGACGCTCATGTCGTCATCGATATCACCCACCGAACCCAATCGTTCGATCACGCTGGCTTCAGAACGGCTGCGCGAGCTTATTGCCTCGATCCATCCGAGCCGTTTTGCCGCGTGTCTCGATCCGCTGCTGTCGCCCGCCACATTACTCCGACTGCAGCAGAGTTCCAGGTTGCAGCCAAGGCTGGCCGAGCTGCTGCTCGGCAGCGACGTGGATGTGAGCGGAGCTGGCTGGAACGACGACCTTCTGCTCGGGCATGATCCACGTCGGGCTGCGCTGCTCGCCGGCGGTATCTGGCATGCTCATTCCGTCCTGAAGCTGGTTTCAAAGCGCGATCTTTCGATCTTGGTCGAGATGATCGGTGCCGAAGCGCATGCCTTCGCCATCCGGCATTTACCCAGCGCGGTTGCAACAGCACTCATTGCCGATCCGGAACACCTGTCGCGACAGATTGAACGCGATGGACATGCCTGTCTGGGCGCCTGGCTCGACCGGGCTCCAGCGATTGAGCGTATCCGCGTGCTTCTACGCTTGCCTCGTGGGACGGCCGCGGACAATCCGGCGGCTGAGCACCATCGTGCTTCAGGCCCGCTGCTTTCCTTGGTTGTGGCCCATTTAGGGACGGAGGCTGCCACGGTATGACAGTCGACTTGCCAGCATTGCCTGTGGCCCCACAGATCCGTCCGCTTGGGCCCCTGATCCCGGCAGCCGAGCTCAAGATCTGGCATGACGCCGTGCACGCGCGGGCCACTGCTGAGCGGCATCTGCAGCGTGTCCGCGGCTGGGGACGCAAAGCTTTTGAGCGGGAGCGGGCGCGCGGCCATGCCGAGGGGGTAAAAGCGGGCGCAGAGGAAATCGCACGCCTGATTGCGCAGGCTGCTTGTGAACTCGCGCAGCGAAAGGCCGTTCTGGAACAGGAATTGCCCGAGCTGGTCATCGAGATCGTGCGAGATTTGCTCGGCGCCTTTGATCCGGGCGAGATGCTGGTGCGCAGCGTTCGTCACGCGATTGAGCAAAAGTACAAGAACACGGAAGTCTGCCTTCACGTGTCCCCCCTGAAAGCCGATCTGCTTGCCAGTGAATTCGCAGCCTACAACGGACAGGAGGGCCGGCCCAAGGTCAGGATCGAGCCGGATCCGGCGCTCACGGCGGACCAATGTGTCTTGTGGAGCGAGTTTGGCAATGTCGATCTCGGACTTGCCGCGCAGCTCCGTGCGCTTCGTGTGGGGTTTGGCTTGCCGTCGCAGGAAGGTGGACCGTGACCGCGCAACGATCGACCCATGGTGCTGCGGCTGAAGAAGAGGCTGTCCACGCCGCACTGTCTTCCTTGAGATCTTCCGCCAAGCATATCGACACGCGTGCCGTCCGCGGCCGGATCACGAAGGCTATCGGTACGCTGCTCCATGCCGTCTTGCCGGAAGCCCGGGTTGGGGAGCTATGCCTGCTGCAGGATCCCCGCAGCGGGTGGTCGCTCGAGGCGGAGGTGATCGGCTTGTTGCCGGACGGGGTGTTGCTCACGCCGATCGGTGACATGGTCGGCTTGTCCAACCGTGCCGAGGTCGTCACGACTGGGCGAATGCAGGAAGTTCCGGTCGGCCCCGATTTGCTCGGCCGCGTGATCGACAGTTTCGGTCGTCCACTCGATGGTAAGGGGCCAATAAAGGCTGGCGAAGTGCGCCCGCTGCGCGGCAAGGCGCCCAACCCCATGAAACGGCGCGGTATCGAGCAGCCTTTTCCACTCGGCGTTCGTGTCCTGGATGGGCTTCTGACATGTGGTGAAGGCCAGCGGATCGGAATCTATGGGGACGCCGGTTGCGGCAAGTCGACGCTGATGTCGCAAATCGTCAAAGGCGCAGCTGCCGACGTCACGATTGTCGCGCTGATCGGCGAACGTGGCAGAGAGGTGCGTGAATTCATCGAACGTCATCTTGGCGAGGCACTCCGCCGTTCGGTCGTCGTCGTGGAAACCTCCGACCGTTCGGCGATGGAGCGGGCACAATGCGCCCATATGGCGACGGCGCTGGCCGAATACTTTCGTGATCAGGGGCTGCGCGTCGTTCTGATGATGGATTCCTTGACGCGCTTTAGTCGTGCGATGCGCGAGATCGGCCTTGCCGCGGGAGAGCCTCCGACCCGGCGCGGATTTCCGCCCTCCGTCTTTGCTCTGCTGCCGGGTCTGTTGGAGCGGGCCGGCATGGGCGAGCAGGGCTCCATCACGGCCTTTTATACCGTGCTAGTCGAAGGTGACGGCACGGGCGATCCAATCGCCGAAGAATCGCGCGGCATTCTCGACGGACACATCATTCTTTCGCGTGCGCTGGCTTCGCGGGAGCATTTTCCGGCCATCGACGTGCTGTCGAGCCGAAGCCGCATCATGGATGCGGTCGTGTCTGTGCCGCATCGCAAAGCGGCATCTTTCTTTCGTGATCTGCTCTCGCGCTACGCCGAGGCCGAGTTTTTGATCAAGGTCGGCGAATATAAGCAAGGCGCTGATCCGCTGACCGACCGGGCGATCGCCTCGATTGAGGAGTTGCGGACGTTCCTGCGCCAAGGCCAGGACGAGGCGTGCAAATTTGAGGAGACGATCGCATGGATGTCACGTTTGACCGCCTGAACACCGCTCATGCGTCGAAATTGCGGGCGGTGAAGGACATGAGGGAGCGAAGCGCCCTTCGTGAACTGTCCAACATGGAAGCCAAGCGCCGCATCGCAGGTGAAGCCGTCGAACAGGCTTCCGAGCAGCTTGCCAATGCCGAAAGACACCGCGCAAGGGTCGAAGCCGAGCTTTATCGGGAGATGTTATCGGCCGATGCGATATCCGTCAGCGAACTCGAGCGCCGCCATCATCTTATCATTGGGCGGCTCACAGAGGATATCGCGGCGGCGCAGCTACTTCTTGACAAGGCGCACACCGCTCAAGATCAGGCCGAGGCGGCGGTCCGTGAGGCGCGGACGCTATGGGCCAAACGTTCCGCTGCGTGCCACAAATGGCAAGAGATCGAGCGTGATGTTGAGCGCATCACCAATGCTCATGTTGAAGCCGCGGCGGAAATCGAAGCCGATGATGAGGTGTTGCTTCGCTACCGCAGAGGCGCGCCCGTCCAAGCGGGAGGCGAGCCGAGCTGATGGCCAATTCTCCTTTGCCGGCGTGCTGCGATGGGCAGGCGCCCCCTGCGACACAGAGGCTGGGTGGACCCGTACCATTCAGGCCACAGCTGACCCTATCTCGTGCTGTGGTCTCGTGGCTCAATGAGATCGCAGCTTTCCGCGGACCTCTGCAAAGCCGTTTCGGCGATAAGCCGCTATCGCTGCGCATGGTCCGGCTTGTCTGGCAGGTCGAGCCACCTGAGACATCGATGCTTGACTGCGTCTTTGACGCAGGCGGCGAAACGCTCGTCCTGTCCTTGCCCAGGTCGTTTGCCGAAGCGCTGATTGCGACGGTGCAGAATGGCCTGACCTTACCTTCCGAGCCAACGCGTTCGCTGGTCCTTGAACTCGCGCTAGACCCGTTGCTCTCTTCCCTGGAGCAGCTGACGCAGCGGCATTTGCAGCTTCTCCGCACCGATGAAGCGGCGAAATCAGGTCCATTCCTTGAGTTCGATGTCGCCTATGGTCCGCTCACGAGCAAGGTTCGCCTCTTCCTATTCTCGTCTCTTGACGGTCTGGTCCCGCCAGCGTTCGGCGTCCTAGGCGAATTGCTTGGCCGACTGCCGCGACAGGCGCCTAACGTTTGCTCTGAACTCCCTGTGGTCGTTGCAGGGGAGGTTGGCTCGCTCCGCATTACAATCGGCCTTGTTCGTCAAGCCCAGCAAGGCGATGCGCTGCTGCCAGACGCAATTTACCTTGCTCGTGGCCAGATCATCCTCACTGCCGGCACTTTGTGGGCCCCTGCGGAGGTTGCCGGCGACCGACTGGTCCTGCGGGGACCATTCCGCTCGCAATCTCACCCCTCGAAAAGTGGACACATGACGACACAACCCCAGGCCCAGCAGCCTCCCTCCGAGGCCGATATCGACAGCCTCGAGATCACACTCGTATTCGAATGCGGCCGCTGGCCGATGCCGATTGGAACCTTGCGGAGCATCAACGAAGGCCATGTGTTCGAACTCGGCCGGTCGCTTGACGGCCCTGTTGATATCCTTGCCAACGGGCAGCGCATCGGCCGTGGCGATATCGTACGGGTTGGCGACGAACTTGCCGTCAGGTTACGCGGCAGGTTGGCGGTCAATGACTGAGATTCAACCCAGCATCCTCGCGCTTTTGGCGATCACGGTCGGTCTCGGCCTGCTCGCCTTCGTCGTCGTGACGACGACCGCCTTCATAAAGGTCTCCGTTGTGCTTTTCCTGGTGCGCAACGCGCTCGGGACACAATCGATACCGCCCAATATCGTCCTGTATGGGGCGGCACTGATCCTGACCGTCTTCATCAGCGCGCCGGTGTTTGAGCAGACCTACAACCGCCTGACGGACCCGCAACTCCGCTACCAAACGTTTGATGACTGGGTGACGGCCGCCAAGGAGGGGCAGGAACCGCTGCGCGCGCATTTGAAGAAGTTCACTAATGAAGAGCAGCGCCGGTTTTTCCTGTCATCGACCGAACATGTCTGGTCGGAGGAGATGCGCGGCAGCGCCACGGCTGATGATTTTGTGATTCTTGTGCCGTCGTTCTTGATTTCGGAGCTCAAGCGCGGCTTCGAAATCGGCTTTCTTCTTTATCTTCCCTTTATCACCATCGACCTGATCGTCACGACGATTTTGATGGCCATGGGGATGTCGATGGTGTCGCCGACAGTGATATCTGTTCCGTTCAAGCTCTTTTTGTTCGTTACCATTGACGGCTGGTCACGTCTCATGCACGGGCTGGTTTTGAGCTACACGACGCCGGGAGGTTGATAATGAACGAAGCCAGCATCCTCAAGTACCTGAGCGAATCGCTCGTGCTTTTCATGATCTGGGTTCTGCCGCCGCTCCTGGCAGCCCTGATCTCGGGATTGATCATCGGCCTCATCCAGGCGGCAACCCAGCTCCAAGATCAAACCTTACCCCTGACGGTGAAGCTTCTCGTCGTCGTCGCCGTACTCGCCGGGTTCTCTCCGGTCCTCAGCGCTCCGCTCATCGAGCAGGCCGAACGCATTTTCAGCGAGTTTCCTGCACTCACCGCAAGATACTAGCAGGGCTTGGATGGCCGGCCTGTCACCCACAGATGCGCACGCCTTCGTCCAGGGCGGAATCGAACTTATCGCAGCAACCGGCCTGAGCGCGGCCCGCGCCTTGGGCATCATGCTTGTGCTTCCCGTCTTCACCCGGCCGCGCATCAGTGGCCTGATCCGCGGAAGTCTGACGATCGCGATCGGGCTACCGTGTCTGGCGCAGATCAAGCTAGGACTGGAGGCGCTAGATCCGAACACGCGTCTGGTCAGCGTAACCATGCTCGGTTTGAAGGAGGTGTTCGTCGGCCTTCTGCTCGGTATCCTGCTCAGCATTCCCCTATGGAGCATCCAGGCAGTCGGCGACATCATCGATACGCAACGAGGAATCTCCAGCCAGGTCGCAGCAGAAGATCCTGCGACGCACAGCCAAGCGTCGGGGACCGGGCTTTTTCTCGGCGTCACTGCGGTCACGATCTTCGTTCTGGTCGGCGGCCTGCAGACCATGGTGAGCAGCCTTTACGGCAGCTATCTGATCTGGCCCGTGTATCAGTTCCTGCCTGCGGTGACGGCACAGGGAGCAATGGAATGCCTCACTCTTCTCGATCATATCATGCTGACGACGCTATTGGTCGCCGGGCCGGTGCTGGCCCTGCTGCTGCTGATCGACGTGTCGGTCATGATGCTCGGCCGCTTTGCATCGCAACTCAAGCTGAACGATCTTTCGCCCACGATCAAGAATGTTGCCTTCGGCGTCATCATGGTCAGCTATACCGTCTATCTCCTCGAATACGCAGGAGCTGAAATCCTCACGTCGAACAACGTGCTCGAGTCCTTCAAGAAGCTCTTGAAATGAGCGGCACGAGCGAGGAGAAGAAGCTTCCCCCGACCCCCAAGAAGCTGCGCGATGCGCGCAAGAAAGGGCAGAGCGCGCGCAGCTCCGACCTGGTGAGCGGGGTCAGCGCCTGCGCCGGCTTTTCCTGTCTGTGGTGGAGAGCGGGTGCGATCGAAGACAAGTGGCATGAAACGGTCCGGCTGATCGACAAACTGCAGGAGCAGCCCTTCACGAGCGCGGTTCCGCAGGCGCTCAACGGGTTGCTGGAACTTTCGATGGCAACGGTCGGGCCTTTGCTCGCGGCTGCCGTCGCAGCAGCCCTTCTGGCCAATGTCGTGGCCAATGGCGGTTTCATGTTTGCGTTGGAGCCGCTCAAACCGAAGCTTGAGAAACTGGATCCGATCAAAGGCTTGACGCGGCTTGCATCTAAACGTTCGGCCGTCGAGCTTGGCAAGACGCTGGTTAAGGTGCTGCTCCTCGGGACGTGCTTTTTCCTTACCGTGACCGCAAGCTGGAAGGCACTGGTGTATTTGCCGGTCTGCGGCATGGGCTGCCTCGGAATAGTCTTCACCGAGATCAAGCTGCTGGCCGGGATTGCTGCCGGGGCGTTCCTCGTCGGCGGGTTGGCCGACCTTCTGATCCAGCGGTGGTTGTTCATACAGGAGCTGCGCATGACCGAAACCGAGGCCAAGCGCGAGAACAAGGAGCAGCAAGGCAATCCGCAGGTGAAGAGTGAACGCAGGCGTCTGCGCCAGGCGTCGGCGAACGAGGCTCCGCTTGGCGTCAATCGCGCCAACTTGATACTAAGGGGGTCCGCAGCCTTGATTGGGCTGCGCTATGTTCGCGGCGAAACCGGCGTGCCGGTTCTGGTCTGTCGGGGTGAGGGCGAAGCTGCTTCCAAGTTGCTAGGCGAGGCGCGCGCGCTGCGCCTCAAGATAGTGGATGACGACGTCCTGACACATCAGCTGCTCGGCAAAGCAAGACTCGGCAACCCGGTTCCGTCTCAATATTTCGAGTCGGTCGCAAAAGCCCTTTACGCTGCCGGGCTGGTCTAGAGCGGTTTCCAGCGAGGTGGACGCCGGTTCGCGCGAAGGAAATGCGTCAAACAAGAATCTACAGCTCCGTTCCGATTCAATCGGAACGGAAAAGTCTCTAGACTAGACGGCTGTCGAGCGAAGTTGTGTACCGGTTCGCGGAAGAAAGCGCGCCAGAACAAAAATCCGGCCTGCGATTCAATCGGCACGGGAAATTGCTAGATCATTTTGATCAGGCGGCGGCGATGCAACGCCCGTCACCGGGGAGGCTGTACGTCCCTCGTTGCCGCCGCGGGAGCTTCCGACGCGGCCCCATTGCTCTGTCCACCTTCTCCGTTGCTCTTGTTGCCCGGGCCAAACGTGCCATAGCTGGCAACCGGAATGGCGGCGCGATCGCCATTACTCGTCATGACCGAGCGATTGTCCAGCAAGTCGAGCGGATCGTTGACCATGACTGCCAGATTGCTTCTGGTCGAGCAGCCAAGCGTCGGGTCGAACGAATTATCGTTGACCGCAGGCCCGACGATGGAAAGCGACGGACAGACAGGAGGCTGGGCTTCAAATGTGATCGCCTCGATCCTTACCCCGAAACGGGAGGGCAGATCGAGAGGTGAGGCGGACAGGCGAATATTATAGGGGGCAACGCCCATGGCACGGGCCTCGTGGGCCACCTGTGCAATGAGCCGGGGCGTGCCGGTGACATCGACATGGAGTGCGTCCCGCCGGCCGCCACTTGCACTCGCAATGAAACTCCGCAGCCGGTGCCTTTCGGAGCCACGAAGGCTCTGTAGGAACAAAACACTGTTCTTCTGCTCCACTTGGATCGCCTGTTCAGCCGGCCCGGGACGGATCGAAGCACTGTTTGCGCATCCGCCCAATGTTGCCGCAACAACGATCAAATGGCACAAATGTCGCAACGTCATTTGACGATCCTCATTCGATGATAAAGCCGGCGCTGCCGGTCAATCCTGGTGCGCTCGTGCGGGGCGCATCGCGGTCTTTTGGCGGCCGCGCCAGCGTGTTCGTCAAGATGCGGCCCGTGTCTGAGGGCGGTGCTATGCGGTCGGTCGGTGCACTCATCCGGGTCGGGTTCGATCCGGGCCGCACGATGTAAGGCGTGACAATGATAACCAGCTCGGTCTCGCGCTTTTGAAACGATGAGGAGCGAAACAGCGCGCCAAGGATCGGCACGTCGCCGAGCCAGGGAAACTCGCCAATGTCGTTGTTGAAGTTGCGCCTGATCAGTCCGCCGATGGCAAAGCTCTGACCGCTGGCGAGTTCGACCACGGTGCTAGCTCGTCGCGTCGAAAGCGCAGGGACTTCCATGCCATTGATCTTGACTTGGCCTTCGCTCGACAGTTCGCTGACTTCGGGCTTCACACGGACATTGATCTGATTATTGTTGAGCACTGTCGGGACGAATTCGAGGCTCACGCCGAACTGGCGGAATTGGACCGAAACCTGCCGATTATCCTGCATCACAGGAATGGGGAATTCGCCGCCGGCCAGGAAACTCGCGGACTCGCCGGACATCGCCGTCAGATTCGGCTCAGCCAGGATCGAGGCGAGGTGCTCGCTGGCGAGCGCGTCGAGAACAGCGCTCAGATTGGTATTGCCCGCGCTGAATCCGATACCGATCGTGCCGCCACCGTTCGCCGCGGCGGATCCGCCATCCTTGCCGCTGATAAGGAAAGCGCCGTTTGGACTGGAGGCCGTGAAGTGGATATTGAGATCCTTGACGGCACTGCGGGACACTTCTGCGACCCGTACGCTGAGATTCACCTGCAGCGAGCCGGCCACCTGGATCTTGTTGACGACGAGCGCACCCGCCCCGAGAAACTGCTCGGTGACCTTCTTGGCTGTCTCGACGACCTCGGCATTGGGCGCGGTACCGCTCAGGATCGCTCCGCGCGGGGTATAGCTGACCTGGATCGGATAGTCGCCGACCTCAGCTCGAAGCATGGCTCGCAGGTCCTCGATCGGTTGTGTGACGACCACGCGTAGCTCGGCGAGAGCCTCGCCGTTTTCGTTCAGGGCAAAGAGGCTGGTGCGTCCTGATTTCTTGCCAAACACGAAGATTGTCGTATTTGACGGCGCCTGATAATCCGCAATCGTCGGGTCGGCAACAAAGATGCTCGCCGCCGCAGCGGTCAGATGGATCGTCTTGCCCTGTGAGGAAATCAGGTTCAGCGTGCCGGAGGTGCTGCCGGGCGCGCTATGCGGCGGTTCTGCTTTGCCATCCCGCTTGGCTTGGGCTGCCGCAGCAAGCGGAAATAGCATAGCAAGTCCGCACAGGACGTAGCAGAGGCGAGGCAAAACGGCAGAGCGCGTCGCCCCAGCTACCATCGACGGCTCATCAGCGCGCGCAGCATTGTTATCGAAATTCAAGGGGTTATTGCTTTCAAGTTGAATCGGCTAAGCAGCCGACGCTGCGCCAATGAGTTCAAGGGTGTAACCGACGCCGCGCGCCGTCTTGATCCTGAGCGTCGCACCCGACTGGCTCAAATGCGTACGCAAGCGATAGATGCCGACTTCCAGCGCATTGGTCGAGACCTCGTCGTCGAACGCATAAAGGCTATCCTCCAGAGATGCGCGCGGCACGGTACGACCGGCACGGTTGAGCAAATGTTCGAGAATGCACACTTCGCGGCGGGCAATCCTCAGTATCCGACCGCCGACCGCGACTTGCCTCGCGATCGGATCGAAATGCAGATTGCCGAATGTCACGACCGGCGCCGTCATTTGCGTTGACCGCCGCAGAATGGCTCGCATGCGCGCGATGAGTTCTTCGGTCGACACGGGTTTGGGGAGGAAGTCGTCCGCACCCGCGTTAAAGATCGCAATCCGCCGCCCGAGGTCGTTGAGGCTGCTCATCATGATGGCCGGCATTGAACAACCCTCGCGCCGGAGTTGCTTCAGCCAGTCCAAGCCGTCTCCATCGGGCAAAACCAATTCGAGCAAAAGAATGTGGTAGTTCGCGCAATCCAGCGCGGCCGACGCCTCGTCCAGTGTGCGTGTCACGTCAACAGCAAACCCGCAATCGGGGAGCGCTTCCTTCACAGCACGGGCAAAGTCCGCATGATGATCAACCAGGAGAATTCGCATTTCATCGCCTCTCGTCCATCCGCGCCAGGACCTTAGGCGCGTCACGGTTGACCAAGAGGTTTGATGAAGCTGACCGGCGCCCGCTTCGACATGAGCGGAAATGTCCGGCGGCGAGGAAGCAGAGCATGGTGACGGGCGATCAATCCCGGTGAATTCCTTGTCACCGGGTTGGAAAGCGCGATGGACCGCCGGGGGCTGCATGTGCCGTCGGCGATGCCGAGCAGATCCCTTGGACCGGGAAGACTTTCGAAATCATTCACGAGGGCGAAAGCCGTCGCAGCAGTTTGACGCATCTGCGCGTCAATCGCGTCCGTGTTTGCACCTACTGCACAGCAGCCTTCGATCTTTATAGCGCTGGACCTCGCAATCGACATCGACACCCAAGCGCAGGAGCGAGCGGATGGAGTCGTGGTTGAATAGTCTAGTGAAATCGGCATTGGGTACTCCCCACTTTTCCCCAGTCCCGCGGTCAGTACTTGCTGTGCTGTCGAACCATGGTGTCGCGACAAGGCAAGCTGTTCCGCGTGAAGACAGTTTCACGCTACGCGTCCGGACGATGTCTCCAGAGCTGCGTTGCGCGACGAACGAACGATGATGCGCCTCCGGGCTACTGAAAAAGCCTTTCCCCAGCCGGTGATGGACGCGCAGGACGCCGACGCTCCCAACTCTCGGTCGGCTCCGATGTGCGATCCCCTCGAAAGTAGCGAACAAGAGACGGAGGGGACTGCCGCATTTCTGGGCGATGGCCCATCTGGCTGATATGGCTATGCCAGTTGCATCGCTTCACTTGCGATGATCGACTGCAAAGTAATCCAAGCGCAAATTTGAGGCTGCGTGGTGCGCGGTCAGGCCAAGGCAAATGGAATCCGAGTTCTACTCGGCCGCTAAATGCTGCTCGGGCCGCAACAGGGGGGGCGCCGGCTTCTCTGTCCTGCACATAGACGTTACGGAGAACACGTCGTCCACAGCAGTGATCGACCCACGTGATGGGGTGGAGCGGAGCGTCGTTAAGTTTGAAAGACATTCGCAATTCTTGCTACCTGTCAGGAAGTGTTCGCGCGCGGGTTCGGTATCGCGAAGCTGTCGGAAATCCTACAATCTGACGTCAGGTGAGGATCAAGTGTCTTTAACAGTTGGTTACGAGTACCCTCCATCTTGTGCGCGTCTTGACTCGGTCGCGACACAGTTTGAACACGGTCATAGCCTTGTGGGTCGCTGTCGCTCTCGTGTTTTCGAAGGTTGTGAGCATTTCGCCTCTCCAAAATTCTGCGATGTGCAGCTTCAGCTTCAGCCGCAGCGATAGCGTGAGTCGGTCGTTCTCGCTGCGCGTTAAGGCAAGCCATAACGCGCGCGAGCATGAGATTGCCTGGTTGCCTCACACGTGGCGATTGGCAGGCGGACTACGGCCGGCTGCCAGATGAGCAGATCTGATGCATAGAGCTTAACGTCGTGGGTGCAGAGGCGCGGTTGCCAAGTCGAATTGACTGGCAAAGGATTGAAGAGAGGGTCGACTGTCACACCACGTTCCTGAATGCTGCTCCAAAACTGCGGCCGACTATGGGGGCTTCGGGCAGGATCGGAAAAATCAATTGTTTTGATGGAATGCATTCAAGCGGCGGATAGGCGCGGCGCTCGCCGCCGCCTGCCATACCATGGGTGATGCAGCTTTTAGTGCGCTGGCCATGCGGTCGCGTCCACCGGTCTTCTGGTTGAACGCCTCCGCGTCAGGCCAAGCCGCCCATGGGTAGAGGCGGAGTTTTCACCGGCTCAAGCCGCGAGCTCGGTGACGAATGTGATCGCGGCGATTGGATCGATGTCAGGCAATAGCCGAAAAACACGAATGAGCACCGCCAAAGAATCACTTGGAAGAGCGAGTTGAATGGGCTCCGGGTGTCGAGTTCGCTCTCATAACGGCGCCGATTGAGGCATTTGATAGCTCGAGGCGCAGGCTGCTCAAGCTATTGTTCGTGAAGCCTGCGCGCGTCCTTCAACTCGTCCTTAAGGGAGGTGCCTTTGTGAATGAACGAGGACACCGCTGCAGCGCGTGCTTAGCAAGTACCTAATCAGCGCCATCGCGCTTGTACGGATTTGCCGCGCTGTCCGTCCGGTAATCGTCGAGGTTGCCGCCTAGAAACAATCGTTCGGTCTCTCGGGTTGGCGTTCTGCCCAGCGAGCACATCAGATCCACGTCCCCATCGATGGTGTCCTGGTCCTCAGCGTTCATTCCAAGCCCGATACTGCTCAGCACATCGTCGGGCGTCCAGACCGCGGACTTCGGGACGGTGTAGGTGTGCAGCGTGTTCGCATTGTTGGCGATGGCTCTCGCCCAGTGGTCGCGCGAAACAAGCAGTTTTGAGGGATCCTCACCAGCGACACGAAAGGAGATGCTGCTGTCTTGCCGCGCATATGCCATCCGGCTTGCCGCGCCCGGTCCATAGTATATCGCTCCAGAGGATCTCCAACGGAAGAATGATCCCGAGCCGTGTTACGGATATGCGAGATTGCTCTCGTTTTTTCTTCCGCGCGCGGCTTGCAATCGTTGTCCTGATTCTGAAAGCGCCGCAGTGTGACATATGACGACCCCGCCACGTCATCGAATACAAGGTCCCGATCGGCGGGAGCTGCGGTCGCCGGCGACCAACGTGCTGATTGATGCGCGGCGAGGTCGATCTCGTTTCTGAGCGCTTCAAGCGTGGCGCCTGTCAGCGTCGCGGCAAGTTGAGCGCGCGCACTGATAAATAATGTGGCTGGATAGGGGCCGGTTTCCGGGGAGCTCTCGTTCGGCGCGGTCGAGGACGTAGCAGTCGTATTATTTGCCGCCAAGGAGGCAGGGTAGACCGAATTCAATTCATCTGGATCCAAATCATCTAGCGGCTGCTCAAAGCTTGCCTGATCCTCCGAGCCGGATGCCGGTGTGCTGGTTTGTGCGCTCAGCTCGTCTGGCTGCCGGTCCGTCCGATGTGGCTGCTCCAGCACGTCCTGAAGCTCAAAGGGAGTGTATGTAGCGTTCCATGGTTCAACATTCATTTCTCTCTTCCCTCGAGTGCCGGCTATTAGTGTAGACTGTTGCAGGTGCAGCTTTCGAGAAGCTGACGGACCAGACGGTGAGTGTCGGTTTGACGGTCACCGGCTGAATTCAGTTCAGTGAGGCGAGCGCTGAGCCAGGTGGAAGCGACGCTAATCGACGGATCACAAATCGGCGCTGCTTTGTGCTGTCTGCCATTTGTGACGAGGCCGAAATTGGGCCTTGAAGAGCTTTTTCACTGCGCGACGCCAGATTCGCTTCATTGTTGTCTGTCGTCTGAGTGGCAGGGAGCCCCAGGTATCAACGTGGACAAGCAGGCAGATGTGGCTGCTCCAAATGTTCGTTGGAAATCGTCCGTTACGCGCGCGTGGAACCGCATCGTCGCGATCGTTAGTCTCCATTGGATCAGCGCGACCGCTTGCCGTTTGTGGTTTCCGAGCGGCTGCTACTTGATCAAATCGTTCCAGCGATGTCGCACGAGGATGGGCCGCTTTAACAAACCTGACCTACGAGGTTGTGAGGTAGGGATAGCCACCACAACCACTTGCGCCTGGTTGCGACAGGTTGTTTTCCTCGCAGGCGCGCGTGCGCTTGATGTCTGGTTTCCACCAAACAGTTTGCGAGCACGGCATCTTGCCACGTGTGATCTGTGGTACTTATCGAGGGAGAAGAGCATATGAAGTTTATTGGCAAAGGGCTGGCGATCCTGCTCTCTTTGCTTTCGGCCATGAGTGTGAGCACGATGGCGAGAGCCGATGAGCCCTCGCCGAAATACACTGAGGTGCTCAATGCCCTGCAGGCCGGCAAGAACGTGAAGCTCATCCTGGACATGAGTCGCTGTGCTGCCGCGGAGGGTGGCAAGCCAGCTTCGGCGACACAGGCCGGCCTGGTCATCAATGCATTCAGGGTGACCCCGCAGAACGGCATCAGCTTCGCCAATGCGCACCAAACGGTGGACAGCTCCGGACATGCGGTGACCGAATACATTCGCCATAGCCTCAGCCGCGAAGGTAAGCTCACGGTGCGGGCCTCAAAGCTTGTCGTCGGGACCACCGAACTCGTGAACCAGGGCGAATTCATCTGTGAACTGCCGGATGGCGCAAAGTTCATCTGGTAAACGAAAGAACACAGGGACGGGGATGCGCTTCGAAACCTCGATCCTTTAACCGTGCGGGCATCTTCGCAAGCCACGACACGAATAATATCGATCATGAGAGACGGCCAGATTGTTTCTGGCCGTCTTTTCCGCGACGCTCATCGAGTTGCTCGAGCTTGTTGCAGTCGCTCAAGATACCGAGCGAATACCCGCCACGACAGCGGGGTCCCGGTCCTGAAGATAGCGAGATCGGAGCGAGCGGAGAAACCGCTGCTCCGGCGTTGGCCGTTTGATGGCTCGTGGCCCTTCCTTCGCAGCTATTCGTGCGAAAATGCTCCCGGATGAACCACATCAAGGAAAACCTGGCTGCACTGCACCTCCGAGCAGGAGTTGGCCCGCACGCTGAAGTGTCCCCTCGTTCAAAGCCGCATGCTGAGCAACCACGAAGCTGTCGCACATCGCGCGCGCCAGATTGCTCGTCGTGTACAGCGAGTCAGTGCCGGCGAGACGGCTCGCGATCTTACAGACCTCGGCGCTTTGGAGCGCGGCGTTAGTCGCGGCGAGCCGCATCAGCGTCGCCGTATTCGGATTTACCGCGTCATTGAGCGCCTCGTTCCACAGCTCCTCGGTAGCCTCATAGAAGAAGGACCGCGCGGAACGCAGCATAGCCTCGGCTCTGGCCGCTTCTAGTTGGATGTAGCCCCGCTCTCCCATCACAGGCGCTCCGGTGATCGAGGCGCGGTTCCTGCTCATAGCGATCACCTCGTTCAGTGCGGAGCGCGCAATACCGACGCCAACGATCGCATGCGCCTGGGCGGCGAACGTCACTGATGGATAACGGTAGATCGGCCGGTCGATTGTCGGCGAGCCGCCGCGGATCAGGGTCCATTCCTCCGGCACGACGACATCTTCGATAACTAAGTCATGGCTGCCGGTTCCCTGCAGCCCAATGACGTCCCAATTGGGGCGGATAGTTACCTTTTCGGCCGGCACTACGGCTACACGCGGAAGGTCGCCGATAGGGTCGTCTTCCACCCTGATGCCGACGCCAATCAAAGCCGCCCCGGGCGAGCCGCTGGCAAATGGCCACACGCCGTTCACGACAAATCCGCCGGCACTGCGTCTGGCGGACTGTAGCGGAAAAAGCGCAGCCGCGTACACCACATCGGGTCCATTCGCGTAGACTTTGGCGAGCGTTTCATCCGGAAGAGCAGCGAGATTGCAAGCCCCATCACCGAAGCTGGCGACCCAGCCGGCCGATCCATCCGCCTCGGAAATGCGCTCGATCAGCTGACAAAACGCGGCGGGCGTTTGCTCCTCGCCGCCAAAACGCTTGGTGACCATAGCTCGATAGACGCCAACTCGTTTAAAGCCATCGATTATGTCGTCTGGAATTTGTTGCGCGACCGCGAACGTGTTTCGACGGCTTCGGATCTCGGCGAGCAACGAGGAGAGGTTATCCCCGCTGACGGGCTCGACGTCGGCTTCTGACGGGATCATCTCTGGGGAAGCGTTCATAAATTCTCCTTGGTGCCTATACGGGTGACTGCGCGCCATTGACGAAGAGTGGGGTATCCTTCCAGATCGTAAATGCGGCGGATTCGTCTTGGGAACATAATCATTACGCAATATCAGACGGTTGGAGGCTCGCATTGCGAGATTGCATTTTCGCGGGTGACCGCGGCGCATGATTTGTCTGGTCTTCTCGAATTAGGGGCGGTCGCTTTCGTTGCCAGGCTCACGGCCGCTCACGCCCGCGAACTGCTGGCGACCCAACCGAGCGGCACGCATCTGCCATCTTCTCAGCAGTCGGCTTCTCAGCAATCGGCGTGCCAATGAGATATCATCTGGCACCCTTGCTGAAGAGACGCAGACTACGTGATACGCTCTGACCTTCGCGGCTCCATGTCCGACTTCTGGCATAGAACGTTGTCAAACGAACACGACGGGCGGAGCAGGACGGAAGCAGGCCTCGATTTCCAATTTCGACCGCTCGGAGGTCCAAGTGATCCGACAGGAAGCTGTTCCTGCAAAGACATTCAGCCTAGCGTCAGAAACCGTGAAAGTTAGCTGCCGAATGCGATGCACAAGGCGATTGAAATCGTTCAGCTTAAGAATCGTGTTGGCGCTGGCCGCATTGGGGTTTGCTCACTGGTTAAGCTGTCATTCGGATGCGGTTCTAACATCTCTGAAAGCGAAAGCTCCGACCTAGGCTCGGAAGGCTTGAGCAGCTGTCCGAGGCGCCGAGCACCTCGTTCAGCCAAATTGTGGCCGATGGAAGAGAAGAACGCGGCCTCCGGGCAGGCTTTCGGCCGTGTAGGGCTGACCGTGGATTAAAAATCGTGTCATTGGGACATACTCGCTCGGCAGAAGACCTAGATTTTGGAGCATGTCGATCACGGCAGGCGAAGCCTCTTGGGGGCCGTGCCTCCAGTCGCGGGGGAACAACTCTCCGATTTCAGGCACTTGCCGGAGCGGCTGATGGCCCGATGCCTGCGCCGCAGACGGCTTTGGAGGGTTTGCCGCCGCCTTTTGCAATTCGAGCGATGCGGGCGGATCAAACCCGGGTAGAAGGCCGCCGTACGTATGCGCGAGAGGCGTCGGCGTCAAAAGCGCAGCATCACCCAGCAAAGCGAACTTGGGGTGATGAATGAGTTGAACGTCGTTGGATCCGCTCGGTCCCAACACAGCCGTGTAGCGTTCGCCGCCAATCTCATAGTTCATGATCGGATGTTCCGCATTAGGCAAGAAGTCCCACTTGCCCAGGGTGGATAGCATCATGTCGGGCGCCAGCTGCGTGCCATGGGAAAAGTCCCTTGGCACTGCGAATGAAACATCAAACGTGTCACCGGCAGCGGGAGACCGCAGATGGATAAGCTGAACATCATTGCGCCCTCCCGGTCCTAACACGGCCGTATAGCGCTCACCGGCAATGTCGTAGGTCTGTACCCGCTGTGCCGCGTCGGGCAACAGACCCCAGTGGCCCAGTTTGGAGCGCATCATATCCGGCGCGGACTGGTTGCCGTGGGAGAAGTCGTCTGGAACGGCCCAGGAAGCATCAAAGCTTTCGCTGCCTGGGGGAGACCTCGTGGCGATGATAGCACCGCCTTGGTCCATCATCCCTGCAAGGTACTCTTCAGAGGCAGGATTCTGCGGCCGCGAGCTCGGCTGTGAGGGGAGGACATCGAAAAACTCTTCCCCACGGACACTTTGCATCCCTGGGCGGTCAGGCGAGCCCACTTCCCGCCAAAACTCCGGTACAACAAGACGGTCCGCGGTCACGGAGCCCTCCCGATCCGCGGCATCGAAAAGATCTTCCTGGGCGAAGCTTTGCATGGGCGAGGCGACGACTGAACTTGGCGGCGGCCACAGTTCAGGTGCATCGAAAGTTGTGCCTGGCAGCGCGTCCTCTCGATTCACGGCATGGAAAAGCTCATTCTCGTCGACACTTTGCGGGTTAGAGTGGCCGGCGGAGCTCATCGTCGGCCAAGACGCCGATGCATCGTAGGGCATGGCTGGCAGCAGGCTCTGGCGATCCGCGGCATCGAAATGCTGTTCCTGAGCGAAACTTTGCACGGGCGAGGAAGCGGCATCGCGCATTCCCTGCCAAAGCAGCGATGCATCGAAGCTGGAAGGCGTAAGCTCGCCGCTCCGCTCCGCGGCGTCGAAAAGCATGTCCTGGGCTACACTTTGGATGGGAGAATAAGTGGCTAAACCCATTTCATGCCAATCCTGCGGAGCATTGAAACCGTCAGCCGCCAATGCGCTCCGATCCGCAGCGTTCCCAAAAGGCTGCTCCTCGAGAACCTGCAGCGGTGAATGGGCGGCTGGCTGTGTCGGCAGGCGCGAGCTGGCTGCCTGTCCTCCCAAATTGTTCGGCCCGATGATCGCGCGATAATTGCGGAGCCCGTTCAAGGCGTAGACAAGTTTATCGTCATCCCGAAACAATGCGTTGGCATGACCGAGCAGCGCTTTGTCGCTGAGCTTAGCCATTGACAGGGGGCGCAGTGCTGCCGCTAGCTTCCGGAGACTGCTAGCATAATTTCCGGCCGTTTTCGCGTCGATTGCTCGACCGAAGCCTGCCTCAGCGGCCTCCCTGATGAGCCGTTCACCTTCCTTGGAAGTACGGTAATGTGTTGCGGTAGCGAGGGCGTCAGGATCGCGGTAGCGGCTGACCATAAACAATGCTGGAGCGATGATTTTGTCCGTTGGCAGCAGCTTCTTGGCATAAGCGAGCAACGTATCGTCATTGAGCTCAGCAATCGATTTACCTGACTGCTTCAGCAACTCGGCCAATTTGCGAAGTCGGCGATCATAAATGCTCACGGTGGTAGAACCCGGCGGTGGCCCTCGCTCGAGAGCAGCGCTGGACGCTGCCTGGATCAGGCGATCGTCTTCGTCAGAGACATCATAAAGCTCTCGGTGTGGATATATAGGGCCAGCCTGACCCGCTTCTCCCAAGTGCTGCTCAAATTCGGCTTGCTGCCGTTGCGGTTGCTCCACCGTTGCTTCGGACGCAGCGGGTCCGGTATCGGCTGGGTTGATATTGTTGAATCGGTCCATGCTCTCGTCTGCTGGTGTCGCCCTCGTGTTCTCTCGCTAGTACCCTCAGCTTTCCAAAACCTGACGTGGGCTCGCCAGATGTGGGAATCAATGGGAGTCTGCAAATGCCTTCTCCGAGGTGCTGCTGCGTGGTCGTGCTGCCCTCAAGATAAAGTTGGCGACAAAGAGGGGAGGAGCACGGCAATTGGCCAACACACTTGCCTCCTAGAAGAGCAAGTGCATAATGTTGGAGTTGATTTCTATTGCCGCCAGCCACGATGTGTAGGTCGAGATCATTCATGATGATGGACAGAACGAGTTCGTCGGATGCACGGCAATCCCAAATCGCACGGCTTGTGGGAACTGACGGCACCCGCGCCGCCGAATACGGGTCCTCTTGTGGGCGATGCGAGAGCTGATGTCGTCGTGATCGGCGGTGGATACACCGGTCTCTCTGCAGCCATTCACCTCGCGAAGGCTGGCGCGCGCGCCGTCGTGCTGGAGGCATACGAAATTGGGTTCGGTGGTTCTGGGCGCAACGTTGGGCTCGTCAATGCGGGCATGTGGGTCATGCCCGACACGCTCTCGGGTACGCTTGGC
The DNA here is from genome assembly GCF_020329495.1 of Bradyrhizobium australafricanum. Classification (NCBI taxonomy): domain Bacteria; kingdom Pseudomonadati; phylum Pseudomonadota; class Alphaproteobacteria; order Hyphomicrobiales; family Nitrobacteraceae; genus Bradyrhizobium; species Bradyrhizobium australafricanum. The sequence continues at coordinate 5,732 of NZ_JAGKJL010000062.1, read as the reverse complement.
CCTCCGTTTGGCGAACGGCTCATCGAATTGCTGGGTGGAGCACCGCAGGAGGTTTTTGAACTGATCGAGAGAGATGTGGTCGACTGCGAAGTTGAGCGCGCGGGGACCCTGCATTGCGCGGTCGGCCATAGGGGCTTGCAGGAAATCCAGATACGTGCCGAGCAGTGGCAAAAGCGCGGTGCTCCGGTCGTCGTGCTTAACGCGGAGGAGACCCGCAGAAAGATTGGCGGAGGCAACTATACTGGCGCGATGCTAGACAAGCGCGCCGGTACAATACAGCCGCTGGCCTATGCGCGGGGTTTGGCGCGCCTTGCGCTTGCAGCGGGCGCGAGGATATTCACTCGGACTGAGGTTCTCACAGTCAGCGACATGGGTTTGTGCTGGAGGGTCGGCACGGCAATGGGATCCGTACGTGCTGAGTGGGTGGTCGTCGCCACCGACGCTTACGGGAACAGACCTCGGTCGCAGGTCCGTCTTCCTTACTTCAATTTGGCCACGCGGCCGCTGTCAGATCGTCTCAGGACCTCAATCTTGCCCGAACGGCAGGGAGCATGGGACACCAGCGCGGTCCTTTCCTCGTTTCGCTTCGATCGGTCGGGCCGTCTGGTGTTCGGCAGCGTTGGCGCTTTACAGGGTATCGGTGCCTTGGTTCACCGAGCCTGGGCGATCAGATCGCTTCGCAGGCTGTTTCCGCAGCTCGATGAGCTTGAGTTCGAAACCGGTTGGTTCGGGATGATCGGCATGACTTCCGACCACCTGCCGCGCTTTCACAAGCTCGACCGTAACCTCGTCTCCTTCGGCGGCTATAACGGACGCGGGATTGCACCCGGCACCGTCTTCGGCCGTGTGTTGGCGTCCTACATCCTCGGCCACCTTGCAGAAAAGGATCTACCACTTCCAGCGGCGCCTGTTGAACATCGGCGGTTTCGTGCCGCCCGTGAGGCCCTCTACAGAGCAGGCTCCCAACTGGTTCACCTCGCTGGAGCGCGTCTCTGATCCACCTAGTGGCAGTCGTATATCCGATCAAGGCGAGTTTCCCCGTTGGTATGGCCATTTCCGGCACGTAGCGATCTACGTGAATTCTTGACAACCGCAGTCGCGTGGCCCTGCCGTCAAGCTTGTTGGTCGGCGTCCATACGCCGTCCTGACGTCTGCGAATTGGCAAACTCGCACCTCCTGCAGAGCAGAAAACCAGCCATTCCGTTCATGCGATCGACGACTTCGCGAAAGATTGTTCCTTCAAAGAGATGTTCGTACTCGTCGCGCAAAAGATTGCCCAAGACATGACGCCGCTCGAAATCCATGCAGCACAGAGTAACATCGCCGTTTGGAAGAAGGATATTGCGATATTGTTGTTTGCCAAGACATGTCAAGGCTCCGATGACCGGCCGTCGTGGTTTGATGATATCCGGATCGAGACATCCTCGCGTGCTGCTCAGTGGCCGCAAGCGCTCAAGCTTTTTAGCGGGAATGATGTCGGCGAGAGCGGGATGGATTGTGCCCAGCACGACGAATCGAATTGAGGGAATGTTCGCCTCGAGAAGTTGGCCCATGACGTTGAGATAGGACTTTCCAACGAGGCGTCTGTTCATGTAACTGCCGTCATCAGGAACATGGACGACGAAAGCCCTAAACTGGAGCATTTGCAAGCGCCGGACGTCACTCCCGTTCATCCCGACAAGGGTCGTGAAAATTCGGATGTCATGGCCGCGTGCGTAAGCATGCTCAACCATGCTGGTGCACGACGGATGCAGCCAAGGCTCCGAGTAGCCGGCAAAACTGATGTCGGTAGCCGTGGGCACGCGTGCCAAACATCGCTCGAAATCGTGCAGGCCAAGATGCTTCGCTAGAGACACAGGTCTTTGACGATCGGCGAACTTGTCCTGGGAGCAATATGAACATCTGACGATGCATCCTGCGGTCGTGGTTATCTCCAACACCCTGCGACCAGGATTGACGGCGCGTAAGCTTTGTAACACCATGGGATATGCCATCATTCTGTCTGGTCCTTTCAGGTGCCGGAGAATTAAAGAAAGAGCGCAGCATTTGGTGTGCAGCGGCTTGCCTTGCTTCTCACGGATTGCAAATCCAGGATAGGTCGTTTGGCGAAACGACCTAGACCAAGATCCTGCCTCAACGCTAACAACGCGCTGAGTTCGATAATGCTCAACCAAGGTGGGGCTGATCTGGCGCGTCAACTCCTCCTCTCCGCCACGACCGCCACTTGGTACCGTTGGCCGTCATTGGCATCATAGTTTCGTTTCGCACAACTTGATGCTGGACTCGGTAACCTCGGTGGGGACGCTTACGCAATCCTGGCGAAGCGGAACGAGCATCTGACCCGCCCGCCCCATCGGGACTTCGTATTTCCTCTTGACGGGCGGCGCGGACCCGAGGCCCTCTTTTTTATGTCAGGCGGAGCGATAGCCTCCCGAATGGCCCCGACGATGTGAACGTGATGGCGCGGACGATCAATCATCGCAGCCCTCGACGGCAATCGTCCGCGAGAGCTCCCGCCCAAATGCAAGTTGCTGGTCAGGATGATGGATGAAGCAGCCTTGTCGCATACCGATGAACAAACTAGCTGTTCCCGGCGGAGCGGCGGTAACCGTTTTCGTGGGCAGGATCAGCGCGGGCGGTGGTCACCGCACGATCCAGCGCCAAGCAAGGAATTGAGTGCGGCCGTTAGGAGCTGAAGACTTCGCATTTTGACCTCTTAAAGAAGGGGGGAGCTGCGGTCGCATTGCGTCCTGTTTGATAGCTTGAGCAGCCACTAGCTGGAGCATTAGGCACCGCTTACGTAGCGCGGATGGTTCTCATCGCCCCACTGGAGCGGACGGAGTTAGGAAGTCAATACGATACTTACCTGCCGGAAATGGTAGGGGTGACTGTCCGGTTTTTGCGATACTCTGCTGGAGCAGCGACCCGCTCGCAACCGGCACGCCACGGCAGCTCGAAACTATCGATCGCGATCTGTGGATCCCTCATCTCTTGAGAGAGCAAAATCTGCGGAGACGATCATGAAAACGCAATTGGCGGACTTTCGAGTCGACGTCGACGCCTCCAATGTCCCGCTGAGCAAGCTGGATGTGAGCGAAGCCAAGCGCTTTCAAGACGATAGCATATGGGATTACTTCGAGCGGCTGCGAAGGGAAGATCCCGTCCACTACTGCCAAGAAAGCCTCTATGGTCCATATTGGTCGCTAACGAAATACCGCGATATCGTAGAGGTAGATACCAATCACAAGATATTCTCGTCGGAGCGGGGTGTTACCATCGCCGACGTGCCTGACAAGCACTGGACGCAAAGTTTCATCAAGATGGGTCCTCCTAAGCATCGCGAGCAGCGTGATACTGTAAGTCCGATCGTCGCGCCGGAAAACCTGACGAAGCTCGAAAGCTTGATCCGCCGTCGCGTCAGAACGATTCTAGACGGCTTGCCGCGCAACGATGACTTCAATTGGGTGGATCGGGTCTCCATCGAGTTGACGACGCAGATGCTTGCTACGCTATTCGACTTTCCATTTGAGGATCGGCGGCTCTTGACCTATTGGTCGGATGTGGCTGTTGCAATTCCGAAAACCGGCCAGCCCATCGACAGCTGGGACAAGCGAAGCGCGATCTTGTCTGAGTGCTTGGCGTGTTTCGCGCGGCTTTGGAACGAGCGCATCAATGCCGAGCCGCGTCTCGACCTGATTTCAATGATGGCGCACTCGCCTGCAACTCGACACATGGAGCCGAGCGAATTTCTTGGCAATCTAATTCTTCTGATCGTGGGTGGAAATGATACAACGCGCAATTCGATTACCGGCGGTCTTCTGTTCATGAACCAGCATCCCTCCGAGCTGCAAAAGCTACGCGATAATCCCAAGCTGGTCTCAAGCGCCGTGTCCGAGATTATTCGGTATCAAACGCCCATCGCACATATGCGCCGCAACGCCACGGCCGATATCATCGTAGGTGGGAAACATATCAGGAAGGGCGACAAGGTCGTCATGTGGTATATTTCTGGTAACCGGGACGACGAGGTCATCGAGAATGCCGATAGCTTCGTCATCGACCGCAAGAACGTGCGGCAACATCTTTCGTTCGGATTCGGGATCCATCGCTGCGTTGGGCGACATCTTGCAGAGCTGCAGTTGAAAATCCTCTGGGAAGAAATCTTGAAGGCGCGGCTGGAGATCAAGGTTGTCGGCGAACCCGAGCGAATTGCGTCCAACTTTGTCCACGGGTATTCCGCTCTTCCTGCGCAGATTGCAGCTTAGGTCGTGATGCTCCGGCTAACAGCCGCTCAGCTGCGCGGTCTCGTCTCCCTGTTTGACCACTCTCCGCCGCGCAGGACCGAAAGCGGTGATCCGCGCGAGGCGTCTCGGGAGCCGGGCGGCTTTCGGCAAACGTTGAGCGCCTGCGACAAGCGACGAACGGAGGTGCTCGAGGGCGTCGGGTTTTCCTGCTGTCTGAGGCAGGCCAGAGACCGATCCCAGATTGGAAACAACCTTTGACAGCAATTTCGATGTGTCAAGCGATGAGCTCAACATTGAAGATTGTAGCGGTGGGCGCGATTTTCTTTGGAGAAGCGCTTTCGATCATTGCAGAGTTGTTTGCCTCAAAGCAGTTCGGAAAGGACGGCGGCGATTTGACAACTCTCCTGCCGATGTTCCTGCTGATAGCGTTCGGCGGCATCCTTCTCGTCTTCGGATATGCACTGGGTTACATGTATCTTGAGAATATCTGGGTCATCATCGCGACATCGGTGGGAGCAATTTTAGTGGTGGAACCGATTCTCACGCTTCTGCTGTTTCGAGACGTGCCGACGGTAGGTTCGCTGATCGGATTGGCGCTCGGTGTGCTTGGCACGCTCGCCGCGTTATTTTTATGAGGATATTCCAAGTACGCCTAGTCTGACTGAGTCACAAAACCGCAGGCTCTAGCCGGCCAGAATCAGCGATGGTTGCAGCATGGACCATTAGCCGATGAGGCCGACATGAGCGGGCGAGGCACCAAGACGAGCGAGAAGCGATTTGCGGCATATTTGGAAGGGCTTGCCAGTGTCATCGGTCATGCTGCTCGGAAGGCGCCGCTGCGCGACTATTGCGTCGGCCTGATGGCCTGTCGCGGTCGCAAGAGCGTGGAGCCGATGGCGGCGGTGACGGCTCCGGAGCGGACGGCGGCCCAGCATCAATCGCTGCTGCATTTCGTCGGCAGCGGCGCCTGGTCGGATGAGAAGGTGCTGGGCAAGGTGCGCGAGATGGTCCTGCCGGCGATTGAACGCCAGGGCCCTATCGAAGCCTGGATCATCGATGACACCGGATTTCCCAAGCAGGGGCGACATTCGGTTGGAGTTGCACGGCAATATTGCGGGCAGCTCGGCAAGCAGGATAATTGCCAGGTGGCGGTATCGCTGTCGATTGCCAACCACCACGCCAGCTTGCCTGCTTTCAATTACCCACATTTGACGTCGGATTTGAGCGAGGCGCCGCGGGCGAAATCTTGAATCGGTAGAATCTGTTGTGATTCGTTGTTGAGCACCTGATTCGGAAGCGCGGGGTGCTCGATGGGCTTGGTGAAGGAACGTGCCGGGGCGCGTGCTCAGCGATTGACGACTGGTATCGAGACGTGGGTTGATCGGGAAGTTGCGGGATGCGAGTTTAAGGATGAGCGGCTTGGTCGCCGGTTCTGCAAATTGCTCGCACAAATCGGGAGCGACATGGGTCAAAGCATCCCGCTGGTTT